>NZ_JACJVM010000008.1:0-722 GCF_014212065.1 Aequorivita sp. 609 | reverse complement strand
AAAAATTTTTTTAAATACATCCAGGAAACACTGAACTATAATGCTCATAGTGGTATGCAACGTTTTTATTGTAACCCCTTCAAATGATGCAAATCTAGTCACAAAATAACAGCATTGACTATGGCGAAAATGAATTGCTCTTACCCGTTACTTGGTATAGATGAATGGCTATTAGTACAAATTATTTAGAGGCACTTTAGAAGATTCAATCCACAATTACAAAAACAGGACAAATGTTGCTTGAAGTACAAGATGGAATCAGCATTCACATTAGAATTAATAGCAGTGTGATGTACTTCCACTCTTCAGTTTCCATTTAAACTGGTTTTCCATAATAAGGGTAAATTGCATGTTTTTTTTTTGCCTAAAAAGAGCATCAATTGTTTCTACTCTCTTTACTGATATTATATATTATACTATCTGTGATATATACATAATACACTTATAAATAAAACCCGCCAGCAAAGGCACCAACACGCGTGAGAGTGACACACGGCCACTTCAACATTGATCTTAACAGTCTGATCCTCTCTGAAAATACCAAACCTTCTGCCCTTGGTCGGTGTCCCAAACACCATTCAATTTTAGATAGAATTTGCTTTTTCTTGGGCTGATTGTCTTTTCCATGGTGAATCAGTTCTTCGATCAGTAGTAAAGGGAACACCAACACTTTTAATCCACAGATCAGGAGAAAAAAAAAAAAAAAAAACGAGCGATGTGTC
>NZ_JACJVM010000007.1:0-898 GCF_014212065.1 Aequorivita sp. 609 | reverse complement strand
CTGGGAATCCATCTTTTTGGTTCCTGCAATATCTTCCAGAGCACGAGTCCAAGACATGGATCGGCCTAACTCGAGCATATGCCTGAGTTTGTTACCAGCTTTGGTTGAGTTGGTAATGTCACATTTGTGAAGGGGACCGGTGTGGCCAGCTGCCTCACATAATGCCTCTTGAAACTGGAACTGATATATGGTTCTAGTAAAGTACCTGATAAAAGAATAATCCCCATATACATGGAAAAGTGCAGGAGGGTCACAATAGGACTCATCTCTGGGCACAGCCTCAGCCACTCCAACAAGTTCTCTCTTCATTTGCCACCAGCGAAGCATCCACTCATCTTTGGGGATGGTCTCTTTGAAGACTTGCCATCTCCATTCCTCCAGCATGTAGGTGAAGGGCAGAGTGGCCACGATGGTGAGGGCCTGCTTCAACAGGAAGTTTATCTCTGTCTCATGGTCCTCCTTGAAATCAGAAGGCAGAAGGCCCAATGACTGCAGGTGAGAAGGAGTGGCAGCAGAAAGTGACATGATCTCTCCCACCGCCTCATGGAAACCTTCGTTCGCACCATCTCTCAGCAGGTATGAGTGGTGACGGTAAGCCATTTGGTACTGGTTATGTCCCATCTCATGGTGAACAGTTAAGAAATCATCCATGTTCACTTTAGTGCACATTTTGATTCTGAAGTCCTCTCTGTTTCCCATGTCCCATGCGGTAGGATGGCACACCACATCTCTTCCTTCAGGTTTAATGAACATCGAGTTTGTCCAGAAGTTGTCAAACATTGCAGACATGTTTACAGACATAAAGAATGTTTCTGCCTCTTTAAACAGGCGCATTTCATCCCAGCCCTGGGCCACCATTGCAGAGCTCACATCGATATCAGGCTTTTCTGGATACGGG
>NZ_JACJVM010000006.1:0-465894 GCF_014212065.1 Aequorivita sp. 609 | reverse complement strand
ACTATTTTATAAACAGAAGTACAAATGCATCAGCAGAATCATTCAATGCAAAGATAAAAGCATTTAGGGCACAATTTAGAGGAGTGAAAAACGTAGAATTCTTTCTGTATAGATTAACAACGATTTTTGCATAAACACAACAATTGTTCTTGATCCGTTTTGAGCTACTTTCAGAACGAAAGTTTATTGCATAAAAAATGGCAAGCTACCTACATCACACCGCTACGACCATTTACCTTTGCTGCGTTCCCGCCCTGGAGGATTCAACAGGAGCTGGTTGTGTAGGACTTGCCGCTGCAAAGATAAAGCTTTTTCAAGTTTTTCCAAGTATTTTCACATTTCAATTTTAATAAATACCTTGCAGAAAAATTATCGTGAATCATGAAAATCTATAACGCTTTAATTCCTACACTCTTACTGCTTTTTTTAGGTAGTTGCGGAAATAATTCTGAAGACAAAAAAGATGCTTTTTCACTCGAAATTAACGAGCCGAAGAAGACATATACCACCGAAGATGTTATTTCTTTGACATTAAACAACAAGAAAAGTTTAAAAACAGATTCTATCGCCTACTTTTTAAACAATGAGAGACTTGAAGTTTCAGGGAAAACGGTTTCTCTTTCTGGACAAAAACTGGGAGAAAAAACGTTATTAGCTAAAATTTACAGCGATGGTGATGAATATGAAGCATCAACAAAACTCCTTATTTTATCTTCAATAAAACCGAAGCTATACACATATAAAGTTATTGAAACCTATCCGCACGATATAAATGCATATACTCAAGGTTTAGAGTTTAATGGTGACATTCTATACGAAAGCACAGGGCAGTACAAAGAATCTACCCTTAGAAAAACCGATTACAAAACGGGTGAGGTTTTACAAATGGTAAAACTTGCCGATCAATATTTTGGCGAAGGACTTACCATATTGAACAACAAAATCTACCAACTTACTTGGAGAGAAAACACAGGTTTCATCTACAATTTGGAAACTATGGAACAAACTGGAACTTTTGTTTATGGCAAAAGTAAAGAAGGTTGGGGACTATGCCAGGATGGTGTAAACATCTATAAAAGTGACGGAACAGATAAAATATGGACCTTAAACCCAAACACACTTGCCGAAAAAGACTATATCGAGATTTTTACAAACACTAGTAAAATCAGCAGTGTTAACGAATTAGAATGGGTAGAGGGAAAAATTTACGCGAATGTATACCAACAAGGTTCAATCGCTATTATCAACCCTAAAAATGGGGCGGTAGAAGGAGTAATTGACCTTACCGACCTTAAAGATAAAGTGACGCAGCACCCAAAACTAGATGTCCTAAACGGGATTGCTTATAAAGGTGAAGAAAACATACTTTACATTACCGGTAAAAACTGGGATAAGCTTTTTAAAGTTGAGATTATTGAAAAGTAAAAACCGTTATAATTTTAAGTAACTATTTTTCAACCACGAATTCACTAAACAAATTGTGAATTCGTGGTTGATTTTTTTTACAATAATATTTTACAAAATATCCTTTCAAAACTTCTTTTAGCATTACAATAATAAGCTTCATAAAAAGTTATATTTTTACCAAAACTTTATTTGAATGAGGTATTTATACGGATTGGCAATTTTGAGTTGCTTAGTGCTATGGAGTTCGTGCCGAAACGACTTTGAAACTGTTGCAAGTACTGGAAAATTAGAATTTTCGAAGGACACAGTTATGTTAGACACTATTTTTTCTAACATTGGTTCTAGCACATATAATTTAAAGGTTTATAACCGAAGTGATGAAGACATCAACATTCCTACTGTTCGATTGAAACAAGGAGAATCTTCAAGTTACCGACTTAATGTAGATGGTATGCCTGGAAAGGTATTTGAAGATGTTCAGATACTTGCCAAGGACAGTATTTTCATATTTATTGAAACCACTTTTGACGTAACGGGAGTACCTACAAATCCCAAAGAGTTTCTTTATACAGACCAACTTCTTTTCGATACCGGCGGCAATGAACAAAAAGTAGAATTAGTTACTTTGGTGAAAGATGCTGTTTTTCTATATCCTGAAAAATATGAGGACGGTACTTACGAATCTCTCAACTTAGGAATGGACAGCGATGGTAATGATATACTTGTAAAAGGATTCTTCCTTGACGACGACGAGCTTACATTTACAAATGAAAAACCCTATGTAATTTATGGTTATGCAGCTGTGCCAAGTAATAAAACACTTATGGTTGAAGCTGGTGCTCGTGTTCATTTTCACGCAGGAAGCGGAATTATAGTTGCTGAAAATGCTACTATGAAAACTATGGGTGCACCAAGCTTGGACCGCGAAGCAATGGAAAACGAAATTATTTTTGAAGGCGATAGATTAGAACCTGGTTTTGCTGATGTTCCTGGACAATGGCTTACCATTAGATTCACAAGTGGAAGTGTAAATAACGAATTCAATTACACAACTATTAAGAATAGTACAGTTGGATTATTACTTGAAGACAGTCCTGTCACTTTAAAAAACGTACAGATTTACAACAGCGCGAACGTTGGTTTATTAGCGCGAACTGGAGTAATTGATGCTGAAAATATGGTAATTAGCAATAGCGGACAATCATCATTAGCAATTCAACTTGGCGGAAGTTATGAGTTTAGACATTCTACATTTGCTAATTACTGGAACAATGGATTGCGTACCTTCCCTACAGTTTCATTAGACAACAGTTTAGAAACTGAAGAGTATATTTTTGTAGCGGATTTAGTAAAAGCTAATTTCACAAACTGTATTATCTATGGAAGTGAGCGTCGTGAATTTTCATTATTAAAAAATACGGAAGCTGATTTCAATTTTAATTTCACCAATTCGTTGTTGCGTTTTGAAGATCCTACAGGTGAATTTAACGACAATCCAATTTACGATTTTGAAAATCCTCAATATTATACCGAATCAAAGTTCAATATAGAACCTATGTTCCAGGACACTGAGCTTAACAATTACAATATTGAAGCCGGAACTTCAGGAGCTGATAATATTGGTAAAAATGATGTAAGCCCAAACATAGATTTAAACGGAAATTCTAGAAGTACTCCTCCTGATGCAGGAGCTTATGAGGCTACTGTTTTTCCTGAGCCTTAAATTTTAAAACATTTATTTTCAATAAAAAACCCATCTCTAGGATGGGTTTTTTACTGCACTATTTTTAATGAAATTGTTATTTAACCTTCAACCATTTTAGTTTTAATCTTGAATTTTTTCTTTCTACCGGCTGCATAATTAAAGTATCGCCAACAAAGTAAAACCTTCTTTCGGCTGTATGTCCAAATTCGGAAGGGTTTGAATGCGAGAGTTTGTAATGAGACACAGTACTATCTGCTTCAGAAACTTTGTAATTCCCCATATAATAATAGGACTTAGTAATGTGTTTTAAAGCTTCTAATGATATGGAATCTGTAAAATTTGGAAATTCTACGTCTGCATTTTCGTAATCTTTATCATAAAGATGAAGTGCTACATGATTATTGTTATCGTATAAAAGATAACCATCCATCCCACCGCGGTAATGACTCCATGTATTAGTTGTAGTATCGCGCACCTTCATACTTTCCAGTTTCCAAAGACCCGTAATTGAAGGGCTGGTAAGTTTTTCGTTTTGACAGGAAATCGCAAACCATAAAACTCCGGCGGCAACGATATATTTAATTTTCTTCATTTACTAAAAACTCAATTCGAAATAATTATTTAGTAATCCACTCTACCCTCTTTATCTTCCCATTTATTAAAAACGACTCTACCTTCTTCTCTGTTCAGATTGATAAATTTCACGTTTCTATCTTCAATTTTCTTATCTATTTCATCATAAATAAAATGGTCGTCGAAACCTATTTCAGCTGCATCTTCTTTAGTACAAGCATAATACACAGCTTTTGGTCGGGCCCAATAAATCGCACCTAAACACATAGGGCAAGGTTCGCATGAGGTATAAATAATACAATCATCCAACTGAAACGTATTCAGTTTTTCACAAGCCATACGAATAGCCACAACCTCAGCGTGAGCAGTAGGATCGTTACTAGATGTTACTTGATTATAACCTTCGGCGATAATTTCACCATTCTTTACTACTATCGCTCCAAAAGGACCACCAGCATCAGCATTCATCCCTTTTTCAGAAAGTTCAATCGCTCTATTTATAAATTTTTTATCATCTTCTGTAATCATTTCAATTTATTTTTAAAAAATAGTTCTAATTGTTTTTAGTAACTATTAGAAAATTTATCTATCGATTTAATTTATTCAGGTTTAAGTCTAAAAAAACCTATAATAAAAAAACAACTCTCCAACTATACCTAGAAATATTTCAGGGAAAATTAGAGAGTTGTTTTCTAGGCGTTATTACATTTTAAAAAGTGGTAAACCAGACATCATCTCGTTAACCTCTTCGGCAATGCTCTCTAATTTAGCTTCGTTATCGTGATTCATAATTACCTCATCAATCAAGTCGACAATTTTGCCCATATCTTTTTCAACCAAACCACGTGTTGTAACGGCTGCAGTTCCAACTCTAATTCCACTTGTTACAAAAGGTGATTTATCATCAAATGGCACCATGTTTTTATTTACTGTAATATCAGCTTTACTAAGTGCTTCTTCTGCCTCTTTTCCAGAAATATTTTTATTTCGAAGGTCAATAAGCATCATATGGTTATCTGTACCACCTGAGATAAGATCGTAACCTTTATCAACAAAATGCTTTGCCATTGTAGCTGCATTTTTCTTCACTTGTACCATATAGTGCAAGAACTCATCTGTTAATGCTTCACCAAATGCAACTGCTTTAGCCGCGATAATATGCTCTAATGGCCCTCCTTGGTTTCCTGGGAAAATTGCACTATCCAAGATACTACTCATTTTACGAAGTTTTCCGTTTTTCAGTTTAATACCAAATGGATTATCAAAATCTTTCCCCATTAAAATCATACCTCCACGAGGACCGCGTAAAGTTTTGTGTGTTGTAGTAGTTGCAATATGGCAATGAGGTAATGGATCCCCAATAATACCTTTAGCAATAAGTCCTGCTGGGTGAGCTATATCTGCAAAAAGGATTGCTCCAACTTTGTCCGCAATCTCGCGAAAACGCTTGTAATCCATTTCACGTGAATACGCAGATGCTCCAGCGATTATCATTTTTGGCTTTTCTCTCAGTGCGATTTCCTCAACCTTATCGTAATCGATTAGTCCAGTTTCTTTTTCAACACCATAGAAAACAGGGTTGTAAAGTTTACCAGAGAAGTTTACTGGTGAACCGTGCGTAAGGTGACCACCGTGAGAAAGGTCAAAGCCTAAATATTTATCGCCTGGGTTTAAGCAAGCTGCAAAAACTGCTGTATTTGCTTGTGAACCACTATGTGGCTGCACGTTTGCATATTCAGCTCCAAAAAGTGTTTTTGCACGATCAATTGCTAGTTGTTCAACTTCATCAACAATTTCACAACCTCCGTAATAGCGCTTACCTGGATAACCTTCAGCATATTTATTAGTTAAAACTGATCCAGCAGCTTCCATAACTTGGTCGCTTACAAAGTTCTCTGAAGCTATCAGCTCCAAACCATTTTTCTGTCTTAGTTTTTCCTCTTCTATAAGTTCAAAAATCTGTTCGTCGCGTTTCATAGTAAAATTTTATTATTTGAAATAAGGGTTAAAACATCTGTTTATTTTCAAAAAAATTAAGCTCTTAAAACCTTTTATGAAGCTAATATTTTTTTTGAAAGTTAATTAATTCCAAAAATAGCAAATCCAATTGGTAACTGTGGTGAAATATATATATTTGATGAAGAATTTAATGAACGAAACATAAGTTACAAACTATTCTTATTCCATAATTAATTCCTTGAATTTCAGTAATTCGAATAATTTTTACTTAGTTTTATTTCACAACTATAAAAGATATTAAAAAATGCCTATAACAGCTAATGACCCTAATCGAAAAACCTGGCTCGAAACTAATCCAGATACAGATTTTCCAATTCAAAATATCCCTTTTGGCGTTTTCTTAACCAGAGATGATATTATTACTATCGGCACCCGTATAGGAGACTATGCTATAGACCTAGGTGCTTTACATCAATTAGGCTATTTCAAAGGAATTGACCTTACTGATGATATTTTTCTTCAAGACACATTAAATGATTTTATAAGCGATGGAAGAAAAACTTGGCGTTTGGTACGTAACCGAATTGCCGATATTTTCGATAAGGAAAATCCTGAGCTTCGCGATAATGAAAATCACAGAAAGCACATTCTATTTACTATGGATGAAATAGAAATGCAGCTTCCTGTACAAGTAGGAGATTACACCGATTTTTACTCAAGCAAAGAGCACGCAACAAATGTGGGCACGATGTTTCGCGGAAAAGAAAATGCTTTAATGCCAAACTGGCTTCACATCCCTGTTGGATACCACGGAAGAAGTTCGTCTATTATACCTAGTGGAATTAATGCTCGTAGACCTTGGGGACAAACTATGCCTGAAGGAGCTACCGAACCTGTTTTTGGTCCGTCAAAACTAGTTGATTTTGAGCTTGAAATGGCTTTTATCACTACTGATGCCAATGCTTTAGGTGAACCAATTCCTGTAAATGAAGCTGAAGATTACATTTTCGGATTAGTACTTTTCAACGATTGGAGTGCTCGTGATATTCAAAAGTGGGAATATGTTCCCCTTGGACCATTCTTAGCGAAAAACTTCGCTTCTTCTATATCACCTTGGATTGTAACTTTAGATGCACTTCAACCTTATAAAGTAGAAGGTCCTAAACCTGAAAGAGAACAGCTACCTTATCTTCAGTATAAAGGAAAGAAAAGCTACGACATCAACCTTGAAGTTTACATCGCTCCAGAAAATGCAGCCGAAACAAAAGTTTCTACTTCCAACTTTAAATATATGTATTGGAATATGGCTCAGCAACTTGCGCATCATACTGTAAATGGATGTAATGTAAATAGCGGTGATATGATGGGAAGCGGAACTATTTCTGGACCAACTCCAGATTCTTATGGTTCAATGCTAGAACTTACTTGGCGCGGTGCTAAACCTATCACTCTTTCGGATGGTACGGAAAGAAAGTTCATAAACGATAACGACACCGTAATTTTAAGAGGATACTGTAAAAATGACAAAGTACGTATTGGCTTTGGTGAATGTAGAACAAAACTACTTCCAGCGATAAAGCAATAAAAATTCAATTTTATTAAACCACGGAAACGCTAAAATTATAATATATTAGTGTTTTCGTGGTTTTTTATTTACCCAATTTATATACGATAAAGTATTTATCTAAAAATTGGTACTACTATTGTATTTTAGCTTTCACAACTAATCCAAATTATTATGAAAGCTTATTACATTCTTTTATTTACAGCACTTTTAAGTTTTTCTTGTAATAGCGTAAAACGAACTGAGAGATTTGTTTCTCAAGGGAATTACGATGAAGCTATAAATCTTGCGGTTAAAAAACTTCAAAAAGATAAAACTGCTAAAGAATTCGACACACACATCAAACTTTTAGAAGTTGCATTTTTAAAAGCTACGGATAGGGACTTGCGTGAAATTGAGTTTCTTAAAAAAGATAAATCAACTTCGAGTGCTAAAAAAGTCTACTACTCATACCTAGATTTAAAAGATCGCCAAAATAAAATTCGCCCCCTCCTACCGCTACACAGTCTTGAAATGGGACGGAAAGCAAACTTCGTTTTTTCCGATTATTCAAATGAAATACTCAATTCAAAAGAAAATTATCTAAATGCTCTATATCAAGAAGCTCAATTATATTTAAATAGTAATTTGAAAAAAGATTTCCGTAGTGCATTCAATGTTTTATGTGAAATAGACGAAGTGCAACCAAATTATCGGGACGTAAAAAAACTAAAGGAAGATGCTCATTTTTATGGAACCGATTTCGTTTTAGTTGAATTAAAAAATCACACAGGACAATTTATCCCATTTAGATTGGAACAAGATTTATTAGATTTTAACACCTACGACTTAAATGAATTTTGGAAAGAATATCACGGAAAACCTGAGCAAGGTATTAACTACGATTTAGGTATAGATCTGAATTTTCAAACAATTCAAATTTCTCCTGAACGTATTTCAGAAAAACAATTCACTAGAAAAGAACGTGTAAAGGATGGTTACGACTACAGATATGACAGAGGTGGAAATATTATAAAAGACAGCCTTGGCAACCCAATAAAAATCGATAAGTTTAAAGATGTTTCGGCCTTAGTAACTATTACCACGCAACAGAAAAGTGTGTTTGTTGGAGGTGAAGTAGTCTATAAAGACTTAAACAATAGAAGGAGGATAAAAAACTTCCCTCTTTCAGCAGAATTTATTTTTGAAAATGTGTTTTTAAAATACCGTGGAGACAAACGTGCATTATCTAATGAAGATATGCAACTTCTAACCAATCATTTTATAATTTTCCCAAGCAACGAACAAATGGTTTTTGATGCTGGTACAGTTATAAAGGAGAATTTCAGGGAAATTCTAATAAACAACCCATTTTAAATAAAGTAATTAAAAGTACTAAACTATAGTTAAATAAATTTTGTGAGGTCAGCAGCATCAATGCCGTTATGTGAATCGTGGTGCACCACTACCCCATCTTTAATTACAATAAGCTGTGGGCTTTCGTGGTTTACTTTAAAACGTGTTGCTATTTCATTTGAAATATCGCGATTTTGCAACAAATCTAGAAAATACAATTTTAGCTGATCGTCATTTAAGCTATAATTTTTTTCGAACATCTTTAGGACGCCACGACTCACACCACATCGAGTGGAGTGTTTAAAAATTGCAACTGGTTTTGTTTTAGACTGTGCTACTAAATCGTCTAATTGCTCTATTTTACCTAAAACGGGCCAAGGAGTTTCTACTATTTCCTCTTTAGCAGCATCTCTTGGTGATTTAAACATATCAAATAGTCCCATAATAATTTCTTTTATACAAAGCTACAAGTTCTATTGTCATAAATATCTAAATGAAATGATAAAAGCTAAAAACAACGGTCATAATGTCTGTTAAATGACTGATTATTACAGACATTTTGTCTTAATTTTATAATGGCTTTGTATTTGTAATTCGACTAAGCACAATAACTTTCGCTCTATAAACGAAGCCGAAAGAAATAAACAAAAAGCAAAAAAAGAATATTATATATGAACTTTAACAATTTTACCATAAAAAGTCAGGAGGCCATCCAAAAAGCGCAGCAAATAGCGCAGGGATTTGGCCATCAGCAAATTGAAAACGAACACATACTCAAAGCTATATTTGAGGTGGATGAAAATGCCACACCATTTATTTTAAAAAAATTAAATGTAAACCTTGTTACCCTTAAACAGATTTTAGAAAAGCAACTAGAAAGTTTCCCTAAAGTTTCTGGTGGTGATATTATGCTTTCACGTGAAGCCAATAAAGCTGTACTTGAAGCGAGCAATATTGCTAAAAAAATGGGCGATGAATTTGTTTCTATTGAACATCTTCTATTGGCAATTTTAAATTCTAAAAGTGCTATTGCCCTAAGTCTAAAAGACCAAGGAGTAACCGAAAAAGGGATGAAAGCTGCTATTCAGGAATTACGAGGTGGCGAAAAAGTAACTTCACAAAGTGCTGAAGAAACCTATAATTCATTAAACAAATACGCTAAAAACCTGAATCAACTAGCTCGTGATGGCAAGATGGATCCAGTAATTGGTCGTGATGAAGAAATAAGAAGAATTCTACAAATTCTTTCTAGAAGAACTAAAAACAACCCAATGCTTGTTGGAGAACCAGGAACTGGTAAAACTGCAATTGCTGAGGGTCTTGCTCACAGAATAGTGGACGGGGATGTACCTGAAAATTTAAAGACTAAAGAAATTTATTCATTAGATATGGGTGCGTTAATCGCCGGAGCCAAATACAAAGGGGAATTCGAAGAGCGATTAAAAGCTGTTATTAAGGAAGTAACTTCAAGCGAAGGAGACATTGTTCTTTTTATCGACGAGATACATACTCTAGTAGGTGCTGGAGGTGGACAAGGTGCAATGGATGCCGCGAACATCTTAAAACCAGCATTAGCCCGTGGTGAATTACGTGCAATAGGAGCAACAACGCTTGATGAATACCAAAAGTATTTTGAAAAAGACAAAGCCTTAGAGCGTCGATTCCAAAGAGTTGTTGTAGATGAACCTGATACTGAAAGTGCAATTTCAATATTACGAGGAATTAAAGAAAAGTACGAAACCCACCATAAGGTACGCATTAAAGACGAAGCCATTATTGCTGCCGTTGAACTTTCAGAAAGATATATTACAAACCGTTTCCTTCCAGATAAAGCCATTGACTTAATGGATGAAGCAGCTAGTAAACTTAGAATGGAAATCAACTCTAAGCCTGAAGAACTAGATGTTTTAGACAGAAAGATAATGCAACTTGAGATTGAAATTGAAGCGATAAAACGTGAAAACGACGAAGTTAAGTTGAAGTCTCTACATTCAGAATTAGCCAATTTAAAAGAAGAACGAAATGAACTTAATGCAAAGTGGCAAAGTGAGAAAGAAGTAGTAGATAATGTTCAGAATCTGAAAAAGGAAATTGAAGAGTATAAGCTGGAAGCTGAACGCGCTGAACGAGATGGCGATTTTGGAAAAGTAGCAGAGCTTCGTTACGGAAAAATTAAAGAAGCCCAGGAAAAGCTTACCAAACTTGAAACGCAATTGGCGGAAAATGACGAAAGCACATCTTTAATTAAAGAAGAAGTTACTCGAGAAGATATTGCTGAAGTTGTTGCAAAATGGACTGGAGTTCCAGTTACCAAAATGCTTCAAAGTGAACGTGAAAAACTATTAGTTTTAGAAGATGAGCTTCACAAACGAGTAGTTGGTCAACACGAAGCAATAGTTGCAGTAAGTGACGCCATTAGAAGAAGCCGCGCAGGATTGCAGGACGAAAAAAAACCAATTGGTAGTTTCTTATTTTTAGGAACAACTGGTGTAGGTAAAACCGAGCTAGCTAAGGCCTTAGCTGAATATCTATTCGATGATGAAAGTGCCATGACGCGAATTGATATGAGTGAGTATCAGGAAAGACACAGTGTGAGCCGCTTAGTTGGTGCACCTCCAGGATATGTGGGATATGACGAAGGTGGACAATTAACCGAAGCTGTACGTCGTAAACCTTATAGCGTGGTGTTGCTAGACGAAATTGAAAAAGCACACCCTGATACATTTAATATTTTATTACAGGTTTTGGATGAAGGTAGGTTGACAGACAACAAAGGACGATTAGCAGATTTCAAAAACACCATAATTATTATGACTAGTAATATGGGTAGTCAGATAATTCAAGAGCGTTTTGAAGCGGTAAAAGATCCGGATACTGCAATGGAAGGTGCTAAAACTGAAGTATTAGCATTGCTAAAACAAACAGTTCGTCCAGAATTCTTGAACCGAATTGACGACATTATAATGTTTACACCACTCTCAAGAACAGACATCCGCAAAATTGTGGAACTTCAATTGAAAGGTGTGTCTAAAATGTTGCTGAAACAAAATATTGTTTTAGACGCTACACCTGAAGCTATCGATTATTTAGCTGAGAAAGGTTACGACCCTCAATTTGGAGCAAGACCAGTGAAGAGAGTTGTACAGCGAGAAGTTCTAAACGAGCTATCTAAGGAAATTCTCGGAGGAAAAATAACTACAGAAAGTATTATACTGCTAGATAGTTTTAATGATAATCTTGTGTTTAGAAACCAAGAGAATATAGTAGAATAATTTAGTATTACTATTCTATGAAAATCCCCCAAGCGAAGGTTTGGGGGATTTTTTTATCTAGTTTTAAGTTTTACATGAAGTTCATACTCGCCCTCAGCCAATCCATTTGCTCCTGTCACACCAATTACCACTTGGAAAGGATTTGCAATAGCCGTTAAATTTTTTACTGTACGCGTATGATTCTGAGTTCTTCCTCTTTTTTTAAAATCCCATTTATGTTCAGCTTCACAACTCACGCAACTGTATAAATTAGGTACTATATTTTTCTCCGAAACTGTTCCAACTTGATATGCGTAAATGCTAAAATTAGCTCTACGATTTTTAGGAACCACCGTTACTTCCATTTCGGAATAAGCCGGTAAATCGGTATAATATAACACATGATTTCCAGTAAATTTATTTTTTTGCGTTTCTGGGAAACATGCATTATTACTTTTCCACGCCCAAGATAAATCCTCCATAGGCTTACCTTGATTAAGGTTTCCTTTCAAAATACCATTGCCATTTTGAAAATATATAGGTTCTTGACAGTAAGATTGTAGCGAAATAAATAGAAACAAAAGTGCAAGTGAAAATATTTTCATTTTATTATTAATTTAAATGGTTAGTGAAGTTTTAATATCAAAATCTCTATAAAACTATTAACTAATTTATTCTTTAGTAAGCTTATTTAGTGAACACCTACTTTTTATTTAGTGAATAAAAAATAAACTGCTAGAAGCTGCTCTGTATTTGTAGAAAAATTAGACACAACAAAAAGCCCATCAAAATTCTAATATTGAATTTTGATGGGCCTGGCTTCAAATAAAGCAGTAACTATAGTTTAGAAATAACTACCACTTATCTATCATATCCTTTAATTGTTCTCTGGTTTTACCCGTTTTCTCTTGAAGGCGACCAAGTAATTCATCAGACTTTCCTTCAGCGTACATTAAATCGTCATCGGTAACATCTGCAAATTCTTGCTTAAACTTACCTTTCACTTGATTCCATTTACCTTTAAACTGATCTTCGTTCATAGCTTTTTGATTTTAGTTTAATTAATTATTTTTTTTGATACTATAAAATTACATGTCTTCTCTTAGATTTTATATTAATGAAACCCTAAAGGTTCTTTGAATTAAGTTATAACTTTGCTAACAAGTCTTAAATGATGTTATTTAAAACACAACACTATGAAGCAATTTCTATTATTATTGATTTTTATGCCGCTTTTTACATTTTGCGGTCAACAAAAAGAAAAAAACATCGAGGGACAGTCTTCAGAAGAAACCAATGAAGTCGAAACCCCACTATATAAAGCAACATATTATTTAATTCGTCATGCCGAAAAGGATAGAACAGATCCTCAAAATGAAGATCCTAGTCTTAACATAGATGGAATGATGCGTGCAAAAAATTGGGCGAAATATTTCGAGACAATCAAAATAAACGAGATTTACGTAACTAAATACATTAGAACCAAGCAGACAGTTTCCTTTATTGCTCAGCAAAAAGCAATTTCTCCTAAAACTTACAATCCAAACACATTATACTCTGAAGACTTTCTAAAAGAAACCAATGGTAAAACCGTTATCATTTCGGGCCACAGCAATACTACCCCTATGCTGGTAAACAAACTTATAGGAGAACAAAAATTTAAAGACATGGATGATAGCGATAATGCAACACTTTTTAAGGTATCTATCGATGGAAACAACCGAAACGTAGAGACTTTAAAAGTGGAATAACATCTTCTTTTCGGATTTTATAATAAAATTTAGAAATTCTTCTTTATTCATTCTATTTTTGCATCTATGGCAATTCAGAAAAACGTAAAAATTAAAAATCGTAAAGCTAGGTTTGAGTATGAGATTCTCGATACTTTCACTGCAGGCATTGTTTTACGCGGAACCGAAATAAAAGCCATCCGAGAAGGTAAGGCCTCGATTGCTGAAAGCTTTTGTGAATTCAATAGTAAAGGTGAACTCTTTGTCATAAACATGACTATTCAAGAGTATAGCCACGCTACTCATTACAACCACAGCCCTAAAAGTGAACGTAAACTTCTTCTCAATCGAAGTGAATTAAAGAAACTTGAAAAAGAAGTTAAAAACTCTGGATTAACCATTATACCATTAGTGCTTTTCACTAATAACAAAGGGTTAGCTAAAATAGATATCGCTCTTGCTCGAGGTAAAAAACTATACGACAAAAGGGAAACCATAAAAGAAAGAGATACCAAAAAACAACTTAGCAGAATTAAGAAATCCTTTAATAATTAGTTGTTTTCACAGTTTTAGCATCTTCGTATTCTTCTAACTAAAAGAAGTTTTGATTACATTTCCAATAACAATACTTTAGCAAGATGTAAACTTTTTTATTAGTATTTTGCAATAACTAATCTTCCAAAATACTGATGAAAATAAAATTACTTCTTCTAGTTTTCGTATTAATTTCAACAACTATTTCTGCTCAGATAGTAGGAAAAGTAACCGACACTAATGGTGAACCACTACCCTATGTCAATATTTATCTTCAAAATAGCTATATAGGAACTACAACAAATGACGACGGTAACTACTCTTTAAACGTATCTGATAAGAAAGAATACAAAGTTTCATTTCAGTTTTTAGGTTATAAAACGTTAACCAAAAATATCACGGCTGCATCTTTTCCTTATATCTTAAACATTTCACTTGAAGAAGAAACAACAAGTTTAGATGAAGTAGTTGTAGATACTTCAGAAGACCCCGCCTATCGCATTATTCGCAAGACAATTGAACAGCGTAAAGAAAACTTAGAAAAACTAAGCGAGTACACTGCCGACTTCTATTCGAGAGGACTGTGGCACGTGAAAGATGTTCCAGAGAAAATTTTCGGACAAGAAGTTGGTGATTTTGATGGGGCGCTAGACAGTACACGTACAGGAATAGTTTACCTATCGGAAACTATTTCGGAAATAGCCTATCAAAAACCTGACAAATTCACTGAAAAAATTATTGCAAGTAAAGTAAGCGGTAATGATAACGGATTTAGCTTCAACAGTGCCCAAAGTGCAAACATTTCATTTTACGAAAATACGGTAGAACTAAATGCTGCTCTTGTTTCGCCAATTGCAAATAATGCCTTAAGCTATTACAACTATAAACTCGATGGAGTTTTTTATGAAGGCACAAAGCTTATCAATAAAATTAAAGTTACACCTAAACGCCCTAAAGACCGAGTATGGCATGGATATCTTTATATAGTTGAAGAGGATTGGCAACTTTACGGCGTAGAACTTTCTACTACAGGAAGTGCAATTCAGATACCTTTTGTAAGTGATTTATTGATTAAGCAGAATTATAAATACGACACCGATAATGATTTTTGGGTTAAGCTTTCTCAAACTATCGATTTTGGGTTTGGCCTTTTAGGAATGAAAGGAGATGGCCGTTTTATTGCTGTTTATAGTAATTACGATTTTAAACCTGAATTCACTAAAAAGTCATTTACCAACGAAGTACTTTCCTTTAAACCAGAAGCTAATAAAAAAGACAGTCTATTTTGGAAAGGAATTCGTCCAGTGCCACTAACCAATGAAGAACTTAAAGATTACATTAAGAAAGACAGCCTTCAAGTATTGAGAAGCTCGAAGAAATATTTAGATTCTATAGATGCTAAATCAAATAAACCTGGAGTAATGAGCCTATTAACCGGCTATACTTACAAAAACTCATACAACAAGTGGTCGGTGGGATACGAAGGGCCAATAAGAGGGGTAAACTTCAACACTGTACAAGGATGGAACAGTAAAGCTGGATTAACTTTCTTTAAATGGTACGATGATAACCAAACAAACACGCTATCGGCAGCCGTTAGAGCAGATTATGGAATTGCCGAAGACCGATTTCGATTTACAGCTGGCATTCTTAGAAACTTCAATTGGAAGAACAAGCTGCGTTTTTCACTCTCAGGAGGAAGCAAGGTTGCTCAGTTTAACGATGAGGAGCCCATATCTCCACTAATAAACACAATCGCCACGCTTTTCTTTGAAAGAAATTATATGAAGCTTTACGAGCTTAATTACGGACGTCTGGCCTATAGTCAGGAAGTTTTTAACGGACTGCACTTATATGCATCTGTTGCCTATGAAAACCGTCAACCGCTCTTTAACAATACCGACTATGTTACAATTTCGAATAAGGATGTAAGTTACACAAGTAATAATCCCCTATTTCCAAACGAATTCACCAATGCTGCAATTTCAGAACACAACATTGTAAAGAGTAAGTTACGAGCTCGAATTAATTTCGCTCAAAAGTATTTTTCAAATCCAGATATGAAATTTAATATTGGTGATAATAAATTTCCTGAACTTAATATTTCAGTAGAAAATGGAACCGCTATTACTGAAAGCTACTACGATTATACCCACTTAGAAGCGAGTTTAAATCAATCAATTTCTTTAGGAAATAAAGGTCAATTTTATTACAATTTAAAAGGAGGAACCATTGCAAACGGTGAAGGAATTTCATTTATAGATTACAAACATTTCAACGGAAATCAAACAAGAGTGGGCACTTCGCCAAATTATACTAATGTTTTCAACCTAATGCCCTATTACGAATTCAGCACCAATAAAAGTTATTTTGAAGGGCATTTAGAACACGACTTCCGCGGATGGATTTTAGGTAAAATTCCAGGAATAAATCAGTTAAACCTCAACTTAGTGGCAGGAGCACATTTTTTAAGTACTGAAGAAAGAAAGCCTTATTCCGAAGTTTCAATCGGTATCGACAATCTTGGTTTTGGAAAATTTAGACTCCTCCGCGTAGATTATGTTCGCTCCTATTACAACGGTGGTAGTCAAGGCGCTTTCATATTTGGTTTGAAGTTTATAGACCTTTTAAGACTATAAGCATTCAATCTATCTAAATCATTATTAGCGTATTATCTTTTTTGTTATATATTTCATTGTGATGAAATTGACAATAGCGAAAATCATTTCTTTAAAAATAAAAGATGAAAATTACATTTAAACTCCTGCTCATATTTTCGCTTTTTACAAGCTGTATCCCAATGCAGAAAGTACCCAAAGGTGCGAAAATGACCGATTTTTTTCATTTTCAAAAAGCTGATAATTACGATGCTTCCAAATGGGCTGTTTTCCTACCTGGAACTGGAGGTTTGAGGATTTTTAAAGACACTACGCACTATTTTAACGTAGCTAAAAAACTTAATGCAGAAGGAATTTCTGTTTTATTGGTCGATAACGTTGCAGCTTATAAGGCATCCAAAAGAAATGTTGACGAAGAAGAGCCCTCTCAAATACTTTGGACGCTAGAACAAGCTTTAAAATGGGCTAGAGAGAGTGAAAGAATCTATCCAAACTCCAAAGGAAGCATTGTAGGTTGGTCACGTGCTGGCTTAGGCTTAATACCTTTGGCAAATGACAAAGCGCAACTAGAGAAATTTCATATTAAGTCATTTGCAATGTTCTATCCCGCAAATGGCTATGAGATGAAGTTAAAACCAAAGGTTCCAGTTCTAATTATGACGGGAGGAAGAGATAAAATTGTAAAAGTTGACGATATCCTTGAGCACATGATTGCAGAGAATGTAAACATTCAAGTTTATGATGAAGCCTATCACGGATATGATGTTGAAAGTTTAACGAAAGGCAAGTATTACAGAATCATTCCATTTATCAGTAAAAAACACTATTTATTAAAATACAATCAAGAAGCCGCAAGTGAATCTTTTGAGGAGTTGATTGAGTTTTTAAAAAAGCAATGATTACATACCCTCGCTTTGAATGTAAATTCATTTCAAAAACAAATTTCATAATATAGAAAAGCACTTATGGCCACCCCCTTCCCTATTCTTAAAACTGAACGTTTGCATCTACGTGAGATAAATCTTTCGGATGTAGATCGAATTCATTATTTCCGTTCAGATGAAGAAATCACAAAATTCATTAAAAGACGGGAGCCGCAAACTTTTGAAACGGCGGTGGCACATATTACAAATATTAGCAGCCAATTAAAGAAAAATCAGTCCATAACTTGGGGGATAACTTTACAAGATTCAACAGAATTAATTGGCTCGATTTGTCTTTGGAATTTTTCAGAAGATAAAAAAACTGCAGAGGTTGGTTACGACCTAGATCCTAAATTTCAAGGCAAAGGTTTTATGAGTGAGGCCCTAAAAGCAGTTTTAAATTATGGCTTCACTGAAAGAGGTTTTGAAACTATTGTGGCTTACACAGATTACAGGAATACTCCTTCAAAAAACCTCTTAAAACGCTTTGGATTTATTCCAAGTTGCGCTATAAAAGACACTGATAACCAAAATAATGAAGTGTTTTACTTAAACCGTTAGTTTTTATCCTCTAGGAGAGGTACAAATCGGAATTCTCCGTGCTCTTCTTTCACAAATTCGGTCTCAGATTTACGAGTAAACACCGTCATTATCTGAACATTTTCACCTACAGGAATCACTAATTTCCCTCCAATTTTCAACTGAGCCAATAAAGGATTTGGTACAAAAGGTGCACCTGCGGTAACTATAATTCCGTCATAAGGAGCTTCCTCTTCTAACCCAATATACCCATCACCAAAAATCATTCGCTTTGGTTTATAACCTAATTTCGGAAGAAATAATTTAGTCTTTTTAAAGAGTTCGTTTTGCCTTTCAATGGTAAAAAGAGTCACCCCTAATTCTAAAAGAACGGCAGATTGATATCCGCTTCCAGTTCCAATTTCAAGAACTTTATCCCCCCTTTCAACTTCTAAAAGTTCTGTTTGTCTAGCTACAGTATAGGGTTGAGAAATAGTTTGATCTGCCGCAATAGGAAAAGCTTTATCGGTATAAGCGTGATCTACAAAACTAGAATCCATAAAGAGATGCCTTGGAATCGTACTTATAGCCTGCAGAACATTGTTATTTACAATTCCTTTCTTTTTAAGAGTTTCAACAAGCCTCTTGCGCATTCCTTGATGAGTAAAGGTATCTTTCACATTATTAGATTTTATTTCCGAAGAATTCGGGATAGACAATTATGTTACAAAGTAACCAAATAAGCTTTATAAGCCTTAATTTGCGAGGACCAAATTCCAAAATAAATTTCAATATTCAAAAACCAAATTCCCTTCACAACTACTAAAACAGGCCAACTTAATGATTTTCATTGCTTGAACTTACAATTAAACTTATCAACATATAAAATCATAGACTCGGCTCATAAAGTTCAAAATTTTAAAACACTTAAACTACTCAACTTTTAACCCCTTCAACTTTTAAACTTTCCCTTGAAAACCCTTACATTTGTGAAAAACACACGTCAATGTTAAAAGCTGGAGTTCTAGGTGCTGGACACTTAGGAAAAATACACTTAAAACTACTGCAACAATCATCAAAATACGAACTTGTTGGTTTTTACGATGCAGATAAACAAGCTTCCGAAAAAATAGAATCTGAGTTCGGCTATAAAAGTTTTCCAACTATGGAAAGCCTTATAGATGCTAGTGAAATGGTTGTGGTAGTAACACCTACAAGCACACATTTTGAATGTGCTAAAAAAGTTCTTAAAGCTAAAAAACATCTTTTTATTGAAAAACCCATCACAGAAACTGTTGCGCAAGCAGAAGAAATTCGTGATTTAGCTAAAGAGATGAAAGTTCGCGGCCAGGTTGGACAAGTTGAACGTTTTAACCCTGCCTTTCAAGCTATAAAAGACAACATCCACAACCCGATGTTTATTGAATCGCACAGACTGTCAGAATTTAACCCTCGCGGAACCGACGTTTCTGTAGTTTTAGACTTAATGATTCACGACATAGACGCTATTTTAAGTGTAGTAAAAAGCCCTGTTAAAACGGTAAGTGCGAGTGGAGTTTCGGTAATTAGCGAAACACCAGATATTGCAAATGCAAGAATTGAGTTTGAAAACGGTTGTGTAGCAAATTTAACAGCCAGTAGAATTTCACTCAAAAAAATGCGTAAAGCGCGATTCTTTCAGCGTGATGCATATATTTCTGTAGATTTCTTAGAAAAGAAATGTGAAGTGGTGAAAATGAAAGAAGCAGCTACAAAACCTGATGATTACGCAATGATATTGACTAATGCAGAAGGCGTAAAAAAGCAGATTTATTTTGAAAACCCTCAGGTTGAAGAAAACAATGCTATTTTAGATGAACTTGAAAGTTTTTACGATGCTATTAAAGCAGATAGAACACCTGAAGTTTCTTTAAAACAAGGTACTGAAGCATTGCGAGTAGCAATGTTGATTATAGAGAATTTCAAAAAAGTATAGATAACATAAATTGATACACGAATTATAAATTCAAGATTTTAAAATGAAAAATATAGCAGTAATAGGTGCAGGAACAATGGGTAATGGTATCGCTCACACCTTCGCACAATTCGATTACAAAGTAAACCTAATTGATATTTCACAAGAATCTCTTGATAGGGGAATAGCAACTATCACCAAAAACTTGGATAGAATGGTTGCAAAAGATAAAATTTCAGAAGAGGACAAATCACGTACGCTTAACAACATTACAACTTTTACTGATTTAGAAAAAGGTGTAAAAGCAACAGACTTGGTTGTAGAGGCTGCTACAGAAAATGTAGATTTAAAACTTAAGATTTTCCGCGATTTAGAGAATTTTTGCGACGAGAATACCATACTAGCAAGTAACACATCTTCAATCTCAATCACTCAGATTGCTGCAGTAACTAAAAGACCTGAAAAAGTAATTGGTATGCACTTTATGAATCCAGTGCCGATTATGAAGTTGGTTGAAATTATTAAAGGATACAGCACTAGCCAAGAAACCTACAAGGTTATTGAAGACCTTTCTAAAAAGTTAAACAAAGTTCCTGTTGAAGTTAACGATTATCCAGGCTTTGTGGCAAACCGTATTTTAATGCCAATGATTAATGAAGCCATCGAAACGCTTTATAATGGTGTTGCAGGCGTTAAGGAAATAGACACAGTTATGATGCTAGGAATGGCACACCCAATGGGGCCTTTAGCTTTGGCCGATTTTATTGGTCTTGATGTTTGCCTTTCAATCTTAAACGTGATGTACGACGGATTTAAAAACCCTAAATACGCACCTTGTCCATTATTGGTGAATATGGTTATGGCTGGAAAGCTAGGAGCTAAAAGCGGAGAAGGATTTTACGACTATAGCGAAAATAGAAAAGCAGAAGTTGTTGCTGCCATGTTTTCAAAATAGCATTAAAGCGATCTGCTAATTACAATCATTCATTGAATTTTAATAAATGGCCAAAATTATTCCCTTCAAAGCTGTTCGCCCAACACGGGACAAAGTGAGTTTACTCGCCGCACGCTCGTATGAAAGCTATACAGCTTTGCAGGTAGAGTCGCGATTACGAGATAATCCATTTTCGTTTTTACATATTGTAAACCCAGGCTTTAGATATCACAAGGAGATTTCTGGAGAAGAGCGTTATGGCTTGGTGAAAAATCGCTATTTAGAATTTAAAGAAGATGGTATTTTTATGCAGGACGAAAAGCCTTCCTTTTACATTTATAAAATTGTGAATCGTGATGGCTTAGTTTTCAATGGATTTGTGGGTGCAACCAGTGTTCAAGATTATGAAAACAATATAATTAAAAAGCACGAAGACACTCTTGAATACCGAGAAGTAGCTTTTAAAGAATATTTAAAAACTGTAGGATTTAATGCTGAAGCTGTACTCCTTACCTATCCAAACAATCAGGAGTTAACAGACATTAAAAAGTTGGTGATGCAAAACAGACCCGAGTATGAGTTTACAACAACATACCGAGACACGCATTACCTGTGGAATGTAGATGATGAGGAGCTTTTGAAAAAAATTCAAGACATCTTTGAAAAAATTCCATCGTTGTATATAGCAGACGGACATCACCGTTCGGCATCTTCTTATCTTTTAGCGAAAGATTTAAAAGAAGAAAACCCGCATCACACTGGAGAGGAACCATATAATTTTTTTATGAGTTACCTCATTCCTGAAAGCGATTTAAAAATATATGAATTCAATAGGTTGGTTAAAGACTTAAATGGATTGACAAAACAAGAGTTTTTAATAAAGCTCGATGAATATTTTAGAATCGAAAATCGAGGGATGGAATACTATAAACCATCTCAGGTGAATCATTTTAGCATGTATTTAGATGGGGAGTTTTATTCACTTCATCTTCGTAAAAGCAAATATAAAATCACAAATGCTCTTGATGCTTTAGATACTCATATTTTATATGTTACAATTTTAAATCCTATTTTAGGCATTGAAGATTTACGAAAAGACAAACGCATTGAATATTCACACGGTAAAAAAGATTTAGCTTACGTTAAAACGGTTGTAGATTCAGGGGAATTTGCTGTAGGTTTTGGCGTGTTACCTGTTACCACGGAAGAAATGCGAAAAATAGCAGATGAAGGCTTAAAAATGCCCCCAAAAAGCACTTATATTGAACCTAAACTTAGAAGCGGAGTTACGGTTTATGAATTCTAATTACAATTGAAATAAAGAGGGAAAGTTTAAGAAGAAAGAGAAAAATGATTTCAGAAAATTTAAAGAATTTAAAAAGTAAGTTACCTAATGAAGTGACCTTAATTGCGGTTTCCAAAACCAAACCTGTATCAGATTTGATGCAAGCCTACAATGCAGGTCATAAAGTTTTTGGTGAAAATAAAGTTCAAGAAATGGAGTCTAAATGGCAAGAAATGCCAAAAGACATCCAATGGCATATGATTGGACATCTGCAACGCAACAAAGTGAAGTATATAGCTCCATTTGTAAGCTTAATTCACGCAGTTGACAGCCTAAGGCTTTTAAAAGAAATAAACAAACAAGCCAAAAGAAATGAAAGAGTCATTGATTGTTTGCTTCAAATAAAAATTGCCGAAGAAGACAGTAAATTTGGAATGGATATAGCCGATGCAACTGCGCTACTAAACTCTGAAGAATTACAAAATTTTAAAAATGTGAAGATTGTTGGTTTGATGGGAATGGCAACATTTACAGACGATGAAAAGCAAATTTCACAAGAGTTTCAAAGACTAAAAAAAGTCTTTGACCAATTCAAAATTGAAAATTCAGAATTAAAAATCTTGAGTATGGGAATGAGTGGTGACTACAAAATTGCAACCGAGAATGGCAGCAATATGGTGCGTATAGGCAGTGCTATATTTGGCGAAAGAAACTATTAGTACAAAATTAAATTATTGAATAGTAACTAAGGTAGATGTACGCAATTTTAGATATAGAAACGACGGGAGGAAAATACAATGAAGAGGGCATTACAGAGATTGCTATCTATAGGTTTGACGGTCATGAAATAGTCGATCAGTTTTCAAGCTTAATTAATCCTGAAAGACCCATTCAGCCATTTGTGGTTAACCTAACAGGAATTAACAATGAGATGTTACGCCAAGCACCGAAATTTTATGAAGTAGCCAAACGTATCATAGAAATAACAGACGATTGTATTTTAGTTGCGCACAACGCACTTTTCGACAATAGAATATTAACCACTGAATTTGATCGTTTAGGTTATCCTTTCGAAAAACAAACGCTTTGTACTGTTGAATTGGCAAAAAAGCTAATTCCAGATATGCCTTCCTATAGTTTAGGGAAATTAGTACGTGCATTAGGAATTCCACTTACCGACCGCCATCGCGCTCAAGGGGATGCAAAAGCAACAGTTTCACTTTTCAAAATGTTGTTAGCTAAGGACACTTCAAAGCAAATTATTAGCGAAACAGTTCGAAAAGACCCAAAGAAAAAACTAGATTCCAAATTACTCAATCTTGTAGAAAACATCCCTTCAGAAGTCGGTGTTTACTATATGCTAAATGAAGCGGGGGATGTTATTTATATAGGAAAGAGTAAAAATATCAAGAAAAGACTTAGCCAACATTTTACTAGCGAAAATCGAAAGTCGAAAAGAATTCAACAGCAAGTTAAATCGGTTAGCTTTGAAAAAACAGGAAGTGAACTAATAGCACTTTTAAAAGAATCTGAAGAAATTAAGCAAATTAAACCTATGTTTAATCGTGCCCTTCGCAGATCTTCCTATACACATCAGCTCACTTCATTTGTAGATGAAAACGGTTATATAAATTTAAGTATTGAAAAAGCAGATGGCCGTAAAAAAGCTATAATTACATTTAGCAATTTTCAACAGGCAAAATCGGAACTTTTTAAAATTACTGAAGAGTATAACCTTTGTCAAAAACTCAATGGTCTTTACGATTCTAAAAATCAATGCTTCAACTACACAATTAAGGAGTGTTATGGAGCTTGTATTAGTAAAGAGCCTGCGGAAGAATACAATGCACGAGTTAAAGCATTTCTAGAAAAGAAAAGCTTTGAAAACCAAAATATGTTGATAATCGATCGCGGGCGAGATGTAGAAGAGCGTGCTGTTGTTTTAATTGAAGGTGGAAAGTACAAAGGTTATGGATTTTACAACTTAAACCATCAAATTAATAACCCAGAAATACTAAAGACTATTATTAATCCGATGCAAAACAACCGAGATGCACAACATATAATTCAGAGTTATTTAAGAAGTAAAAAAGTACTTAAAACAGTGAATCTTTCAACCAACTCGATTAATAAGTAATCATTGCTTATTTTTATAGTTCAGATATTTATATGAAACCATCCAATAAAAAATCTTGGCGTTACAGGCTACACGAAATTATCTATGAGGCAGACACGCCAATGGGTAAGCTATTCGATATAGTACTACTCATTCTCATACTTCTAAGTGTATTGATTGTAATGCTAGAGAGTGTTAAATCAATAGATTTAAAGTATCACGAATTATTTTATATAATTGAGTGGACAATTACTATCTTTTTTACAATAGAATACATAGCTAGAATAATTTCAGTAAAAAAACCTAAGCACTATATATTTAGCTTTTATGGGATAATAGATTTTTTATCTACAATTCCTCTATACCTTTCATTCATTCTAGTAGGAAGTAATTATTTATTAACTGTTAGAGCTTTACGACTATTACGTGTTTTTAGAATTTTAAAAATCACCCGTTATATAGGAGAAGGAAATAAACTTAAAAAGGCTTTAATAGAGAGTAGGCCTAAAATATTTATTTTCATTTTTGCAGTTCTTATCGTGGCAACTATTGCTGGAACTTTAATGTATTTAATTGAAGGAGAAGCGAGTGGTTTTGAAAATATACCCGTAAGTATTTATTGGTGTATTGTAACCTTAACTACTGTAGGCTTTGGTGATATAGCTCCAATAACACCCGCTGGAAGATTTTTAGCAACTTTAATAATGATACTTGGTTACGGTGTAATAGCTGTTCCTACAGGAATTGTAAGCGCTCAATATGTAAGAAAAATTCCGGATGATTACGTTCACGTAAATACATTATCTTGTAGAAATTGCCTCGAACAAAAGCATAGAGACGACGCAGAATTTTGCCATAAATGTGGACACAATCTAAATGAAGATCCAAATCAAATTGAAAACACATAATAATCCATTGCTTATTTGTGTAGTTGGTCCAACTGCTATCGGAAAAACAACAATGGCAATAAAGCTTGCTCAAGCTTTTTCTGCTGAAATAATTTCGGCAGATTCTCGACAGTTTTTTAAAGAAATGAACATTGGAACGGCAGTTCCCTCGCAAGAAGAATTGGCAGCTGCTACGCATCATTTTATTCAAAATAAAAGCATTTTTGAAGATTATTCCGTAGGTGATTTTGAAAGAGAAGCAATTGCTTTTTTAGACGAGTATTTCAACCGTAAGAATATTGCCATACTGGTTGGTGGCTCTGGACTATATGTAGATGCCGTAGTAAATGGTTTGGATCATTTTCCTGAAGTACCATCAGAAGTAAGGGTAAAACTAAATTCTGAACTCGATGTAAAAGGCATACAACATCTTCAAAGCGAACTTAAAGAAGTAGATCCTTCCTATTATAAAAAAGTAGATATTAACAATCCGCATAGATTAATACGCGCTTTAGAAATTTATAAAGCTACGGGAAAACCATATTCTACTTTTTTAAAGAAAGATTCTATTAAAAGAAATTTCGATACGATATTTATTGGCTTAGAAGCCGAAAGAGAAATAGTTTACGATCGTATAAACTTACGTGTTGATAATATGATTTCTGAAGATCTTATAGAAGAGGCTCAAAACTTGTTTAAACACAAGGAAAGAAATGCGCTTCAAACGGTAGGGTATCGAGAGCTTTTTGAATATTTCGATAACAATATTTCTAAAGAAGAAGCTATTTCAGAAATAAAGAAAAACACACGCCGATTTGCAAAGAGACAAAACACATGGTTTAAAAAAAACAAAGATATTCATTGGTTTGATTATAAAACAGACGCTATTGAAATCATCAATTTTATAAATGAAAAAAACGCCTAATAAAGGCGTTTTTTTACACATATCTTACTCTAAAATACTAGTTATCCACTTCGCTTTTTACAACTAAACGGAAACCTTCACCGTGGATGTTAATAATTTCAACATCTTCATCTTTCCCGATGTACTTACGCAGTTTTGCAATATATACATCCATACTTCTTGATGTGAAATAATTATCATCTCTCCAGATTTTAGTAAGTGCCAATTCACGAGGCATTAAATCGTTTTTATGTAAAGCCAAAAGCCTTAATAATTCATTTTCCTTTGGAGATAATTTAATTGGAGACTCCTCTTTATAAGTTAGGAAACGCAACTTTGAATTAAGGTGGAAATTACCAATCTCAAATTCAAACTGCTTACTGTCTGCAATACTATCTGTAGCTTTTCTTTGAATAATCGCTTTTATTTTCATTAAAAGCACTTCACTATCAAATGGCTTATTTAGGTAGTCGTCTGCCCCCACTTTATATCCCTTAAGCACATCCTCCTTCATAGCTTTCGCTGTTAAGAAAATGATTGGCACATCTTCGTTTTTTTCACGAATTTCTTTCGCTAATGTAAATCCGTCTTTATAAGGCATCATTACGTCAAGTATGCAGAGATCAAAATCGTCTTTTTTAAATTTTTCGAAACCTTCCATCCCGTTTTTGGCGTGAGTAACGTTATAATCATTCATTGCCAAATAGTCCTTTAATACTGTTCCAAAATTTGGATCATCTTCCACTAGAAGGATCTTTTTGTTTTCTGTTTCCATAATTCTAAGATATTAAGTGTAATTTTATTATAAATGTGCTGCCTTTTCCTTTTTCACTTTCAACATAAATTTCGGCATCGTGATCATCCAAAATTCGTTTTACGTAAGCTAGACCTAGGCCATGTCCTTTTACGTTATGTATATCGCCAGTATGTTCTCTGTAAAATTTTTCAAAGATTCTTTTTTGTACTGCTTTCGACATCCCAGTACCTTGATCACGGATTTTGAGAATCACACTGTTTTTTACGTTTTCCGAGTAAATATCAATTTTAGGTTCGTCGTCAGAGTATTTTACTGCGTTGTCTAATAGGTTTACAATAACATTTGTTAAATGCGATTCGTTAGCTAACACCGCAGATTTAAGTGCTCCATAATGTGTTTTTATATAACCTCCTCTATCTTCAACAATTAAGCTTACGTGGCTAATTGCATCCTCTACTACTTCTTGTAGATTAACACGTTCTTTTGGCAGGTCCAACTCATTCTTTTCTAGTTTTGAAATTCGAAGAACATTTTCAACTTGCGCGTGCATCCGTTTATTCTCTTCTCTTATCATTCCCAAGTAACGCTCTAAAAACTCTTTATTATCCTTTACTTTCGGGTTCTTTAGTGAGTCTAAAGCAAGGTTAATTGTCGCAATTGGAGTTTTAAACTCGTGAGTCATGTTATTTATAAAATCTGTCTTAATCTGAGAGATTTGTCTTTGTTTATAAATTTGAGAAATCGCACTAGAATAAGCAAGAATAATAACTGCGGTAAAGACCAAGGAAAGGATTGCCATTCCTAAAATACTATTCCAAACAAGCTTTTCTTTACCTGAAAAGTTTACATATAACTCGTAGCTGGCTTGATTGCTATTTTCAAAGAGCGGAACCATGTAAGTGCTTTCTTCATTATACTTGAAGTTTTTAGTTCTTACTTTGGTTTCTAATTCATTACTATAAACAGCAAATTCGAATTTGGTATTTAATCCTCGTTCTTTTAATTCCTTATTTAATAAATCCTTTATTTCAGAAACACTTATTCTTTTATAAATTGGAGTAAGTGTATTAATCGTACTTACAAAATTCTCGAATTGCTTTTGTTCATAATCCTTTAATCTAGAAAAAGATTCGACACGTGTTTCCGAAACTGTATTTCCATCTATTCCAGATGATAATTTTGTTTGAGTTTTTCGATTTGTTAGCTTTCTAAACTGAATAGTATCAGAATCTAAATTCAATAGTCCTGATGAAAGCTTAAAATCTTGCTCTAATATACCATCGGTAAAAATGTATGTTTCATTGGTTGCTTTATTCTGGATCTTATAAGCCAACTCAGTAAAACTCACATTATTTGGCACTTGAATACTATCTACATAAGGCATATAAAGCTTGTAATAAGCTTCAGTTTCTTTTAGTTTAATTTCCTTAGCTACCGTCAAAAGCACTTGCTTTGCAGTAATTGTAAATTGATCAGCCTTAGTACTATATGCATTGGAAATCCAATAGCCCTGTACAAAAACTATCCCTAATAATGAAAGGCTCATAAGAGCTATGAGTAAAACAAATAGCTTTTTGTTCATAGCCCCAAAAATAAGATTTTAACATTTAGCTCTTTGTTCATTTAACCAAATGTTAACAAAAGACAAGGCGAGATTTAACGTGGGTTTAACTAAGGGAGAGATGAATTTGGTTTACTAGATTCTGAGTGTCTTCTAAATCAATGTTTTCGATAATAATATCAGCTAATTCTTTCTTTTTAGAATCAGGCCATTGATTTTTAATTCGCTCTTTTACTTGGCTTTTTGTAACACCATCGCGTTTCATAACGCGAGCAATTCTTACTTCTTCTGGGGCTGTGACTAATATTACTACATCACAATTTTTATAACTTCCATTTTCAAAAAGAATAGCAGCCTCTTTAATCACGTAATCACTTGTTTGTTGTTCTTGCCATTTTTCGAAGTGTAAGCCAACTTCAGGATGAATAATAGCATTTACTCCTTCTAACAAGTTTTTATCATTGAAAATCTTTTCCGCAACGAATTTTCGATTTAGCTTATCGTTTTGATAAGCTTCCTTCCCGAGTAATTTTATTAGCTTTTCACGGATAACGGGGGAAGAATTCGTTAGTTTTTTCGCTTCAATATCAGCGATATATACAGGAACACCTAAAGCAGCAAACATTTTTATAACAGTTGTTTTTCCACTGCCAATACCTCCAGTAAGTCCAACTACTTTCATTTGTGCTATTGTTTTATTTTACGATTAAAAGATCAATTTTTTTAGGTTCGAAAACTATATTGTAAATATTTTCAGGTTTAGATTCTAAAAATGGAATCATAAATTTTCCCTCTTTATTCATTTTTGAATAGTCGCAAACAACCCTAAAATTATCTTTAGTGAGATCGGCAAACTCATCTACAGAAACGTCAAATTTTAGTGTGATTGTAGAGGGTACTAATTTAATTTCAATATTAGGCGGTAGATTTACAATTTCTACCGGTAATGTAAATTCTCCTTGTGAAAATTCTGCTACTTTGAGATTTGCAGTAACCTCTTGAGGCTTAATAGCAATAACATCCTTTGATGGTTTACTTATAGCTACTTTTCTTGAAATATTTCTATCTACATTTTTAATTTCAATATGCTCTGTCTCAACGTATTTTATTTCACTTATAAGCTTTTTAGGTCCAGATATTAACACCGAATCGGGCGTAAATCTTAATGAATCAACGGCTTTAAATCCGTTTTTATACGAAATAGACTTTAAAGCTTTAATTGGAACGCTTTTAAGTACAATTGGGTCTAGTTGGACTTTTAAGTCTTCAATGGAGAGGTTTTTGATAGCTCTACTACTTCCAAATTTTAATCCTATTAACCCTATGAGGTTCTTGTTAGGTATTTCGAATTTAAACTTATTGTTTTCTAAGTAATCTTCGATATTTATTTCTATTGAAGGCTTCTTAACTTTATAATACAATATTTCGAATCCATTTGCTGTAAGATCAAAATCAATATCTCGAACTGTATTTTCTGATAAAGCTGTAGTCTCTGGAATATTTGAATATTCAATTTTGGTATTTAGTGAAGCCGTAAACTCTCTGCTGAACTTTGTAAAAACCCAAAATATGGTTGCTAAGGTTAAAAAAAGTAAAAAACGCTTAACTTTTTTTTTATTAAGGTTTCTAAAAATTCCCTTGAACATATTTAGTGATTATTAATTTATAAAGTTACTTAAAAAATAAAGATGGAAATTGCTCTTGTGGATTTTTATCGAGAAGTCCAATAAAAAAACTCGATTTTAAAAACGCTAAACCATACCCAAAAAACTGAATAAAGACTGCTACTACAGATAAAACACCAATATAAACACTTTTATTTTTAATAGATGAGTCAACCAATATTAATACAAGATAACCTACTAGTGGTACACCAAGATAAGGAGATAAAAACAGCGACCCCAAGATTGACGCTATAGTAAATAACACAAATAAAGTTGGAAACCAAAAGGTGATTTTTGCCGATGAAGGATGCCACTTGCTCAGTATTGGTCTTACCATACCGAATTTCTTAACCTGAATATGAAATTTTTTCCAAGAAATCCTTCTTTTGTGATACACATATGCATTAGGAAGAAAAACAGTTTTGTAGCCAGCTTTTAAAATTCGTTGTGATAAATCAGGATCTTCACCTGGATGAATTTTACCGTACCCTCCTGTTTTCTCAAAAACCTCCTTTGAAATTCCCATATTAAAACTCCTAGGTTCAAAAGAGTTTACACTTACTTCACTACCTCTTATTCCTCCCGTTGTAAAAAAGGATGTCATGGTGTAATTAATAGCTTTTTGCAGTGGTGTAAAACTTTGGTGCGCTGCATCGGCACCCCCGAAGCAATGGTAAAATGAATTTTTTAAGAATTCATCAACGGCGGTAAGGTAATGCGTCGGTAATAAACAATCGGAATCTAGTATTATAAAATAATTTCCTTTGGCTCTTTGCATACCGTAATTTCGAGATTCTCCAGGGCCAGAGTTTTCTTTAAAGTAGTATGAAATATGGAGTTTATCTGAAAACTCATCAACCACCTCTTCCGATGTTATTGTAGATCCATCTTCTACTATTACAATTTCAAAATCACCTGAGTAATCAAGTCCAACTAAACTATTCAATAGCTCTCTAACCTCTTGAGGGCGGTTAAATACAGGTATAACAAATGAGTATTTTAACAACATGTGGCAAAGTTACTCAAATAAAAAAAACCACCCGCTTTCGCAGGTGGTCTTTAAATAAAATTAAACTATTAAAACTTAATTTTTAATAACCCTGTAAGATCCAGTTTGTCCATTAGCAGTTACTCGCATAATGTACGTACCAGTACTAAGGCTTGAAACATCTAATTGTGATGTCGTAGCATTAATTTGGGCATCAATCACTCTTTGTCCTAACATATTGAAAAGAGCAACAGACTCAATGTTGTCTACGCTGTTCATATTCAATATTGTGGTAGTTGGATTCGGATAGAAAGAGAAACCTTCAATAGTATTGTCAGCAATACCTAAGTTGGTTCCATCAATTACTATATCAGTTTCAGCACCATTATTTAATACAAAAACATAGTATGCTTGACCTGCAACAGTATTAATAGATGCAGAAGTACCTGGAGCACATTGGTTAGTATTTTGGTCTACCAATGTAAGATCAGTCTCTACTGCATTTTCGTTAGGTGCAGTATAGAAGGTTACTGAGCTTGCTCCTCCTGGAGTTACGATGGTTGCAGTTGCAGTTCCATCTCCAGTTGGCACAAAGTTATACCATACACCGTTTGCTCCTGTAAGATCACATCCATTAGGATTACCATCCTCTGTTGTAGCTGCAGGCATATTAACCTGAGGATCTGTATAAGGGAATCCTATTTCATCTACATCAATAGAGTTAGCAATCTTATCGTTTGGTGGTGGAACTGGTGCACATGTAATATCAGCTTCCCATCCTGAATACGCAAATGACCCATCACTCATAAATACGAAGGTAAGAGCTCCACTTGGATGTGTAGATGTGAATGGTCCTGGAATAGTACTACCCCAATATCCTCCTGGAGGGAATCCACCTGTTGTACCAGGATTTCCACTAGAAATAATAGGAGCAGTTGCATCAGGTCCATCATAAACATATAATGCATCCCAATTAGCTTCTGTTTCAAAAGATAAGAAAGTTACAGTAACAACATCACCAGAAACATCAGGTACTATTGTAGTTGTAATATTTGCAGAGTTGCTATAATCTCCATTTGGACCTCCATCATCGTAGAATTTATCTCCACAAGCTGGTGGGGTTGCAAATGTAACAGGTCCTGCATGAGTACTCAAGCCATCTACGGTTCCACAGTCTGCAACAACGTAGAAGTCATAATTCATTCCACTAGTTAAACCTGTAGCAGTTGCAGAAGTTGTCCCTGAAGGAGTAGTACCTGTAACCACTGGTGTATCTGTAGTTGGATTTGCTCCAGCATCAAAAATGTACCAGATATAACCATTACTAGCATTTGGTTCGCCAGTCCAAGATAAATCTACAGACGTTGGAGTAATGTTAGTTACGCTAAGGAATGTTGGTTCAGGACAAGTAGGTGGATCTAAAGTCTCTCCTACAGATGCCCAAGCAACTTGAGTAGTAGCTGCAGTAGTTACGATAGGACCAATTAAAGTTGTCATACCTGTACTTAAATCTACTGAACGCCATTCTGCTTGGAATGTATCACTATTAAAAGCAGCCATATAAACTGTGTCAGTTGTAGGATCCCATGCCATACCTTGTCCAAAATTCGCAACAAACCCAATATTACCAATCGGTGTTGATGCTGCAGTTGCAAGGTCTACTGAGTGGAAAGTATCAGTAACTAGATCATACGTGTACCCTACTCCATTACCGTCAATTGCAAGAGCAATCGGAAGGTCTGCAGCTGGCATATTCATAGCTCCAACCAATGTAGCGGTAACTGCTACTGGGTCTACAGTATAAAGGCTATTTCCTGCAAGCGCATAGAGGATTCCAGAAGTTTGGTCGAATTCCATTCCAACCCAGTCTCCAGGAATATTACCTAGCGCAGTATAAATACCTGTAACAACATCGAAAGAGAAGAAATCACCTCCGTTGTCTAGTACGTATCCTGTTGTTGGATTTGCAGGATCGATTGCACCCGCATTTTCAAAATTAACTGTTACTGGAGATGACCCAAAAACTTCAGTATTCTGAGGCGTCGCTACTCCAAAACCTATTAATTCTAGGTTTCCATTATTAATACCGTATACGGTAGTTAATGGACCTGGTCCACCACCGCCACCAATTGGCTCACAAGTACCCTCAAAACTATATACACCTTCTAATGTTGAATCAACTACGTATCCTCCACCTAGACCATCGTCATAAGCTTCGCCATATCCAATAGTTCCAGCAGTAGAATTTTCCCAAAAAGTATTACTTCCATCTGTTGGCTCAAGAGATAAACCTATCCAATAAGTAGTATCTGCACCATTTTGTCCAGGTAAATCAACATCAGCTATATCAAGTACTACACTCCAAGCATCAAATCCAAAGTTACTTCCAATAACTGTTTGTGAATCTGGAACTAAGTTTGTTTGCGAAGTAATTAATGCTCCAGGAGCGCCAGAACCATCGTCTGCGTAAATAAACACATCAACATTATCAGCATTAACACCAGAACCTTGAGCTCCAATAAATGCTGTTATTGTAATTGACTCTAAAGTCATATTCTCACCATCAGCAACAGTTAAGTCATTAGCCGCAATTCTGCCTAAGTTTTTCAGGAAACTCTTACCATTTTCAAGACCATTACTCGGACCTGTAGTAACACAAGGACCTCCTGTTCCGCCGCCGCCAATTGGCTCACAAGTACCATCGAAGGTATATACACCTTCTAATGTTGAATCAATTACATATCCTCCACCTAGACCATCGTCATAAGCTTCCCCATATCCAATAACTCCAGCAGTAGAATTTTCCCAAAAAGTATTACTCCCGTCTGTTGGCTCAAGGGATAAACCTATCCAATAAGTAGTATCTGCACCATTTTGTCCAGGCAGATCAACATCAGCTATATCAAGTACCACACTCCAAGCATCAAATCCAAAGTTACTTCCAATAACTGTTTGTGAATCTGGAACTAAGTTTGTTTGCGAAGTAATTAATGCTCCAGGAGCGCCAGAACCATCGTCTGCGTAAATAAATACATCAACATTATCAGCATTAACTCCAGAACCTTGAGCTCCAATAAATGCTGTTATTGTAATTGACTCTAAAGTCATATTCTCACCGTCAACGACAGTTAAGTCATGAGCAACAATACGTCCTAAATTTTTAAGGAAACTCTTTCCGTTTTCAAAACCGTTACTCGGGCCTGTAGTAGCACAAGGACCTCCTGTTCCACCACCACCTGCAGCAGTTACATTAATAGTATAGTCTTCGGCTTGTCCATAGCTTGAACCTGGATCACATGAATCTGGTGCATAACTAGGTAAGAATTTCTTTATAACTCGCATTCTAGTTGGACCTTCAAGAACCCCAGCTGGCACATCAATAGTCCCTGTGGCTTGTTGTCCGTCTGTACCATTAGAACCAACTATAGTCCCTATTTCATATCTTTCACTGGCATTATCCAAAATGCCGTCTTGATTCCAATCTATAAATACAGTAAAACTATTTGTAAAACTTCCACCTGTATTACCTTCTAAGGCAATTGGATAAGACATTCCTTCTTCCATATCACCGCTAATTGCAGTAAAATCTTCATGTGCAGGAGATCCATCAATCGTAGCATCGGAAACATTACTAATTCCTGCTACCTCGACTAAGGTAATAGGCTCTACACCATTGTTAAATTCTAATGGTCCACAATATGGAGCAGGAAAAGATCCTCCTCCTCCACCAGAAAGAACTTCAACTTCCCATCCACAAGTATTTACTACTGAAGTGGCATAAAACTCAAAAGTTAAAGCACCAGTTGTAGATGTAAATACAGCTGATCCATTTGCAGCTATCATCCCTGCAAGCTCATCTGTATCGCTATTTAAGTTGCTATCGTAAATTTGAGGTGAACTTGTGTCTGGACCATCATAAATATTTAAGTAATCAAAATTTCCAAATACTCTAAACGATAAAAATTCTACAGAAAGATCAGCACCTGTCAATGTAGTAACTGTAGCACAACCACAGTTAGGATAATCACCAGGATCTCCTGAGGAGGTAGTAGAACAATCACCACCCGGTCCTCCAGTCGTACCATCAGATGGGTCATAAAAGAAATCCCCTGGTACTACTGCAAAAGTTTCAGTTGCACCTGCAGTAGGTACAATTTGAGATAAAACTCTGTTTTGAATCGCTTGATTTTGAACGTTAAAATTAGGAGTACTTCTTTGCTGTGCAGCAGCTTCAGCAGCTAAGATCTCTGCTTGCTCTAAAGATGTAAGGGCAATAGCGTTTTGATATCTCGGATTATTGCCAACATAGCCATTTGCAATGGCCTGTTCTGAAAGTGTAAGTGGCGCATCCGATATTCTTGCAGAATTACCGTTATTAGAAGATCTTTGGTAAAATGGATTCGTGTTTACCGTACCATTTAATCTTGATAATTCTAAAAGACTATTCGGTGCATCAGAACTGATATTTGAGTTTACACCTCTTACACTATTTGTAGTGCTATTTTGAGCTTTAAAATAGGAACGCAACATTTGCTGCTCCTCTGTCGTAAAATGATCGGAAATAGAACCATTATACTTCCCGACATTATTATACCTTACCAACAAATCCTGTATGGAGGAGTTGGATTTTTTCTGGACTTCTGTCTTCGTGGTACCGGTAACGGTCGTCGAAGTAGAAGGCTGAGTAACCTGGGCATTCATCGTAAGCGCAAGCAAGCCGATGAAGCACCCAATGAGAGTACTTTTCTTCATAATTTGATAAGTATTTAGTTAATAATACTTTAAATGTATTTAAAAAATTGTTAACAAACAAAAGATACAATAACAAATTTGATGACAAAAAGAAAATCCTGTACAGTAAATTGCACAGGATTGATGATTTCGTTAAAAATTTAGAATTTTTATTTCCTTTCAACAAAAGCTTCCATTACGGCATCGCTTACTCCCATATTAGAGAAACCACCATCGTTATACAAGTTCTGTAAGGTTACTCTTTTAGTAAGATCGCTAAACATTGCTACCGTATAATTTGCACAGTCAAGAGCAGTTGCATTTCCTAATGGCGACATTTTATCAGCATAGCTCATAAAGCCATCAAAACCTTTTACTCCCTGTCCAGCTGTAGTTGGAGTAGGAGATTGAGAAATTGTGTTTACACGCACCTTTTTATCACGCCCAAAGAAATACCCAAAACTACGCGCAATACTCTCTAAATACGCTTTATTGTCGGCCATATCATTATAGTCTGGAAACACACGCTGGGATGCCATATAGGTTAGCGCAATAATACTACCCCACTCATTCATAGCATCTTTCTGATATAACACTTGCATAGTTTTATGAAATGAACCGGCCGAAATATCCCATCCTTTATGCGTAAAGTCGTAATTCTGATTTGTATAATGGTTACCTTTTCGAACGTTTACCGACATCCCTATTGAATGCAATACGAAATCTAATTTACCGCCTAAAATTTCAGTTGCCTTAGTAACTAGATTCTCAAGGTCTTCCAAGTTTGTTGCATCTGCTGGAATAACCTCAGAATTTGTTTTTTCAGCAAGTTCTTTTATTTGGCCCATACGCAGAGCGATAGGCGCGTTAGTAAGCACAAAGCTCCCACCTTCTTCATGTACGCGCTCAGCAGTTTTCCATGCTATAGAATTTTCGTCAAGAGCTCCAAAGATGATTCCACGCTTTCCTTTAAGTAAATTATAAGACATATTTTAAATGTTAATAGTTATCAATATATAATAGTGTAATGCTAATATAAAAGTACACACTTTGAATCGTAAAGATACATTTTAATTCAATAATTCTTTGGCATTAGCCATCGCTGCTTCGGTTACTTTTTTGCCACCAAGCATTTGGGCAATTTCTACAATTCGTTCATCTGTATTTAATACCTTAAGATGAGTAGTTGTTATATTTTTTACATCTTCCTTGTAAATCTTAATATGCTGTTCACCTTTTGCTGCTATTTGCGGTAAATGCGTAATACTAATCAACTGCATTTTATCACCCATATTTCGCATTATAACTGCCATTTTATTAGCTACTTCTCCCGAAACTCCAGTATCTATCTCATCAAAAACAATGGTTGGCAGTTTTTTATATGATGCTAGTACTGCTTTTATTGCAAGCATTATTCTACTCATTTCACCACCTGAAGCAACTTTTCTCAAGGGGCCAAATGCTAAACCTTTATTTGCAGTAAACAACAACTGTAATGAATCGGTCCCACTCCCTTTAAAAGTTTCTGAAGCCACAAGCTCAAATTTAAATTGTGCATTCGGCAAACCTAAAGGAACTAGTGTTTCTTCAAGCTTTTTCTTTAAAACCGGAATAGCCTTTTCTCTTTTACTATGGAGCGAATTTGCAGTTTGTAAAGCTTTAGATCGAAGCGTAGATATTTGCTTTTCTAAGTCTTCAATTTCAGCATCTAATCCTAAAGTCGTATTTACTTTTTCTTCAAGATTTTTTTCTATCACAATTAATTCTGCGACCGTAGCAACAGCGTGTTTTTGCTGAAGTTTATATAGTGTTTGTAATTTTTCATTTATCCTAAAAAGTTCTTCAGGATTAGCTTCAATTTTTTCTGAAGTATTTGCTGCTTCAGCTCCTATATCTTCAAGTTCGAGAATAACGCTGTTTAAACGCTCCCATAAACTTTCAAATGATGTTGAATACTCTTTAATTTTTCCTAATACTACTCGAGCTTCTTTAGCTGTAGAAATTGAACCAATTTGCTCTTGGTCTAACAACTGATTAACAGTAATAAACGCTTCTTGAATAGATTCGGCATTATTAAGAGTTTCGTACTCTTCTTCCAATTCTGCTTGATCGATTTTATCAAGACCTGCTTGCTGTAATTCGTTATAGAGAAAACTATTGTAATCTAATTCTTTAGCAGCTTCTTCCTTTTGGTGTTTTAGCACCGTTAGTTTTTCTGAAACTTTTTTATAGTCTGAAAACTGTGATTGGTAAGTGTTTAATAATTCATCATTTCCAGCCAAAGCATCTATCACCTCCATCTGAAAACTTTCAGAAACCACTTCTAAAGTTTCGTGTTGACTATGAATATCTATTAAATATGGTGATAAGGCCTGAAGTTGAGATAAAGCCACTGGAGTATCATTGACAAATGCTCTTGATTTACCACTAGGCAAAATCTCTCTTCGAATAATAGTATGAGAGTCGTAATCTAAATCATTTTCTTCAAAAATGGATTGTAAGTCATAATTTTCAACTGAAAAATGACCTTCAATTATACATTTTTTTGAAGAATCTTTTATGTTGCTTAAATCTGCTCTTTTACCAAGAAGCATGGCTAAAGCACCTAGAAGTATCGACTTTCCTGCTCCAGTTTCACCAGTTATAATAGTTAATCCCTTTTGAAGATCTACACGTATATCTTCAATAAGCGCATAGTTTTTTATGGCAAGGGTAGTTAACATATTTTAAATGTATGACATTAAAATTAAGTAGTGAGAAGTTAAGAGGTTAGATTAAGTAAGAACTAATATTCTCGCGTTTAACCGTATGTAGTTTAACGTTGAAGTTAATACTTAATCTCAGACCAATTGCTGCGTTTTGTAGGGGCAAGTCTATTTAAGTTTTCTACTAGTTTAGTAATATCAACTTTTGGACCTCCACTGAAAACAGCTTGAATTTCATCGGTTTTTGCATCAAAGAAAGTACGAACTAAATACGAATTTGGACGTCTATCGCTAATTCCTTTTAATCTATTAATAGCATCGGCTATAACTTTTTTCCCTTCTAATTGATTAGACTCCATTTTATCCATTCCTTCACGGTGATACATATACATTGCATCGTGAAAATCTTTATAAACAGAAGATAATAAAGCATCGTTATAACTATATCTTGTTTGGTTACCATCAGTAGCTTTCCATCCAGAATAACTACTAGAAGCTGCAGTACTCGTTATTTGTTTAGCGATTTCAAAATAAGGCTTTCCTCCTTCAGGGCTAAACGTATCGGCATCAAGCCCGATTACTGTATAAACGTGAAATGCAATAACCGAAATAAGGTTAGAATCGAATGAGTTAAGATTAAGCGCTAATGGTTCAAATTCCTTATATCTAAAAGAAACCTGCTTGTCGTAATAGTTGTAAACAGGACTGTCATAAGTAGATCCATAAACAGGTCTTGAAGATTGTATTTGAAGTGTTCCACTAAAAGTCTCACCTTCGTAACTATTGATCACCAAGGTCATATTACAATCAATTCTTTCTTGGTTTTTATAAACTTTATCTGTCCATTTTGTATTGTTTATAAACTCAAGTAATTGACTCTGTAGTGTGCTAAAAACCTGAAGGTTTGGTTGTCCTGTTTTTTCAGCATCAACAGTTACCGTACAATTTAATTCTTGCGCAGTTGCAGGAACTATAATTGCGGTGCATAGTATAAAAAATAATAGTTTACGCATGGATGTTTTCTATAATATATTCTAAAATATCTTTAGCTACTTCTTTTTTAGGTTTAACAGGGAAAGGCAACATTTTATTGTCTTTAGCTATTAAAGTAACTTTATTGGTGTCCGATTTAAAACCAGCACCTTTATCTCGTAGCGAATTTAGCACAATTAAATCTAAATTCTTTTTTTTGAGTTTCGATTTTGCATTTTCTTCTTCGTTTTGAGTTTCCAATGCAAATCCAACTAGAAATTGCTTTTTCTTAATCGCACCAAGTGAAGCAAGTATGTCTTTTGTTTTTGTAAGTTCTATTGTAAGATTATCCGTTTTCTTTTTAATCTTTTCTGAAGAAACTTCTGCGGGTCTGTAATCTGCAACTGCTGCACTTAGTATTGCGATATCACTTGTATCAAAATATTTGTGAGCCGCTTGATACATTTCTTCTGCCGAAGTAATACGAATTAATTTTACAAAATCATTCTCCAGCTTTAATGCAGATGGTCCAGAAATCAGAACAACCTCAGCACCTAATTCCGCTGCTGTTTCGGCAATGGAATACCCCATTTTCCCGCTAGAGTGATTTCCTATAAATCGAACAGGATCAATAGCTTCATAGGTTGGACCTGCAGTGATTAAAATGTTCTTACCCCGAAGTGGAAGCTTTCCAAGAATATCATTTTCTAAGAAAGAAACAATGTCTTCAGGCTCTGCCATTCTTCCTTGACCTACTAACCCACTCGCAAGTTCACCAAAAGCCGCAGGAATCTGAATATTCCCAAAACTTTCTAATTTTTCAAAAGTTTGATTTGTAGTTGGATGCTGATACATATCCAAATCCATTGCCGGAGCGTAATAGACAGGACATTTTGCAGAAAGATAGCAAGCGAGTAACAAATTATCGCAGCCTCCATTTGCCATTTTAGAAAGTGTATTTGCAGTAGCTGGTGCAATCAACATCAAGTCTGCCCAAAGTGCTAACTCAACGTGGTTATTCCACTGTGCTTCACGATTGCTTTCGGTGTCAGTTTCTTCATTTGTAAAAGAAGAAAACACTTCGTTTTTAGAAAGCGTGGCAAGCGTTAAAGGTGTAACAAATTCTTTTGCAGAAGAAGTCATTACTACTTTTACGTTAGCTCCCTTTTTCACAAGAAGCCTAACTAAAAAAGCTGCTTTGTACGCGGCAATCCCGCCGGTAATGCCAAGCAAGATATTTTTCCGGTTCAAAACAGACATTATCTAATTTTTCAGATTATAAATATATAGCTCAAAGCTAAAATAATTTTCAACTTTGAGCTATTTCTTTTACACTTTTACTCTACTACTTCATCAGCAGTATTTCTGTAGTAAATTTTATTTTCTAACCATTCCTGCACTGCTAAAGCGTGTGGTTTTGGCAATCTTTCGTAGAATTTTGAAACCTCTATTTGTTCTTTGTTTTCAAAAATCTCCTCTAAACTATCGTTATAAGTTGCAAACTCATCTAGTTTTTCTAAAAGCTCTTTCTTAATATCGCCGTTTATTTGCGTAGCTCTTTTCGAAATAATAGAAATAGCTTCGTAAATGTTGTTTGTTGGAGCATCAATTAAGTTTTTGTCTAAAGTGACAGTGTTAACAGGTGCTTCTGAGTTTTTAATATCCATAGTAAATTAATTAAATAGTAGGTGTTGTTTCTTCGGTTACAGTTCTGCGCTCTATATCTTCATATATTTCAACAGCTTCAGAGGCTAAATCTGTATCCTTGTAATATTTCATAAAATTTTTATAGTGCCCTTTTGCAATATCTAATCGCTCTTGTACCAAACTTGGAATACTATTTATTGCAAGTTTATAAGCTGAAACGAAACGATTAAAAAATGCTTCTCTTCTATAAATAGATCCAGGATTATCTGTTATAAAGTTATCGAAAGCTTCAATTGCAGACTTGTAATCCTCTACATGTAGATATTGTGCTGCAGTTTTGAATTCTTTTTTCTCAAGTTTTTCACGCAATTCGGCAACAAGTTCGTTAGCCTCCATTCTCTTATCAGAGTTTGGATATGTGTTTATAAACTCCTGAAGTTTTTCCAACCCTTTATGAGTGTCTCTTTGGTCTAATGAAAACCTAGGTGAAAGTTCGTAAAAACTTTTTGCCGATTTAAACGATGCAACCTCAACACTATCACTTTGTGGATAAGCTTGGGTAAAACGCTCAAACTGATAACCAGCAAGGTAATAATCTTCTAAGTTGTAATACGTATTTGCATAGATAAACATTAGTTTTTCACCTTGTGGTTTACCTCTATATAACGGAACAATTTGTTCCATCAATTTTAAACCTTTACGGTATTTACCCATTTGATAGAGCGAATCTGCAAAAGCGTATTTCTTACCAATATCATCCTTACGCAACACCTCTTGGTATTGGCTACAAGATGAAAGTAAAATTGTAAGACAAAGTATTATAAAAAAAGGTAATCTCATGGGCTTAAAAAACATCGTGCAAAAATAGGCAATTAAACGGGATTCAACAAAACTTATTATTACGCTAAATTATTGCCCTAAAAGCTATTATTTGCACACCTTTTGAAAAATTTAACGCAATACCGAATTCTTAGAGTACTAGAAATCCTGAACGAAAGAATCTATTTTGGCTCTCAATCCATCACTTACACCAACTAGGGGTAGCCTTACAGTATCATTACAAATTCCTAATTTTTGGAATACAGCTTTAATTCCAGCTGGGTTTCCTTCTGCAAAAATATAATCGATTGCAGGAGTAATTTTATAGTGAATTTCATAAGCTTCATCTACTTTTTTATCAAGACCAAGCTTCACCATTTTTGAAAATTCTTTTGGAAATCCTTCTCCTATAACCGATATAACTCCAGCACCACCAGCAAGCACCATAGGCAAGGTAATCATATCGTCGCCAGAAATAACTAAGAAATCTTTTGGGCAGCCAGAAATCAATTTCATAGCCTGAACAATATCTCCCGCAGCTTCTTTAATCGCCACAATTTTATCAAAATCATTCGCCAAACGAACTACAGTCTCAGGCAACATATTTGATGCTGTTCTACCAGGAACATTATATAAAATCACAGGAAGTGGAGCTTCTTTTGCTATGGCAGCAAAATGCTGATAAATTCCTTCCTGCGTTGGTTTGTTGTAAAAAGGAGACACTGAAAGTATTGCAGTAAAAGCAGAAAGATCACGTTTATTCATTTCAGCAATAACCTCTTTAGTGTTGTTACCTCCAATGCCTATTACCAAAGGAAGTCTTCCGTTATTTATAGAAACTACGGTATCAATAACCAACTGCTTCTCTTCTTTAGACAAGGTCGCACTTTCTGCTGTAGTTCCAAGAACTACTAAGTAATCGATACCATTATCAATATTGAAGTTTACTACATTTTTAAGTCCTTCTACATCAACCGAAAAATCACTCTTAAATGGGGTGATTAACGCAACTCCAGTCCCTATTAATTCTTTCATTTTAGTGTTTTATTATTTATTAAGATTACAGTGCAACCTATATTTTTTTTAAGATTTTTAAATATTTAGTTACCTCAGCTTTAAAGTCAGCTTTATTTTTCGGATCTACAGCCAACATCAAGTCAAAAAGTCTTTCATCTGCTCCATTAAATCCTATTTTAAATTTTGCTTTGCTTTGTGCAATTAAGGCATCTAAAAAATCATTTTCCGTATTTGTAAACCCAATTAATACATCAAAATCGAAATCGAGAAATTCTCTAGCTATTTGATTATTAATATCACCTCTCCAGTTAAACTCTTTATTCGTAATTTGGTTTTGCCTTAATGTGGGTAGCTTTTTTCGGGTCTCCATAAAAGTAAAGACCCTAATATCTTTTCTTTGCAAACCAAGGGAGACTCCAAGATCATAAAATCTTTCAAAGTCGTCAAAATAAGACTCATCAACCAGAAAACCTAAAGACTTTAAAGGCGTATTTCTTTGAGAAAAATCGCGTGATTCTAAGCTTTTTGCAGTTTGATTTTTTAAAGATTTAAGTTTGATTTTTTTCAGCATTGAAAGCATAATTTTGCCTCTCAAAAATAATATATTTAAGGATTATTAGACCTTCAAATTGAAATTCATTTTTGAAGTTTTTAATTCCAATTTTAACATGGTTTATTTATGAAAACTTTTAATCTATATTTCCTACTAAAAGCCAATCATTTCAAGAAAATTGTCTTCAGAGATAATTGCCACACCTAAGCTTTCAGCTTTGGTTCTTTTACTAGGTCCCATATTGTCTCCTGCTACTACAAAATTTGTTTTAGAAGAGATAGAACTTGAAATTTTCCCTCCATTATCTTCAATTAGCTTTTTGAGCTCATTACGAGAAACCTTTGTAAAGACGCCAGAAACCACAAAAACCTGTCCGTTTAAAGTGTCTGTTTGATTGGCAAGTTCGTCGGCAGAAATCTCTAGCTGAACGCCGTAGCTTTTCAATCTTTCAATGATAGTAAGGTTTTCTTCTGAAGCGAAAAACGACACTACACTTTGAGCAATACGCTCTCCAATTTCATCTACAGTAACTAAATCTGTTTCCGAAGCATTAATTAGAGCATCAATCGTTTTGTAGTGTTTTGCTAGTTTTTTAGCCACTGTTTCTCCAACGTAACGAATTCCTAAGCCAAAAAGAACCCTTTCAAAAGGTATTTGTTTTGAAGCTTCAATCCCGTTTACAATATTCTCGGCACTTTTTTGCGCCATTCGCTCTAACGGAATAATTTGTTCAGATTTTAAAAGATATAGATCGGCGTAGTTATTTATCAATCCATTGTTTACCAACAATGCAACCGTTTCGCCTCCTAATCCTTCTATATCCATCGCTTTTCGCGAGATAAAATGTTGAATTCTACCAATAATTTGAGGCGGGCAACCTTCAGCATTAGGACAATAATGTTGCGCCTCACCTTCTGTACGCACTAACGGTGTACTACATTCTGGACACTCACTTATATATTGAGTGGGCTGCGAATTAGGGTCTCTTTGCGTAAAATCTACTCCAATAATCTTCGGAATAATCTCTCCTCCTTTTTCTACAAAAACCGTATCGCGCTCTCGAACATCGAGTTTTTCAATCTGATCTGCATTGTGAAGCGAAGCTCTTTTTACAATAGTTCCAGCCAATTCAACCGCCTCTAAGTTTGCAACTGGAGTAATTGCTCCCGTTCGCCCAACTTGATAGGTGATTTGATTTAAAACCGTGGAAACCTGCTCTGCTTTAAATTTATAAGCCATTGCCCAACGTGGAGATTTTGCTGTATAACCCAGCTCTTCTTGTTGTTGAAGGTTGTTAACTTTTACAACAACCCCATCTGTTTCATAAGGTAATTCGTGGCGATGGATATCCCAATAATTAACAAAAGCCAAGACCTCATCCAAACTTTTTGCCAGTTTGGCTTCAGTTGGCACTTTAAAACCCCACTGTCTTGCTTTTTCTAAACTCTCAAATTGGGTTTTTATAGGAAGCCTTACCCCCACTAAACTATACAACAAACATTCTAACGGACGTTTTGCCACTTCGGCACTATCTTGAAGTTTTAAACTACCCGATGCGGTGTTTCGTGGATTTCTATAAGGTTCTTCTCCTGCTTCTACTCTTTCGGCATTCATCTTTGTAAAACCTTCAAAAGGCAAAACAATTTCACCTCGAATATCAAATAATGGCGGATAATCTCCTTTTAATTGTAAAGGAACAGAACGTATGGTTTTTACATTTGCCGTAACATCATCCCCCTGAAAACCATCACCACGAGTAACAGCTTTTACAAGCTTACCATCTTCATAAGTAAGACTTATTGAAGCTCCATCGTACTTTAGCTCACAAGTGAATTCCACATTGCCATCCACCATTTTTTCAATACGCTTTTCCCAATCCTCTAAATCTTCTTTTGAATAAGAATTATCCAAAGAATACATTCTGAAAGTATGCGGAATGGTTTTAAAATTTTTAGTGATTTCACCACCAACTCTTAATGTTGGCGAATTTGGATCGTGAAATTCTGGATGTGCTTTTTCTAAATCTTGAAGTTGTTTCAGTTTTTGATCAAATTCAAAATCGGTAATAGTTGGATTATCAAGCACGTAGTAGTTGTAGTTATGCTCTCTTAACTCGTTTCGAAGCGATGTAATTTGCTGTTCAATATTCATAGAACAAATATAAAACTAAAGCACTATTATAAAAGAGAAGAGACCTATTTTACACATCGAAAAAAGCAAAACTCTTCTAATTCATTCATAAAACCTTAAATTAAAGAACAACTTTGATATAGACAATCCCTACGTTCTATCTTCATTCAACCATTTTGGCTGATCTGTAGGCTTAAATTTCTCCATTTTATTAAGAAGTTGCTGAGGATTAGAATCTACTAAAAGCAAATTGTAATTATCCATAGAAAGGAATCCTTTACGCACCATGGTTTCCAGCATTTTTACAAGATCGTTGTAAAAACCATTGACATTTAATAACCCAATTGGTTTTGAATGCAAACCAAGCTGAAGCCAAGTAATAATTTCAAAAAGCTCTTCTAAAGTTCCCATTCCTCCAGGTAGTGCAATAAAACCATCGCTATTTTCCTGCATTTTTAATTTGCGTTGATGCATATTATCGGTAGTTATGAGCTCAGTAAGTCCTAGGTGAACAACTTCCTTTTTCTTTAAAAAGTTTGGAATTATCCCCATTACCTTTCCTTTGTTATCCAAAACGCTTTTTGCTATAACTCCCATCACGCCAATCTTCGCAGCTCCATATACCAATGTTATATTTCTTTCAACGAATATTTTTCCTAGTTTTTCAGCAGCAGCAGTTATTGCAAGATCATTACCTTCACTGCTTCCACAGAAAACACATATTTTTTCAAGTTTATTCATAATCAAATCTCTTTGCTCGGTTATAATGGCTTTTTGCGCTAAAGCATCGAATTCTAAGTAGACTACTTAAAACACTTCATCATGCGATCTTTCCCAAAAATGTCCTTTTTCACCTCTATTTTTTTAAATCCTTCATCCTTTAAAAGCTGTATCATTTCATCAGCAAGGTACTCATTAATCTCGAAAAATAGTTTTCCGCCAGGCTTTAAATGTATTTTTGCTAAGCGTGAAATTGATCTATAAAACAGCAATGGATCACTGTTAGTCACATATAACGCAGAATCCGGCTCATGCCTTAAAACATTTTCCTGCATCATTTCTTTTTCCAATTCCCGCACATAAGGTGGATTGGAAACTATAATATCGTAATGTTCTGGAAGTGCTGTTACTTTTATAATATCGGTTTGAAAAAAATCAACCTTTACATTATTAATTTCTGCATTCTCAGTTGCGACCTGTATTGCCTTTTCTGAAATATCCAAAGCAGACACTTTAGCATTTGAAAGGTTTTTAGCCAAAGAAACAGCAATACAACCACTCCCTGTGCCTATGTCAAGTATAGAAGTGGGTTCAGAATGCTGAGTGGTGGTTTTATGATTAGAAATTATATAATCTATTAACTCCTCTGTTTCTGGACGGGGAATTAATGTATATTTATTCACTTTAAATGGAAGTCCATAAAATTCTGTTTCTCCTATTATATATTGAATAGGCTCGTGATTATTAAGTTTAAAAAGCGCAATTTGAAACTTATCATAATCGTTTGCTGAGACTTCTGTTTCGGGATTTAAAGCAATATTAACCCGAGAAAGATTAAGGTATTCTTCAGAAAGTATATAAAAAAAAGATTGAATTTCTTCCGAAGGATAAAGTCCTGAAAGTTGTTCGTGAAAGTAATTTTTTAATTCTGAAATTTTCAAAAGCTGTCTTAATTTTTACTTGAAATTGAATTTTGATAATTATATGGAATTTACAACGATTTCAACATATGTACTTGACAAGAATAATGTCCCGTATCCCCCATTCTAGCCTCAATATATTCAAATCCCGATTGTTTGTAAAGTTTCTGAGCTTGGGTCATATATTCCATAGTTTCGAGATATATTTCCTCATAACCAAAATCCCGCGCTTTTGACAAACATACTTCCATCATTTGCTTCCCAATACCTCTTCCTCTTGCTTCGGGTAAAAAATACATTTTTTGAAGTTCACAAACGTTTCCGTCAAAATTATCCAATTTAGCAATTCCCGCGCCTCCAATTACTTTATTATTTACTTCAACTACAAAATATGCAGTTTTGGGTTTGTTATAGGTTTCATACATACAATCTAAAGCAGTATCAGCATAGGCGGTACCAACTTTTGGCACGTTGAAATCCTCCAAAATAGCACGTATTACTTTGGCAATTTGAAGATTATCACTCTTTTTAATAAGTCGGATAATTGGTGTGTTCATTCTAATTAAAACCTTGTATTTTTACGCTGTGAAGATACACGAAAAATATATGTTGCGATGTATACAACTCGCTAAAAACGGACTAGGAACCACCTATCCAAATCCGTTAGTGGGAAGCGTTGTTGTACACAATAATAAGATTATTGGCGAAGGCTGGCATTATCAAGCAGGACAACCACACGCTGAAGTTAACGCCTTAAAAAGCATAGAAAATCGAGAATTCTTAAAAGATGCTACAATATATGTAAGTCTAGAGCCTTGCAGTCATTTTGGAAAAACTCCACCCTGCGCCAATCTAATAATTGAATCTGGGATTAAAAAAGTTGTAATTGGGAGCTTAGACCCTAACCCTCAAGTTGCCGGCCGTGGAATTAAAAGACTTATAGAAGCTGGATGCGAAGTGATTGTTGGAATTTTAGACAAGGAATGTAACGAACTTAACAAGCGGTTTTTTACGTTTCACACCAAAAAAAGACCTTATATTTTCTTGAAGTGGGCGCAAACAACGGATGGCTTTATCGCCCCAAAGAGCGAAACACGAAATGAAAAAAAACCAGTCTGGATTACAAATAAATTTTCACGACAAATTGTGCATAAAATGCGAGCTGAAGAACAGGCAATTTTAGTCGGCACTAATACTGTTTTAGAAGACAATCCAACACTCACAGTAAGAGATTGGCATGGCAAAAATCCAGTGCGAGTTATTATCGATAGAACCTTAAAAATTTCGCCAGATGTTTCAGTTTTTGATGCGAATGTAAAAACTATTGTTTTTAACAATAAAGAGAGCAAAATTTCAGATAATATTGAATTTGAGAAATTAGATTTCAAAAAGAATATCCCACAACAAATCTGTAATGTTCTTTTCAGAAACAATATTCAATCTGTAATCATTGAAGGAGGTTCAAATACCTTACAAGCATTCATCGACGCGTCACTTTGGGATGAAGCGTATGTTTTTACAGGAAACAACACTTTTAGCGAAGGAATAAAGGCCCCTCTTTTTAAAGGTGATATTTCTTCGGAAAAAATGATAAAGGAAGATACATTAAGAATATTTAAAAACCCTAGCATTTGATAGCGCTTCTCTTTAGCATACTTTCTTCCACAATGATTTTTGTGGTTTTTAAGCTTTTTTCACGTTTTAAAATCAATACTTTTCAAGCCCTTACGTTTAATTATGTTACTGCTTGTATCTGCGGAATTATCCTTCAAAAAAATTCAATAAAATTTTCTGAAGTACCACAATTTGAATGGTTTCCATTTGCCCTTGGTTTAGGTGGATTATTTATTTTGGTTTTCAACCTAATGGCGATAACAACACAACGCAGTGGACTTTCGGTGGTTTCAGTAGCTACAAAAATGAGTGTAGTTATCCCAATTCTATTCGGGTTATTATATTATAAAGAAAGTCTTGGGTTTTTTAAAATTATTGGAATTATCCTCGCTTTAGTTGCTGTGTACCTAGCTTCTATTAAAACTAAAGATGGAATTAAAATAAAATTATCAAATTTTATTTTTCCTGTTCTGGTATTTTTAGGGAGTGGCACCATAGACACAACTATCAAATATTTAGAAGGCGAGTTTATTGCTAAAAACGATATCCCAATATTTTCAGCAACAATTTATGCCATGGCAGGCCTTATTGGATTTGCAATACTAATATTTCAATTAGTTAAAGGAAGTTTTAAGTTTGAATTTAAAAACCTATTTGGTGGAATTGCTTTAGGTATTCCAAACTACTTTTCCGTTTACTTTCTAGTTGAAGCACTACGCAGCAATATACTTGAAAGCTCTGGAGTTTTTACTGTAAATAACGTTGCGATTGTAATGACTTCAACAATGTTAGGTATTTTACTTTTTAAGGAAAAGTTATTGAGAAAAAACTGGATTGGAATTGGGTTGGCTGTGCTAAGTATATTATTTATAGCTTTGGAAAAATGGTAGTTTAAAAATTAAAAACACACTTTTGGAAACGGAAAAAGACACATATAAAACCATTTTAAAACCATCGGAAGAAGTTCTTTACAAAGAGAAAGGAAGTAAGTTTTTTGGCTATGCTTTTCCTGTTACTTCAGAAGAAATAATTAAAGAGCATTTAGAAGATCTTAAAAAGCAACACTACAGTGCACGACATTGGTGTTATGCTTGGCAGTTAGGCAAAAGCTACGAACATTATCGCGCAAATGATGATGGGGAACCTTCAAATAGCGCTGGAATGCCAATATACGGTCAATTGCAATCTTTTGATGTTACTAATATATTGGTGGTAGTTGTGCGCTATTTTGGCGGAACAAAGCTTGGGGTGGGCGGATTAATACAAGCGTATAAAACTACTGCGCAAATGGCATTAGAAACTTGCCGAATTCACACTAAAACTATAGACGAAATCTTTTTTGTACAATGTGAATATCCTGAAATGAATACTGTAATGCGAATTTTAAAAGACGAAAACATCAAAATCGTAAATCAGAAACTTGAACTGAATTGTGAGTTCGAAATTTCTGTTAGAAAAAAAGATGCAGATAGAATTTTTGAACTTTTTGAAAATACATACAAAGTAAAAATCATCAAGGAAGAAGATAAACAAGAATAGTATCAGAAAAACTAATATCTGATATTACATTTGATGATTTTTAAATTAAGGCGTCTTAAAATAACCGATAAAATTATTGCACTTTTCAACAACCTTTATCAACAATTTAAAGTTTAAACATCCAATTGTAGATTTCAAAAACCTGCTTAAATTTTAATGCTTCTTTTTTTAAAATCACGAATTAAATTTATCAATTTTAAAACAGTTTAGATTGATTATAAATTTCAAAAATTAATTGAAAACAGAAACTTTATTTTTTCAGGAAAAAGAAATTAATTTCGAATAATTTTTCCGCAAAATATGTTTAACAATTGCCTGAAAAACATAAACAGTTATCGCGCTTATAACCAGCAATTTAAAACAAATCCCACTGCTTATAAGTCTTTCCGTTTAGTTCTATTAAAACCTAAAACTTATCTAAGTAAAATAAAACAAGCAACTAATTAATTTTTTAATAGCGCTTTCTTATTTTTACAACTGCCTTCTTGCAAATATGTGAGTGTTTGATAAAAGTTTTTTGTAGCTTTATCGAAAGTGGAGTATGACGAAAAAAATTGAATATTTCAACCCCAAAGTGGTTTTTTTTATAACTATTTTGTTCACATATTTGCACTGTTAGGAAATAGGTCGGAAACTCTCCATCCGTTATTTTTTAGCCACATCTAAAATTAAAAATAAATTATTCAAGATTAAATTATGAGCAAGACTGCGGAATCGGTTTGGAATAACTGCTTGGCTTTTATAGAAGACAACATTTCTTCTCAAGCATATAAAACATGGTTCGAACCAATTAAAGCCGTTAAATTAGCTGACTGCTCTCTCAGCATACAAGTGCCAAGTAAGTTTTTTTACGAATGGCTAGAAGAGCACTATGTGAAAATTTTAAAAGTTGCTCTTACCAAAGAATTAGGTAAGAACGCCAAGTTGGTTTATATAATCCGTATGGAAAATACATATGGCAATAAGCAACCCTTTACTGAAAAAATTCCTAGTGCCAACCGCAGCAATTTACGATCACAAGAAATTGATGTACCATTAAAAAATAAAAGTCCTGAATTAAAAAATCCATTTGTAATTCCTGGAATTAGAAATGTTAAGATTGAATCTCAATTAAATCCTAATTACAACTTTGAAAACTTCCTAGAAGGAGAGTCTAATCGTTTGGCACGCTCTGCAGGTTTAGCAGTAGCAAACAAACCAGGAGGAACATCGTTTAACCCACTGTTGATATTTGGAGGGGTAGGTTTAGGAAAAACTCACTTAGCACACGCTATTGGTGTTGACATAAAAGATAAATATCCAGAAAAAACTGTTCTGTATATATCTGCTGAAAAATTCACACAACAATATATAGAATCTGTTACTAAAAATAATAGAAACGACTTTATTCACTTCTATCAAATAATAGATGTATTAATAGTTGACGACATTCAACTGCTTTCGGGTAAAGCTGGAACTCAAGATGTTTTCTTCCATATTTTCAATCATTTACACCAAAATGGAAAGCAGGTTATTTTAACAAGTGATAAGGCACCTGTAGATATGATTGATATCGAACAGCGATTACTATCACGCTTTAAGTGGGGATTATCTGCAGAATTAAATCACCCAGATTACGCCACAAGAATTGCAATTATAAAGAGTAAATTATACCGTGATGGTGTTGATATGCCTGAAGACATTATAGAGTTTTTGGCAAACAACATTAAAACCAACATACGTGAACTTGAAGGGGCTATTATTTCTTTAATTGCTCATTCATCATTCAACAAAAAAGAAATTACAATTGATCTTGCTCGTAAGATTGTTGACAACTATGTGAAACACACCAAGCGTGAAGTTTCTATAGAGTACATTCAAAAAGTAGTTAGTGATTATTTCCAAATGGATGTAAGCACGCTTCAGTCTAAAACACGAAAAAGACATATTGTACAAGCTAGACAATTAGCGATGTTCTTTGCTAAAAAACTAACCAAAGCATCACTAGCTTCTATCGGCTCACAAATAGGTCAGCGAGATCACGCAACTGTATTACACGCATGTAAAACTGTTGATAATCTTTCTAGCACCGATAAGCAGTTCCGTAAGTATGTTGAAGATCTAAACAAAAAGTTGACTTTATAATTTAGTTCTCATTTAGAATTAAGCAAATAATCGTTTACTTTATTTTACAAATCTTTAAATTTTCATTTTGGCAAAAACAAAAGTTTTAATGGTATGTCTAGGCAATATTTGCCGGTCTCCTTTAGCCGAAGGCATTTTAAAATCTAAAGTTGATTCGTCAAAGGTAATTGTAGACTCAGCAGGTACTGGTAGCTGGCATGTAGGTAGTAAACCAGACAGCAGAAGTATTGCAGTTGCTAAAAAAAATAATTTAGACATAACCGATCAACGCGGAAGACAATTCAGCCTTAATGATTTTGATGAGTTTGACCACATATACGTTATGGATAATTCCAACAAAGAAAACGTGTTGGATCTTGCGAAAAATGTCGAGCATAGAAGTAAGGTAAAACTTATTTTAAACGAAATATTCCCTGGAGAAAATGTAGATGTTCCAGATCCCTATTACGGAGGAGATTCAGGCTTTGATAATGTTTACAAAATGCTAGATGAAGCTTGCGAAGTAATTGCTAATAAACTTTAATAGACGCTTCAAGCCTCTTAGTAGTTATTAATATTTAACGATAATAATTAATAACACTCAATCTTACCTAATTTGAAGAAAACGTACTTTCTGACAATAAGAAAATGAACATATCAAGTTTGAATTCTGGCATATACCTCAGGAAAATAACTTCTGAAAAAGAACAAGCTGTTGTCATAAAATTAATAACTCAATAATAACAATAATGAGGCCCGAAAAAGGAAAACTTTACCTTATACCCTGCCCTTTAGGCGACGTACCACCTTTAGCTGTGCTTCCAGCATCAGTACAAACTACTATTGAAAAAATAGACCATTATATTGTAGAGCATCAAAAAAATGCTAGGAGGTTTATAAAAAGTATTTCCCCAGAGAAAGAACAATCTTCTTTAAAGCTTCAAGAAATAAACAAATTCACTCAGCCTGAAGAAATTCCCGCTATGCTGAATCCCTGTTTAGAAGGATTTGATGTGGGAGTTATAAGCGATGCTGGTTGTCCTGGTATTGCCGATCCTGGTGCAAGAGCGGTTCATTACGCTCACGAGAATGGTATAAAAGTAGTGCCTCTTGTAGGACCATCTTCCATTTTACTTGCAATGATGGCAAGTGGTTTTAACGGACAAAACTTCACCTTCAATGGATATTTGCCTATCGAAAAAAGTGAAAGAAAATCTGAATTAAAACGTCTAGAAAAGCTATCTAAAGACTTCGATCAATCACAGCTTTTTATTGAAACGCCATATCGTAACAACCAGATGCTTCAAAGCTTGATAGACATCTTAAATCCACAAACTAGAATATGTGTTGCTTGTGACATTACTTTGCCTTCGGAGTACATTAAAACAGCTCCAGCGAGTGTTTGGAAAAAAATAAAGGTGGACCTTCATAAAAGACCCACCCTATTTATCATTCACGGATAGTGTTTAATTACATTATCCTTGGTTTTCTATTAGGCACAATATGTGAAGTATCATAGCCTGAAAACTTTCGCAAGTAGTAACGGATGGAAGTGCCATTAGCATCTTCAAAACCATCTGCACCGCCACTTCTAAGGAACTTCTTTACATTTCCAGCACCTGCTAAATGCGCTGCCGCTAAGATACCAGATTCTGTAACTTTAACCCCTCCTACTACTTTGCCAACAGTTCGTTTAATATCTTTACGTAAAATCCACTTGTTTAAAGAAGTGTAAGCCATAAAAGCTGCTTCTTGTTGACGAGTGTTATAAAGAAAGTTATCAGCATCTCTAAGTCCCATCATTTTCAGGGTGTTTTTTGAAAACTGATACTTTCCCATATACCCATAAGGGTTAACTACATGATAATCTCCTCTTGATTCTTTAAAACCAAGAGCTTCTTTAAATCCTAAATAAGATTTTCCTAAGAATAAATAATACTTAGGTTTCAGAGGAGCGTCTAACGGAATTAGCTCGTCTTCTGTGGGCACATTGTAGTTCAACTCCATACCTTCAGTACTAAAAACTGAAAAATCGTAGTTGCTTTCATTTGCATTAAAACCTGTCCCTACTATTACGGTAACAACAAGTAAAGTGATAATAAAATAATATCTTTTTTTCATTCATTCTAAAATTCGGGTGTATTGCTACACCTTCTTTTGAGGGCGCAAAGATAAGACTTTTTTTAAAAACCTGATTTACAAGATGTTAATTAATTGTGAAAGAAAGATAAACCTCTATTTCTAGAGGGTTAAGAAGGCAAATAAATTTAAACGTGAATAATTAACGATTTAGACCTTGACTATTTACCCAACGAACATATTGTGCTTTATTCGCATTGTGTTGGGCTAGATTTTTTGCAAACTTATGATAGCCAAAATTAGTAACATCGGCCACAAAGTAATAATAATCGTGTTGCTCCGGATTTAAAACAGCATCAATCGAAGAAATATCAGGCATTGCAATAGGACCTGGCGGAACTCCTGCATATTTATAGGTGTTATATGGCGAATCAAGTTCTAAATCTTTATACAGCACACGTTTAATCACTTGATCATAATCATTTGTCTCCCGTTTTAAAGCATATATAACCGTAGGATCCGCTTGAAGTAACATCCCCACTTTTAATCGATTAAGATAAACCCCTGCCACTCTAGGGCGTTCATCTACTTTTGCAGTTTCTTTTTGAACAATTGCTGCCAAAGACATTACCTGCTCCTTTGTGAGGTTTTGTTTTTTAGCCTTTTCAATTCGTGAATCACTCCAAAAACGTTCGTATTCTTTTTTCATTCGTTCGCGAAAAGTCTCTGCTGAAGTGTTCCAGTAAAATTCATAGGTATTAGGAATATAAAGCGAAAGCGCTGTATCATCATTTAATCCAACTTCTTTTAAAAATTCAGGATCACGCATAGCCGTAATAAGTGAAGTGCTATCCGCTTCAATTTGTCTAGAAATGTGTCCTGCCAAATTTTCCAATCGTTCCTGGTTATTGAATTTTATATTTATAGGAATATTTTTACTTCTAAGAGTATTTACAATATCGTTATTGCTCATTCCTTTTCTAATAATAAAATGACCAGCTTTAATACTAGAAGAATATTGTTTTCTATCTGCTATAGCTAAAAACGAATCTGGATTATCTATTAGCGGTTCTAATTCATCAATTACATCATGAATAGTAGCATTGGTTGGAATATATACGTGAGCTTCATTATTGTTGAATGCTGTATTTGGAGTAAAAGCTGTATTGTAAACATACCAAGCAAATCCGCCCATGGCAACGGCACCTAATAATACTATAGCTATTAATATTTTTTTAATGTACATTTTATTTGATTATGGATTGACTAGTTATAATTGTTTAATTGGGCAAGTAGGTTTAGTAAACTTCAATTGGCAGTGCCTAACGAAAGTTAATCTTGAATGCGTTGATAAATATATTCACTTTTGAATTTCCTGTCGGAATAAATCCAATCTTTTTTAATTCCGTTTTGTAAGAAACCTGCTTTTTCAAAAAGTTTCATACTCCCTATATTATCTTCAGTAATTCCTGCGTGAATTTGATGAAGATTTAAATGCTTAAAAGCATAATTACAGGTTAGCTCTAACGCTTCATAAGCAAAACCTTTTCGCTTATTTTCATCTGAAAATATAACAATTCCCACTCCTGCTCTTTGATGTTTGGGATCAAAATCGAAAAGATCTATAAAGCCGACAATGGATTCATCATCAGTTTTACAAATTGTTAAACGCAATTGCTTTACATCGTAAATGTCGCGATGACTGTTTTGTAAATATTGTTGTAGAATAAATCTAGAAAAAGGTGTAGTAGTATTACTAACCTCCCAAAGCGACTCAGTGTTTTCTAAAATATAGAGAAAATCTATATCGGAAGGTTCTAAAGCACGTAAATATAAATTCTCTCCTATTAGTGTCTTCATTTCCAAATTCCTTTAAAAACTTGAGTTGCTGGCCCTTCTAAATATACATTCTCATAACCCTTAGCAGTTTTTTCAAAACTAACTTGAAGGTTTCCTCCTGGGGTGATTAATGAAATATTGTTATTGGATGTCTTTCCAGTTTCAAACATTGCAATTGCTACAGCTGTAACTCCTGTTCCACAAGATAGTGTTTCATTTTCTACGCCGCGCTCAAAAGTTCTAACTGAAAAAGTGTCAGGATTTTCTTGTTCAACAAAATTTATGTTTGAACCTTCTTTACCATAAATATTATTGCGGATTTCTTTCCCTTGTGCAAAAACATTGAATGCCTTAAGGTTGGAAACCAATTGAACGTGATGTGGCGAACCCGTATTTAAGAAGGTATAATTTTCTGAAGTATTTATTGATTCAATATCATTCATCTTCAAAGAAACCCAATCATCTTCAACTGTTGCTTCATGCAAACCATCTACAGCTTCAAAAGTTGTGTTTTTTGAAATAATTCCTAAAAACTTTGCAAAGTGCACTATGCATCTTCCTCCGTTACCACACATTGTACTTAAGTTTCCATCGCTATTATAGTACACCATTGTAAAATCTGCCGATGGATTGTTTTCTAAAAGTAATAAGCCGTCTGCACCAACGCCGAAACGACGGTCACAAATTTTTGCTACAAGAGCTGTATCTTCTTTCGGGAAAAACAAATCGCGATTATCTATAATCACAAAATCATTTCCTGTTCCTTGGTATTTATAAAAGGTGAATTCCATATCCGCGCAAAGATATAAAAAGCCACTACGAGTTGGAGGATAGTAATTGAGTTAAATACAAGTTAAAACAGGTTTTATGGCACACTATTTTCAGGCTATGCTTGTTAAATTTGTTAAGCTGTGATAAATTCGTTAGCAAAATGATTTTTCAATATATCTTACTCTTAGACAAGAAACATCTGAATTGCCGAATGATACAGCGAAAATCAAAATCTCATTTGATTTAAAAAAATAGTATTAATTAAAAAATGTTATACAATGAAACAAACATTCCGTTTATTTCTAGTAGCGCTATTTGCGGGCGCCATTACACTAGGAGGCTATAAGTATCTAGAAGACGAAGAGCGTATTTCATTTGCTCCGCAAGAAACATCAAAATTTATCCCTACTACCTATTTAGGAACTGCAGCTGAAATGAGTACCGATTTTACCGAAGCTGCCGAAAAAACAGTTCACGCAGTAGTTCACGTAAAAAACATAACAGTAAGTAGACAACCTACCAATATATTCGAGTTTTTTCAAGGTGGTGGTCAGCCACGAGCTATGGTAGGTAGTGGTAGTGGAGTAATTATTTCGCCTGATGGATATATTATTACCAACAACCACGTAATTGCCAATGCTTCAAATCTAGAGGTTACTTTAAATAACAATAAGGTGTATAAAGCAAAACTAATAGGTACAGACCCTTCAACAGATATTGCGCTTTTAAAAATTGATGATGATGAAGAACTTCCTTTTATCCCCTTTGGAGATTCAAACAATATAAAGATTGGCGAATGGGTTCTTGCAGTAGGAAATCCATTTAATCTTACTTCAACAGTAACAGCTGGAATTATTAGTGCTAAAGCACGTGATTTAAATCAATTTGACGGGAATCCACAATCGTTCATTCAAACTGATGCTGCTGTAAATCGCGGAAATAGTGGTGGTGCTTTGGTGAATACAAGAGGTGAATTAATTGGAATAAACACCGCAATAACTTCAGAAACTGGAAGTTTTGTTGGATACTCCTTTGCTGTACCTTCAAACAATGCACGAAAAGTAATTGAAGATATTCTTGAATATGGAAATGTACAACGCGGAATTTTGGGAATCCAAGTTGGCAACATAAATCCTCAAATCGCAGAAGAATATGGAATAAACGATACAGAAGGAGTATTTGTTGGAGGCATAGAAAAAGGAAGCGGTGCAGACAAAGCTGGAATAAAAGAAGGTGATGTTATTAAGCGATTAGATGGTTTTAAAGTTTCAAAATTTGCTGATCTTTCAGGGTATTTAGGTTCTAAAAGACCTAACGATGTGGTTGAAGTTACTGTACTTCGCAACGGAAATGAAAAAACTCTAGCAGTTAAACTAATAAAGCTAGAAACATTTTCAATGGATGATTTAGGATTAGAAGTAAAGAATATTACTGCTGAAGAACTAAAAGAACGCGGACTTAAAAACGGAGTAATTGTAACTCGTGCACTTACCCCTGAAATCGCTCAATACAAGCTTGAAGGCATAATAATTACAAAAATCAACGACGAAACCGTAAAAGACATTGATGATGTAAAGCGAATTATGATGAATCGCAACACCCGTACCCCTATAAAAATGACTTTCATGGATACAGCGGGAAGTATTAACACCTTTATATTTAGGTAGATTATTTTATTTTCTAAGAAAAATTAAATCAACTAAATGAAAAGGATTCTAGTTAGTTGAACGCAGTCGAGAACATATAAGTTGTATTTAACTTTTAGTTCTCGACTGTTCTTTTATAGTCTTTTAAATACTTTTCAGATATTGGTTTTAATTTACTGTATATATTTCTTCAAAATGATGAAAAAGAGTACTTTTGCAACAAATTTAAACCCTTAAATCCTTCCTTATGAGTTTTGATGACGTTTATGAAAAAGAACTGTCTTTTCAAACTGATCGCCGAAAAGCTTCAGTAGAATTTATTAAAATCATTAGCGACCTTTGGTACGATAAATCCATTGAATTGGTGCTTTTCCGTAACCAACTTATAGACCGCAATGTGAGCGAAATATTAAACCTTCACGAATATGCGGGTGAATTTGTACAAAAGCCAATTTCAATTTTTGACTCTGTTGAAATTGCTCAAGCAATAAAAACGTTAGACCTTCCACCAGCTAAATTAGATATTGGAAAACTTACTTACGAATTCCACTTGGAAGACGACAAGTATTCAAACGCTCTTGCGTTTGTATCAGCAAAACTAAAAGATGCAAAAGAAGCTAAAACTGTTGTTCCTAAAGACGTAGTGCTTTATGGATTTGGTCGTATTGGTCGTTTATTAGCTCGTGAGCTTATGGGTCGTACTGGTCAAGGTAACCAACTTCGCCTTCGTGCAATTGTAGTTCGCGGAAACGTAGATCAAACTGTATTAGACAAGAGAGCTTCATTACTTCAAAACGACTCTGTTCACGGTGAATTCCCAGGAACTGTTCGTACAGATCTTGAAAACAGCGCGTTAATCATTAACGGTACTACAGTTCATATTATTTCAGCAAATAACCCTGAAGATATCGACTACACTAAATACGGTATTGAAGACGCCTTAATTATTGATAACACAGGAGCTTTCCGTGATAAAGAAGCTTTAAGCCGTCACTTAAAAGCTAAAGGTGCTTCAAAAGTATTGTTAACTGCTCCAGGGAAAGGAGTTCCAAATATCGTTCACGGTGTAAACCAAAACGAACACGATCCTAATACAACTGATATATTCTCAGCTGCTTCTTGTACTACAAACGCTATTACGCCAATTCTAAAAGCGGTAGAAGATTCTTTCGGTGTAGTTCGTGGTCACTTAGAAACTATTCACGCATACACAAACGACCAGAATCTTGTAGATAATATGCACAAAAAATACCGTCGTGGTCGTGCTGCTGCATTAAACATGGTTATTACTGAAACTGGTGCTGGAAGTGCTGTTGCTAAGGCATTACCAGAATTAGCTGGTAAACTTACAAGTAACGCTATTCGTGTTCCTGTTCCAAATGGTTCACTTGTAGTATTAAACCTTGAGCTTGCTAAGCCAACTTCAGTTGAAGATATTAATTCTGTAATGAAGAAATACGCTTTAGAAGGTGATTTAGTTGAGCAAATTAAATACTCATTAAACAATGAGTTAGTGTCTAGCGACATTGTTGGCTCTTCTGCCCCTGCTATTTACGATAGCAATGCAACTATCGCTACTGAAGATGGTAAAAACGTTGTACTATACATTTGGTATGACAACGAATACGGTTATAGCCACCAAGTAATTCGCCTAGCGAAATACATCGCTCAAGTAAGAAGATTTACTTATTACTAGTAGCTAAATACAAGGGTAAATTTTAAATTCCCTTAGTTTATATCTTTGCGTCCTCACTGATTCTGTGATAAATCATTATCTCGAAAATCATTAGGACGCAAAGTTTTTTATGAGTTCATTAACTGAGAATTATTAGGCTTTCTCTCAAATTTGTTTGATTTATATTTAGACTTTCATGTCACTAGAGAAAAAGCGATCTTACTTCAAAAAAAAGCGATTCATAATTCCATTAGCATTTTTAATTCTAATTTTCGCTTTTCGCTTATACCTTCCTTTTTTCTTAAAAAATCATTTAAATAAAACTCTCAATAATATTTCAGGGTATTACGGTGAAGTGGTGGATGTTGATGTTTTTATATTTCGCGGGGCTTACACTATAAAAGGACTACACTTAAATAAAAACACTACAAAATCTCAAAAGCCCCTTCTTAGCATACCTAAAACTGATATTTCTATTGAATGGAAGACGCTGTTTAAAACCAAGTTAGTAAGTGATGTTGTTCTGACTAATCCAGAAGTCGCTTTTTCTTTAAAAGAAAATGAAACAAATGGAATAAACGTAAATGATTGGCCAAAAATCTTTAAAGAGCTCATAATGATAGACATTAACCGTCTTGAAGTTAAACAGGGAAAATTGACTTTCTTGGAAGATTACGAGCAACCCAACATATTTTTTGAAATTAACGATATAGCTCTTTACACCGACAATTTGAGTAATGTTGTTGAAAAGAAAAGACTACTAAACTCCCCTATCCGAGCATCAGGTTTCACCCCTAGCAATACAAAGGTATTTTTGGAAGGTTATATGAATTTTTCAAAAAAAATCCCTGACATGAATTTGTTTTTCACAGTAGGCAACACAGAAACAAGCAATTTAAATAACTTCACAAATCACTACACAGGTTTAGAATTTAAGCAAGGTAATTTCAGTGTAAAAAGTGAGATAACTGTTATAAACGAAAACATAAAAGGTTATGTTAAGCCAATATTTTCAAATACGCAATTAACGGGAAACGCAGAAAACTTTACAGTTGAAATCTGGGATGGATATTCTGAGTTTTTTAATTTTATTTTAAAGAATCAGAACCTTGAAACATTCGAACTAAAAGTGTTTTTTGAAGGAAGTTTAAAAAATGAAAATTCTGATGCTTGGTCAAGTTTTGAAGACATTTTTAAAAATGCGTGGTTAAAAACTTTTTCTAAAACCAACCATGAAATTAAAGATAAACCTATGAAACTCACGCCACAACAAAAACGTGAGTTACGTAAAAAAGCGCGAGATGAAGAACGCGCTAGACGTAAGAAGGAACGAGAAATCAAGAATGGTTGATTTTAAGAGCCAATTCCTTACTTTTACCCTAATTAAAATCACATATCATTTAAGATCATCCCAATGCGAATCGATATAATTACCGTCCTACCTGAATTACTTCAAAGTCCGTTTGAGGCATCTATTTTAAAACGTGCTATAGAAAAAGGATTAGTGGAAGTTCACACCCACAATCTACGCGATTGGTCTACTAATGCCTATAAACAAATAGACGATTATCAATTTGGTGGTGGTGCAGGAATGGTAATGATGATTGAACCCATCGATAAATGTATATCCGAATTAAAAGCAGAAAGAGATTACGACGAAATAATCTATATGACGCCAGATGGGAAAACTTTTAACCAACAAGTTGCCAATGAGCTTTCGCTAAAAGGAAACATTATTATCCTTTGCGGTCACTACAAAGGTGTAGATCAACGTGTTCGCGATCATTTTATCACTAGAGAAATCTCTGTGGGCGATTTTGTGTTAAGCGGTGGCGAACTTGCAGCAGCCTTAGTTTGTGATGCAGTTATCCGATTGCTTCCTGGGGTATTAGGTGATGAAACTAGTGCATTGACAGATTCTTTTCAAGATAATTTATTAGCACCGCCCATCTATACCCGTCCAGCAGAATACAAAGGCTGGACTGTGCCAGAAGTTCTTACTAGTGGTCATGCTGCAAAAATTGAAGAATGGCGTGAAGAACAAGCTTATAAACGCACAAAAGAACGCAGGCCAGATTTATTAGATTAACCTTTTATACAATTACACACTAATTTGTTTCTTACACCAAAGCACTTACTATTTAGTATAGTATTTTGTAAATTTGGTAATCACAAACAAGATTATAATTAAAATGAAAATATATACAAAAACTGGTGATGCAGGTACTACCGCTCTTTTTGGTGGCACACGCGTTCCCAAGCACAATATTAGAATTGAAAGCTACGGAACTGTAGATGAACTAAATTCGTATTTAGGGTTAATTCGCACACAAGATATCGATTCTCGTAGTAAAGAAATTCTCACATTTATTCAAGATAGATTATTTACACTTGGAGCAATTTTAGCTACTGATCCTGCAAAAGCTACTTTAAAAAGTGGAAAAGAGCGTTTAAACATCCCTAAAATTGAAGAAGAAGACATAGTGCTATTGGAAACAGAAATGGACAAAATGAATGATGTACTACCCCCTATGACGCATTTCATCTTGCCAGGTGGCAACACTACAGTGTCATATTGTCACATTGCCCGTACGGTATGCCGTCGAGCTGAACGTCGAGCAACGCTTTTAAATGAAAATGAACCTGTTGACGACCGTGTGCTTATGTATTTAAACCGACTATCTGACTACCTATTTGTACTGGCACGAAAGTTGTCTAAGGATAGCAACGCGGAAGAAACTAAGTGGATTCCGGAAAAATTATAATAGAATTAATTAAAAACTAGAAAAAGCAGAACAACAGCATTTTAGCAAAAATAACTTATTAACAATGCTATATGCAACTGCCTGATAATCAAAGTTTAAAAAACGTTCTTTAAAATATTGTAGAAATAATTTAGTTTTTACTTGACTTTCTAAACTAAAAAATTATTTTTGCAGAAAACTAAAACCTAAAGTGCTATGTACTGGACATTAGAATTAGCATCATATTTAAGCGATGCACCCTGGCCCGCAACCAAAGATGAATTGATTGATTACGCGATCAGGACTGGTGCTCCACTAGAAGTAGTGGAAAACCTTCAGGCAATTGAAGACGAAGGCGACTCTTACGACTCTATTGAAGAGATTTGGGCGGATTATCCAACCGACGACGATTACCTTTGGAACGAGGATGAGTATTAATACCCAAAACATTTTGGGAAACATTAAAAAATAATATAAAAAGTCTCTTCAAAGGGGCTTTTTTTTTATTCAAAATTTATTGAAAATAAACCACTATTTACGAATTCAAAATATAGTATTCGTGTATTTTTGGTGAAAAATTAATTATTGCAGATTCACAAATGTAGGATTCTGAAATAATTCAACATTGACGAAATAGTGCTCTGCATCTGCATCACTTCAAAATAAATTAATATCATGGGAATATTAGATAATGTATTAAAAATATTTGTTGGCGATAAGTCTAAAAAAGACATTGGCCAAATACAACCGTTGGTGAACGAAGTAAAAAAACACGAAGCAGCCCTTGAAAAATTATCCCACGATGAGCTACGCGCAAAATCAGAGTTCTTCAAAAAAGAAATAAAAGACGCTCAAGCCGATATTCAAAAGCAAATTGATGATCTTGAAAAAGAGTCTGAAAACGAAGAAGACATCAATAAAAAAGAAGAAATCTATAATCAAATTGATAAACTTAAAGACGATCGCTACGAGGTAGAAAAAGCGACTCTTACCAAAATTCTTCCTGAAGCTTTTGCTGTTATGAAAGAAACCGCAAAACGCTTTAAAAACAACGAAACAATTACAGTTACCGCTTCACCTTTCGACCGCGAGCTTTCAGCAAGTAAAGACTATGTAACACTTGATGGCGATAAGGCTATTTGGAAAAACTCTTGGGATGCTGCCGGAAAACCTATTACCTGGGATATGGTGCATTACGATGTTCAGCTAATTGGTGGTATTGCACTTCACGAAGGAAAAGTTGCAGAAATGCAAACTGGGGAAGGTAAAACATTAGTTGCTACCCTACCTATGTACCTAAATGCACTTGCCGGAAATGGAGTTCACCTTGTAACCGTAAACGATTATCTTGCAAAACGTGATAGCGCGTGGATGGCACCTTTATTTAATTTCCACGGAATGACAGTGGATTGTATTGACTATCACCGCCCAAACTCTGAAGAAAGAAGAAAAGCATATTTAGCCGATATTACGTACGGAACAAACAACGAGTTTGGTTTCGATTATCTACGTGATAACATGGCTCACTCACCAAACGATCTTGTTCAACGCCCACATCACTACGCAATTGTCGATGAGGTGGATTCTGTATTAATTGACGATGCTCGTACACCACTTATTATTTCAGGACCAGTTCCAGAAGGTGATCGTCACGAATTCAACGAACTTAAACCACAGATTAATAATATCGTTGAGGTTCAGAAAAAATACTTAACAGGTGTTTTAGCCGAAGCGAAAAAACTTATTAAAGAAGGAAACGAAAAAGAAGGTGGTTTCCAATTACTACGTGTTTATCGTGGTTTACCAAAAAACAAGGCACTTATTAAATACCTTTCAGAAGAAGGTGTTAAGCAAATTCTTCAGAAAACGGAGAATCATTATATGAGTGACAACAATCGCGAAATGCCGAAGGTAGATGCCGAGCTTTATTTCGTAATTGATGAGAAAAACAATCAGATAGAACTTACCGACAAAGGTGTAGACTACCTATCAGGCGAAGGAGATTCTAATTTCTTCGTAATGCCAGAAATAGGATTAGAGATAGCTCAAATTGAAGCTAAAGGTCTTTCAAAAGAAGAAGAAGTAGCAGCAAAAGAAGAGCTTTTCCGCGAATTTTCTGTTAAGAGTGAGCGTATCCATACTATGAATCAGCTTTTAAAAGCTTATACGCTTTTTGAAAAAGACGATCAATATGTTGTGATGGATAATAAAGTTATGATTGTAGACGAACAGACCGGTCGTATAATGGATGGTCGTCGTTACAGTGATGGACTTCACCAAGCAATTGAAGCGAAAGAAGATGTGAAAATTGAAGCAATGACTCAAACATTTGCGACAGTTACACTTCAGAATTATTTCCGTATGTATCGCAAACTGTCAGGAATGACGGGTACAGCTGTTACAGAAGCAGGAGAACTTTGGGAAATCTACAAACTTGATGTGGTAGAAATTCCAACCAACCGCCCAATTGCACGTTTTGACCGCGAGGATAAAATTTATAAAACTAAACGTGAAAAATACAACGCTGTTGCCGAAGAGGTTACTGCACTTTCACAAGCAGGACGTCCTGTACTAATTGGTACTACTTCAGTAGAAATTTCAGAATTATTAAGTAGAATGTTGAGTATTCGTAATATTCCTCATAACGTACTTAACGCGAAACTTCACAAACGTGAAGCAGATATCGTTGCTGAAGCTGGTAAAGCTGGTATTGTAACTATTGCTACAAACATGGCAGGTCGTGGTACCGATATTAAGTTAAGCAAAGAAGTAAAAGATGCCGGTGGACTAGCAATTATAGGTACCGAGCGTCACGATTCACGTCGAGTTGATAGACAGCTACGTGGTCGTAGTGGTCGTCAGGGAGACCCAGGAAGTTCACAATTCTACGTTTCGTTGGAAGACAACCTAATGCGATTATTCGGAAGCGAGCGTATTGCGAAGATGATGGATAGAATGGGCCTGAAAGAAGGCGAAGTTATTCAGCATAAAATGATTTCAAAATCTATTGAACGTGCTCAGAAAAAAGTAGAAGAAAACAACTTTGGTGTTCGTAAAAGACTACTTGAATATGATGATGTAATGAATGCTCAACGTGAAGTTGTTTACAAACGTCGTTACAACGCATTATTCGGAAACAGACTTCGAGTAGATATCGCAAATATGATTTTCGATACTTCTGAAGTGATTACTGAGTCTAACAAACTGGCTCAAGATTTCAAGAATTTTGAGTTCGAACTTATTCGCTACTTCTCAATGAGTTCTCCAATTACTGAAAAGGAATTTGAGAAAATGGATAGTAAGACAATTGCAGGTAAAGTTTACAAAGCTGCTTATGTTCACTATCAAGATAAAATGGCTCGTAACGCTGAAATGGCTTACCCAGTAATTAAGAATGTTTACGAAACTCAAAAAGATATATACAAGCGAATTTTAGTGCCATTTACAGATGGCGTAAAAACACTAAATGTTGCTACAGATCTTGAGAAAGCATATGAAACTGAAGGAAAGCAATTAGTTCACGATTTTGAGAAAAACATCACCCTTGCTATTATAGACGATGCTTGGAAAACACATCTACGTAAAATGGATGAACTTAAGCAATCGGTACAACTTGCGGTTCACGAGCAAAAAGATCCTTTATTAATTTATAAGTTTGAAGCTTTTGAATTGTTTAAGGAGATGATTGAGAAAGTAAATAAAGATGTTATTTCTTTCTTATTCAAAGGTGAGCTACCACAAGAAAACCAACAGCAAATTCAAGAGGCACGTGAAGTTAGACGTAAAGAAAAACTAAGCGAACAGAAAGACGAAATCCCAAATATGGACGAGCGTGCTGCTCAATCTCGTGCGGCCGGAAATACGCAATCACAACAGCAGCAGGTAACTGAAACTATTGTACGCGAACATCCAAAAATCAATCGTAACGACAAAGTAACTATCAAACACGTTATGAGCGGCGAAAATAAAACCCTGAAATACAAACAAGCCATACCAATGCTTGATAAGGGTGATTGGGTATTGGTAAATGAATAATCGATATTAATTTCTTATAAAATATTAAATCCCGAAACTATTCTTTTCGGGATTTTTTATGTTTAAAAAAGCTATCTTTAGTTGAATTTTCTCAAAATAAGAGCGATGAAAAAAATTTATATAGAAATAAAATGGGCTTTTATTTATAGCATTACACTTTTAGCTTGGATGCTTTTAGAAAATACACTTGGATGGCATCAAGAAAGAATTGCAGATCAGTGGTGGTTGACATTATTATTTAGTCCTTTCGCAGTTTTTATTTATTTACTAGCAATAAGAGAAAAACGAAGAAGAGTTTACGACAGAAAAATGACTTGGCCTCAAGCATTTCTTTCAGGAGCAATTTTGAGTGTTTTTATAGCACTCCTCACTCCTATTAGCAGTTATATTATAAATAATTATATTACTCCTGAGTTATTTTTTAATGCTATGGATTACTCCACAAAAAATGCAGGTATGACGCGATCGGATGCAAATGAGTACGTTTTGCTTACTACTTATCTATGGCAGTCTCCCATTGGAGCTCTAATTTTTGGGTTAGTAACTGCAGCAATTGTAGCGTTTTTTGTTAGAAAGAAGTAAAAGCCATTGTTTTTGAAAATGGTAACTTTGAGGTAAACTAGTACTAATAGGCTATTTTCTATTTTATGCGATTTTTATTGACTCTTATAATGGCTTATTTTATTTCTGCTGCGACCCATGCTCAGGAAAATATTGCCATTAATGATTTGCTTAATGAAGCAAATGCTTCTACGTATTCTCATCCTGAACAGGCAGGAAAAATTGCTTCGTATATAGTTTCCCAAAATGAAAGCGATAAAATTCACGCACAAGCTAAATTAATACTTGCTAAGAGCTATTACGTTCGTGGAATCTACAACACAGCAATAAAAAATGCTTTGGAAGCTAAAGTTCTTGCTCAAAAGACTAACGATGAGGCTATAAAGTTTGAAACCCTAGTTTTCGCCATAAAATTGCTGCGAATCCTAGATTTAGAAACTGTAGCTAAAAAATATGCAAACGAACTAATTTCCTTAAAAAAGCAAACAAAAGATAATGAGCTTATCTTAAAAATTGATGGAAAGTTAAAACAAGACGATGCTCTTGTACTTCTAAAAAGTGGCAAGTATTTGGAAGCTGATAAAAGCTTAAAAAACGCAGCATCATTGATTTCTAAAACTAAAGATAGTATTTCAACAAATGAAATTAAAATTGCAAAGTTTGATTTGCTGCTAAAAAGTGAAAAACTACAGCCAAATGATATAGCTCTAAAAGATTTTGAATCAATAAGCACTTCCGATTTTGAAAAGATACAAGTATTAGATATTATTGGAAGACAATATTTTCACGACAAGGAATACCAAAAAGCTATTTCAAGTTTTGAAGATGTTTTAGCGCTTTCTATTAACCTCCCTAATATTCAATTCAAAAATAAAAGCTTAGAGGGCTTATCTCTAAGCTATTTAGCTCTGGAAGACACTGATAGCTTCTTTAAATACAAACAGCAATCAAATTTGGTTTCAACACAAATTGTAACCGATAAAAATCTAGCTACAAATACAGTCTTTAATTTCATTAATTCATATTTAAATGAAATTTCAGAAAGTAAAGTTCATCAATCTTATACTTCAATTTACGTTTTAGCTGGTTTATTAACTCTACTGATTTTAATCGGTGTTAGTATAAATTATATGTACACCTCAAAAGCGAAAGAATATTTAATGATTTATAAATATATTTCTCCTAAACAAACTGATGAAAAACATCAACCTAAAGTTGAGAACATTGATAAAAGTTCTATTATCCCAGTAGAAACAGAGCAAATGCTTCTTCAAAAGCTCTCTAAGTTTGAAATGGGGAAAAAGTTTACTAAACAAGACATGAGTATTGCATTATTAGCTTCTCAATTTGATACAAATACTAAATATCTCTCAGAAGTAATTAATAGGCATAAAGGAAAAAACTTTAATGGATACATCAACGAACTGCGCATCAACTACATCATAGAAAAGCTTAAAACAGATCCCATTTATTTCAACTATAAAATAAGCTATCTAGCCGAAGAATGTGGCTTTTCATCACACAGCAGTTTTACTACGGTTTTTAAATCGGTTACCGGTATTTCTCCTACCAAGTTTATGAATTACCTACAACATCAAAAAGAATCGGCATGAGAATAGAAGGTTTTTTAAAAGTCGTTTTGTATTTTCTTCTGTTGTTATCAGGAATGAATTCTGTTGCTCAAAAAGAGTTAGATAGTAGTATAACTGCCTCAAAGAATAAAATATTTGAAGATCCAAATAAGGCTATTTCAATTGGGAATGAAATATATCTAAAAGCAACACAGCCAGAAACTAAGGTTAACGCTTTAATGCTTATAAGCAACGCTTACCTTTCTAAAAGAGATAATTTAAAATCGCTTGAATACGCTTTAAAATCCCGTGAATTTTTAAATGAAATAAGCAGTATAAGAACTCGTATAAACGTGTTGAATACAATAGGGATGCAACATCAGCAACTTCGAATATACGACAAGTCTATTGAGTATCTAGATGAGGCACTACAATTGTCTAAACAAATTACTAATCCAGATAGCCTTGCTTCTTTATTGGGATACAACTACACTATTCGCGGCTTTATTTATCGTGAGCAGATGAGTTGCGAAATTGCTTTAAACTATTTTGAAAAAGCTTTTAATGAGTTCGAAAAAAAATCTGAAGACAAAACAATGATTGCTAACTTGAGTACAATCACTTACAACAAAGGCAATTGTTTTCTTCAGCTTTCACAAGTTGATTCGGCTCGAGTTAATTTCAATAAATCAATAATCTACGCAGAAGAGGTTGGCGCAAAAAGTTTATATGCTTTTGCTAAAAAAGGTTTAAGTGAAGTTTATACAATTGAGGGAAAATATACCAAAGCCATAAAAGAATTAAAGGAAGCTGAGGAAGCTTCAAGTAATGTTGGCGATTTAATTTTAAATCAAGGTATCTATAAAAACTTATCCGATAATTATCTCGCAATAAACGATCATAAATTTTACAATTTATATTTCAAAAAATATTCAGAAGTCCAAAAGCGAATTAGTGAAAAAGAGCAAACAACTATTAACTCTTCAATAAATAATCTAATTGAAGAAAGTTACTCATCCACTGAAAAAACACTATCAAATTTAAATATTGTTTGGTGGGTACTAATAGTATTAATATTAACTTCAATTATAATTTTTGGAAGTCTCAGTATTAAAAATCATAAAAAATACAAAGAAGCCAAGGAAAAATTAGAAACTTTGAAGGCATAGTCTATCAAATCCTCTTTTGACGTTTAACACCTGTAAATTAGTTTGTTGAAAGGATTTTATCCTTTCAAATTTCGTGAATTTAAAAAGGACTACCTTTTTATTAAAGAAAAATATAGCCTACATTCGACATCGTTAAACTCAATTTAATTTATCTAAAATTTAAGAATGAAAAAAAATACTTTTTTAATCAAAAGTTTGTTTTTAGGAGCTGCACTTTTTTTTGCCTCTAATACGCAAGCGCAAGTAGAATTAAAAATACTTACCGAAATGGGTACTCGTTTTAACGATGTTAACGATAGCGGGACAGGAATAACGCAAGACCAATATTATGATTTTGGAACAGATGCATTGACCGATATTGAACCGGAAGCCACCGGGCTTAACGCCATAAACAATAATGGCGAGGTATCGGGCTCCATGTATTATGACGAACCTAATTTTATCCTTCAGCCCGCAGTAAAGAAAGACAACGTTTGGGTACCCATTGGTTGGTTTCCCGATTCAAATCCTTCGGAATCTTCATTTAGCACCTATGGCATTTCTCCCAATGGAAAATACGTTACAGGGCAAATGAGCAAAGGGTGTTGTGATTTCGGAACGTTTTTGTACGATACCGAAACCCAGGAACTTTTTGAAATATTCGATCCAAATGGCGAGGCATTGGCAGGCTATACCGTGAATAACGACGGTATTGTTGGCGGTTGGTTGGACCAACCCAACAGTGGCGGAACCTTGCGCGTTCCTGCATATTTTAATAAAGATGGGGAAATTAATTTGATTCCCGACGGCCAATCGCCAACCATACAAGTTAATGCAATAAACGATATAAATTCCTCAAATATCATGGTGGGCGATTTTGATGGCCAGCCTTTTATATTTGATTTGGCAACGGAGACCTTTACAACTTTTGCAGCCCCAAGCGGTAATTCGGCAACTTTCACCAGTATTTCTGACAATGGCATTGCCGTGGGTTATGACGACGTGGATTTTCAGGTAAGGGAAGCCATTATTTACCATCCCAATTTAGGAAGCCAACCAGTATATTTGAAAGACGTGCTATCAGATTTGGGCGTGTCCATTAATACTCACGATGGAATGATGGGTACCGCCATTGCAGTTTCCCCAAACGGAAATTATGTGGTAGGTTGGGTAAACGGACCTCCAATGTTTGCAGAGGGATGGATTGTAAATCTTGACGACTTAATACTAGGAACAACTACATTAGAAACTACAATTGTTTCTTATTACCCTAATCCTGTGAAAGATGTACTAAACTTAAATACTAAAGAAACGATTAACTCGGTTGCTGTTTACAATGTAACAGGTCAAAAAGTTGCTAACGTAAGTATAAGCGAAAACAATACTCAAGTAGATTTCTCAAATCTTGCATCTGGTGTTTACTTCGTAGAAGTAAAAAGCAATGGAAGTGTAGAAAACTTAAAAGTAGTTAAAGAATAATTAGACTCCCCCTCTAGTTTTTATTAACCATAAGCCTCTTTTTAAATTTTAAAAAGAGGCTTATTTATTCTCCTTTTATAAGACGCTCTTATAGGAATAAAAACTTCCTATAAATGACATCTTTTTTGGTATAGATAAATCAATAAAAAGCCATTAGCAGATGATCTTTGAAATAGCAATAAATCGAATATTTTATTTTTTTTGAAAAATTTTAAATCAAAAATTTACACAAAAAACAGGAACCTCTTAATACCTCTAACAGATACTCATAAAAAACGTTAAAATAATTGAATTTTTTATAATAAAAATAAGATAATATTACAAAACATTTAAGATATAAAATTTCAAATACCGCTTATTTATATTAACTTTGATAAAATCGAAAAAATATGAAACAGAAATACGCAGACTTCGATAAACTTAACCGTTTACTGGTGGCATGTTTTGAAGCAGAAAAGTTGTATTACAATGCTGCTCAAGATGCTCAAACTACGGAATTAAAGCGGTTTTTGAACTATATGGCTGTTGAGAGAAACAGGATGAGTCATGATATCAGCAACGAACTTCACTCCCGTGATATCGAACCTTTGAAAGAAGATTCTAACAAGGGTAATTTAGACCGTACTTGGCAAGAAATAAAAGAAGCTTTAGAAAATTTTCACGCTGAATCTATTGTAAATTCTTGTATTAGCCGAGATCGCAATAACATAAAACGATACGACGAACTTTTAGAGCGAAGAGAATTACCAGACGGTATTCTTGAGTTACTTGAAAAACACAAGTATCAGTTAGAATGGTATATAAAACAAGCTAAACAACACACAAAAAAATGTCCTTTTATTGAATCTAAAAAAGAAGAACAGCCTCAAGACGAAAATAAAGGAAAAAATGACGGTAAAGTCATTAATCTTAAAGCAATGTAATAAAAAAAAGCCCTGAAAAACAGGGCTTTTTTTATTGCTAAAATCTTGTTCTTATTCGTCTAACAACAAATTCAAAGTTACAGTAATATTATCACGGGTTGCTCTAGAATAAGGACATACTTCGTGAGCTTTATTCACTAAGTCTTCTCCTGTCTTAACATCCACTCCTGGTATATAACAATCTAAAGTAGCCTTTAGCTGAAGGTTGTTTTCTTTTGTCATACCAATTTCAATATTTGCAGTTACGCTCACATCTCCATCAAGTTCAACTTTTTCTCTCTCAGCTACTAATTGTAGTGCTCCACCAAAGCAAGCTGCATAAGCACTTCCAAATAGCTGCTCAGGGTTAGTTCCTTTTCCACCGTCGCCACCTAGACCTTTAGGAGTTGAAAGTTCTAAATCTATCTTTTTATCTTCTGAGGACACATGACCTTTTCTTCCTCCTACTGCTGTAGATGAGGCTTCATATAACTTTTTCATTTCTTTGTATTTTTATTAATATTAAATTCCAATATACTATGTTAAACCCGTTTTTAAAAAAACATATTCATAAATTTGTCCTAAATTCACAGTGTGGCTAAAAAGATAAAAAATACAAGTGCTTTAAAAGAGAAGGAAGGCGTTCCACAACCTAATACATTGAATATGGAGGTTGTAAATAAACTTCGTGCTCGAAAAAAGAAAGAATTAACTGTTGAGGGTTTGGTTTCAGGAATTTTAAATGGAAATCAAACTGCCTTAAGCCAAGGAATTACTATAATTGAAAGCAAGGCTGAAAAACACCAACTCCTAGCTAAAACGCTAATTGAAAAGTGTTTGCCTCACGCAAATAAATCAATCCGTATTGGAATTACAGGAGTTCCAGGGGTTGGAAAAAGCACATTTATTGAAAGTTTCGGAAAGTTATTAATTTCCAAAGGCAAAAGAGTTGCAGCACTTACGGTAGATCCTAGTAGTAGTATTAGCAAAGGAAGTATTCTTGGTGATAAAACCCGAATGGAAGAATTGGTAAAAGAGCCTAATGCCTTTATTCGACCTTCGGCAAGTGGAAGCACTTTAGGCGGCGTAGCGAGAAAAACACGAGAAACAATTATTTTATGTGAAGCTGCAGGTTTTGATGTTATTTTAATTGAAACTGTTGGTGTTGGACAAAGTGAAACAGCAGTTCACTCTATGACCGATTTCTTCTTACTACTAAAACTCGCTGGTGCAGGTGATGAATTACAAGGAATTAAACGCGGTATTATGGAAATGGCAGATTCTATTGTGATTAATAAAGCTGATGGGGAAAATCTCAAGGCCGCCAAGATGGCTAAAAATGAATTTAACCGCGCCCTACACCTCTACCCTCCCAAAGAAAGTGGATGGAATCCAAAAACTCTTTTGTCTAGCGCATTGAATAACGAAGGCATTGAGGAAATCTGGGAAGTTGTTTCTAACTATTTCGAAAAAACTCAGGAAAACGGATATTTTCAACATAAAAGAAAAGAACAGAACAAATTCTGGCTTATGCAAACTATTGAAAGTAGGTTGAAAAGTGATTTTTATGCTAGACCTTCAATTAAAATTGAATTAGAAAAGCAATTAATCGCTATTGATGAAAATAGAACAACCCCTTTTGAAGCTGCTGAAAAGTTACTAAATCTAAAATAATCTTACTTAAAATTCTTTTTAAACCATTCAACTTGAGCTTCTAAGCCTTTGCGTAAATCTGTTTTTGGATTGTAATCTAAAAGATTTCTTGCCTTATCGATATTAGCCTTAGTTCTCGATTGATCCCCTGCACGAGGTGGTTTCTTTTCAAAATTTATTTTTTCTTGAAGAATATCTTCAACCGTCGAAATTCCATCAGCAGTTGTACTTTCTGTTTCAGTTCCTAAATTGAAAATCTCCCCATTGCAAACATCTTCTTTACCGATAACGCTTATAATTCCGTCAACAATGTCTTGCACATAAGTAAAACTACGAAGGTGTTTTTCACTCCCATCAAATAGAGGAAACGGTTTATTATTTAAAGCACAATCTATTAACCTTGTATAAAGTTTATCAGGTCTTTCGCGAGGTCCATATACCGAAAATAATCTTAGAGAAGTTGCTTGTAACTTCTTTTCACGGCTTTTTGCCAAAGCTAATTGCTCCGCAGCTAATTTTGTAACACCATACCAAGATGCAGGTTTTGCTGTAGTTGTTTCAGGAAAGGTAGCTTCAAGTCCGTATATTGATGAAGTAGCAATATTTACAAAAAAAGGTTTTTGTGGTAAACTTTCAGTAAATTCTAATAAGCGCTGAGTTGCTAAAATATTATTACTAAAATAATCTTCGAAAGTGGAAGTATTTGATATGCCTGGATGTGCAGCAAAATGAAATATATAATCTAAGTTTTCAGGAATTTTACTTCTTAAATCATCAGTTCGTAGGTCTAGTTTTAGAACTTCAATATTTTTTTCGGCTAAGGCTTTTGCATTTAACTCTTTTAACTGCGTATCGTAATAAGGTGAAAAATTATCAACTCCAATTACATCATGACCGCCAGCTTTCAATCTTTCTGCAGTATGTGAACCTATAAACCCAGCAGCTCCCGTAACAAGTATTTTCATTTATTTAATTTTCAATCAAGACTGAAGAAAATCACAAACCACAACAAGTAAAATATTTAAATCTCTTTTTACTACTTTAAAGGCTTGTTTACACTTTTCTTTTCCTTGCAAAATAACATCTTTTTAAACAAACACTTTTACCTTTCGCAACTTTACTTTCATTAAACAAAGTAATATTTTGACTATGCTTGGTATTCATCAACTAATAAACCTATAAACTTCTCAACTAAAAACTTACATTTGCAGAAATCTTTTCAATTTATTGCATGTACGAATTCACAATCATTGTACCCGTTTATAACGAGGAAGAAAACTTAGAAAGAGTTGAAAAGGAACTATTAGCATATACCAAAATCGCTTCTAAAAAAACATCCATACTGTTTGTTAACGATGGTTCAAGTGATAATAGTCAAGCTTTAATTGAAGCTATATGTAAAAGAAATGAAGCTTTTAATTTTATTTCTTTTAAAGATAATCGAGGGTTAAGCGCAGCAATTAAAGCTGGATTTGACACTGTTGAAAGTCCGTTAGTGGGTTATATTGACAGTGATTTACAAACCGACCCAGAAGATTTCAACCTACTTTTAAAACACATTGATGAGTACGATCTTGTTACTGGGGTTCGTGCCGATAGAAAAGACAAGTTTGTAAAAAACATGTCGTCTAAAATTGCAAACGGTATCCGCCGCACATTTACTCACGATGGAATGGACGATACAGGATGTCCTTTAAAAGTTATAAAAACAGACTACGCCAAACGTATTCCTATGTTTAAAGGGCTTCATCGTTTTTTACCTGCCATGATTTTATTACAAAACGGAAAAATTATCCAAGTACCTGTTAAGCATTTTCCTAGAACGGCGGGTACAGCTAAATTCGGGCTATGGAATCGTTTGATTGGGCCTTTAATGGATTGTTTTGCGTACTTATGGATGAAAAAAAAGTACATCAATTACGAGATTAAAAGTAAGGGATGAGTAGCTGGCTTATTTATAGCATTGGTTTTTTAGCTCAAATTCTTTTTAGTGGAAGACTATTACTTCAATGGATTCTTTCTGAAAAAAGCAAACGAATTATAACTCCTTCCACATTTTGGAAACTAAGTTTATTCGCTTCATTTTTACTTTTTGTTTACGGATATCTAAGAGACGACTTTGCAATAATGCTAGGGCAAGCGCTCACTTATTACATCTATATTCGAAATTTACAACTACAAGGGGAATGGCAGAAATCTCCTAAATTACTGCAAATATTTCTAATTATATTTCCGGTGCTTATTGTAATATTCGCTTATAATAACGGCCAATACGACCTCAATAAGCTTTTTAACAATCAAAATATTCCGTTTTGGTTACTATTACTTGGTATTGTTTCGCAGGTTTTGTTCACCCTAAGGTTTATATATCAATGGATAGTATCAGAAAAAACAAAAAAATCTCAACTTCCAGTTGGATTTTGGAGAATGAGCGTAATCGGAGCTTCACTAATTTTAATCTATGCCATTTTTAGAAAAGATCCTGTGTTATTTGTTGGGCATATAGCTGGATTGGTAATTTATATTCGAAATATTTTCATTTGGAAGAAACAAGTTGATAATGAAAATTGAAAGAAATTATTTAGTGCTTCTTATAATTACTTGCGCAGCCATTTTCTTTGTGAATTTAGGCTCTTTGCCCGTAAATATAATGGAAGCTCGCAACTTCATTACGGCACGTGAAATGCTTACCGATGGCAATTGGCTGCTAACCACAATAAACGGAGAACCACGTTATCAAAAACCTCCATTACCTACTTGGTTAACGGCTTTTTCTGCAGCGATTTTCGGAATAAAATCAGTTTGGGCTTTACGTCTTCCCGCAGCCATAATGTCGCTTATTTTAGTCTTAATCTCATACAAATTTGCACAAAAACTTACATCCGAAAAGCTGTATTCTTTTATCAGCTCGCTTGTTATGGCGACTTCATTTTATATAGTAGCATCTGCACGCGACGGCCAATGGGATATTTACACCCACGGATTTATGATGTTGTGTATTTATATGCTGTATCACTTTTTTATTGAAGACTTAACTAGACATAGTGTAGGAAATCACAAATATCGAAATGCACTTTTAGCAGGACTGTTTTTCGGATTTTCGTTTTTAAGCAAAGGCCCCGTTTCTTTTTATGCGTTACTTCTACCCTTTCTAATTTCGTTTGGGATAGTTTATAAGTTTAGAGATTTAAAATCAAGATGGCTTCCTTTATTACTTTTTATTGTAGTTGCAGCTATTGTTTCTAGTTGGTGGCATTGGTACACCCTTACTTTTGATCCTGCGGCAATAGAAATCACCAAAAAAGAAACTACCAACTGGATTAGTTACGAAATAAAACCATTTTATTACTATTGGAGCTTTTTTACACAAAGTGGAGTTTGGACTATTCCAGCGTTTGTAGCATTACTATATCCTTATTTAAAAAATCGCGTATTCAATAAAAAAGCTTATCTCTTTACTTTTCTGTGGACAATAATTTCAGTTGTCTTACTTTCTTTAATACCAGAAAAAAAATCGAGATACTTATTGCCCGTTCTTATTCCAATGGCGCTAAACACTGGATTTTATATTGAATATCTTTTCAGAAGGTTTAAAGAATTAACTGATAAAAAAGAAACAATTCCAATTTATTTTAACTTCGGACTTATTGCCTTAATAGGAATAATTTTTCCTATTGGCGGATATATTTTTCTGAAAGATGGTCTTGAAGGGAATTGGCTTTGGTTTGTGCTCCTTTCAATAACGCTTTTGATAATTGGAGTTTTTATGTTCCGAAACCTCTTCAGAAGAAAAATATCAAATGTATTCTATTTAACAATTGCATTTATTGTTACTGTTATTTGGTTTGGACTACCGCTAAGTAATGCTATTACAAACAATCCTGAATACAAATCGTTTTCAGAATTAAATGCTTTTGGTAAAACTGAAGGATTAAGTATTTATGAGTTTTCTGATATGACTCCGGAGCTTATTTGGGATTACGGTGAAAAGATGACGATTTTAAAAGATGATAATAATGTTATCATTCCAGAAGAAAGCAAGTTTGGTGTTATGGTTTCTGAAAACAATCTAGAAAACTTCAATAATACTTTTGCCGATTATCGCAAAGAACTTGTAGAGCGATACGACATGAATCCAAAAGGTTCCGACAGCCGCACTCACAAAAATAGATTGTATAGAGATTTATTTATTGTATCGAAAAAATGACGAATTCAAACCTGACAGGTTTTAAAAACCTGTCAGGTTTACAGAAAGTTAAGAATTAAATTTTCGTTGTAAATAAGAAGTTCCGACTGCGCTCAACCTGACATGTTTTAGGTATTGAACTTACGTTGTCCCCATTGCTGCAACAAATAAAAGCCCCAGCCTAATAGACCACCAATGGCCATTCCTGTAATAACATCTAAAGGATAGTGAACGCCTAGGTAAATTCGGCTGTATCCTGTCATAATTGCCCATATTAAAAGAAGAAAAGGCAAGTATTTGTACCATTTTTGCAGACTCAATCCTAGAAATACGGCTGCTGCCATTGAACTAGCTGCATGTGCTGAAAAGTATCCATATCTTCCACAACCATCCGCAACGTAGCGCATAGTTTCTTTAAGCTCGGCTACTTGGCAAGGTCTTGGACGTTTAATTCCGTATTTAAAAAGATTGGCTAGTTGGTCTGTTGCAGTAATCATTAAGGCTACACTTACTACAATTACAAGCATTCCCTTTAATCCGTAATGTTTATATATTAAATAAAGTAAGACGGCGTATAAAGGAATAGATGACCATTTTTCAGTTACAAAACGCCAAAACCCATCCCAAGAGGTATTTCCTAGGTTATTTAGAAATAAAAATAGTTCGGTGTCGTATTCTAATAATTGGTCGAGCATTTTTTTTTAATTCTTTTGTAAAAATTCAGCTATTCGCTTTCACCACGGATGAAATAACAGTTTAATATTTTCGTGTGCCGCAGTAATAGCTAATTAATCTTCTTCGTACAAGGCAATCTCACGATCGTAAAAATCGGTAGCGCCTTGGATTAAGTTTTCTGCTTCAGCTTCTAATTCTTTTTGATCTTCATTGTCAAAATCTTCCAGCCATTCTACTTCATCATTTTCAAGGTTTATGATAAAACGAGGAAATTCTGTGTGAATCACAAAAATTGCATTGGGGTAATCGCTATTGTCGCCTAGTAAGTATTTTGGGAAATCCATTTTTAGATATAAGTTTAGAGTTATAAGTTTTTTTTAATCAGGATTCAGTTAAACATTTTCCTACCATTATTATTTTGCAGCCAACCTAATTAATTTCTTCGAAAGATAGTTAAATCTGATGAATAACATAATTCCACTAGCGCTTAGACCAGCTAGTAGCCCTATCCAAATTCCCATACTTTCTAAGGAAGTGTGCATACTTAAGTAATACGAAACTGGGAATCCAATAATCCAATAAGATATAAAGGTTAACACTGTAGGAATTTTCACATCTTGCATTCCGCGTAACGCTCCTAGAGCAACCACTTGTAGCGCATCTGTAAATTGGAAAATAGCAGCAATTATCAACAACTGTGAAGCTAATATTACTACTTCATTGTTATCGGCAAACTGTGCTAAATTATCGTAATCAAGGAATATTTTTGGTAAATCACCATTAAAAATTATAAAACCAGCTACGAAAACTAATGATAAAATAGACGTTAAAAGGAAGATAGAAATGGCTACTCGACGTAACTCCACATAGTTTTTTAAACCTTTCTGATTACCCACTCGTATCATTGCGGCTACACTAAATCCCATTGCCACCATAAAGGTCATAGATGCAAGATTTAGTGCAATCTGGTTGGCAGCCTGTGGGTTTTTACCCAATATTCCCGAAAGCCAAACAGCAGACGTAAAAATCCCGACCTCAAAAAACATTTGCATAGCTGAAGGAAAACCAAGGTTTAAAAGTTTCTTAAGCATTGCTTTACTAAGGGTGAAAATCTTAATTTCGGTAACAAAGAAGCGCGACTTTTCTTTTCGACTTAGCAAATACCATAAAGAACCTACCAACACAACACGCGATGCCAAGGTGCCAATTGCAGCACCAACAACACCTAGCTCTGGTGCACCAAACTTTCCAAAAATGAACATATAGTTTAGTAAAATGTTTACCAAGTTTGCTATTATTGTAGCATACATAGGAAGTCGTGTCATCGACATTCCATCACTAAACTGTTTAAAAGCTTGAAATATAATCATTGGAACCAATGATGCAGCAACCAAAGTAAGATACGGCATAGCTAAGTCCACAACCTCTGGGGGTTGTTTCATCATATACATCAAAGGTTTTGAGAACATCACTAAGGCAAATAAGGCAATCCCTAAAGCAATACACAAAAATAGTCCGTGCTTAAACGAGGATTTCCCTTTCTCTCTATTCCCTTCTCCATCAGCTTCAGCAACCAAAGGCGTTATGGCTGTAGAAAACCCAATGCCTAAGGACATTGCTATAAACATAAAACTATTTCCAAGTGAAACAGCAGCAAGTTCGGCACTCCCCAACTGCCCAACCATAATATTATCTACCAAGGCTACCACCTGATGTCCCAGCATACCCAAAATAACTGGGGTTGCCAGTTTGGTGTTGTATTTGAATTCGCGAGTATAATCTGAAAGCGCCAAAATTTAAATTTTGCGCAAAGATAGTAGTTGTATAATTTAGAATAGCTTTGTATTTTAAAAATTATGAATTCATACTTCTTAATTCAGAATTAAAAATAAATGGCAAGACGAATCCCAAAATCTATAACCGATAAGAAAGAAAAAACTAGCGTTAAAGACTCCTTCAAAGCACTAAAAACGATTCCTAGATTTTTTAGAGAAATATTTAAAAGTAGTCCGAAACTTTTCTTACTTAATATCTTCAGTAGGTTAATTAATGCTTTTACTCCTGTTGTAATTCTTTGGGTAGGTAAAATGATTATTGATGAAATCATACTTCAAGTTTCGTTAGAGGATAAAGATTTTACTCAATTATGGAATTTGGTGCTTATTGAATTTGCCGTGGTAGTGCTTTCAGATTTGTTGGGTAGGTTGATAAATCTAACCGATGGACTTTTAGGAGACCTCTACTCCAACGATTCTTCCGAAAAGATAATCCGAAAAACTGCCGAATTAACTATTGCCCAACTAGAAGACCCTGAGTTTTACGACAAGCTAGAACGTGCTAGAACCCAAACCAACAGCAGAGTTGAATTAATGAGTAACGCTTTAGGACAGGCTGAAAGTGTAATTTCTATATTTTCATTAATTGCAGGATTGGTATATTTTGAACCTATATTAATCCTAATTCTTATACTCAGTATTATTCCATCTTTTATTAACGAAGCCAAATTTAGCAGTACCCGCTATTCACTTGCTAGAAGTTGGACCGCAGAAAGAAGAGAATTAGACTATTTACGATTTATTGGAGCTAACAACCAAACTGCTAAGGAAGTTAAACTTTTTGGACTTACTGATTTTATTGCTGAGCGATTTAAAGATCTTTCCAATGAATATTATCACCTCAACAAAAAACTTTCGTTGAAACAAAGTTTATACGGTTCGCTGTTTAACATTCTAGGGATATTGAGTTATTATGGCGCCTATATTTATATTATTTTAAGAGTACTTACTGGAGTTATTTCAATCGGGGAACTTACTTTCCTTTCTGGATCATTCAACAGATTGCGAAACAACCTACAAGGCTTTTTCTCACGATTCACTCGTATTTCTGAAAGCGCCCTATACCTTCAGGATTATTTCGATTTCTTAGATTTAAAAATCGAACAAACTTCCGAAGCAAAAACTCCTATTCCCGAAACCATTACACAAGGCTTTCAAATAAACGATTTACATTTTGCTTATCCTGGCAATAAAACTGAAGTGCTAAAAGGTGTTACTTTTACTATGAAGGCAGGAGAAAAAATGGCTTTTGTAGGGCAAAATGGAGCTGGTAAAACAACACTTATAAAACTTTTCTTACGTTTTTATGAACCTACAAAAGGTGAAATATTATTAGATGGAATAAACATCAATAAGTTTGATGTTGACGAATACCGAAATCGATTTGGAGTGATTTTTCAGGATTTCTTTAAATATGAATTTACCCTTCGTGAAAACATTGCTGTAGGGAACATTTCTGAAATCGATAATGATAAAACCATTGGTTACGCCGCCAGTAAAAGTTTAGCAGAACAAGTTGTAAGCGAAATGGAAGACGGTTTAGAACAACGCCTTGGAAGACGTTTCTATCAAGGGCAAGAACTGAGCGGCGGACAATGGCAAAAAGTAGCCCTCGCTCGCGCCTATATGAAAGACGCCGATATTATGGTACTTGACGAACCCACTAGTGCTCTTGATGCACAAGCAGAATACGATGTTTTTGAACGATTTATAGCACTTACCAAAGGAAAAACTAGCATTATTATCAGCCATCGTTTTAGCACAGTACGTATGGCAGACCGAATTTTGGTGTTGCAAAACGGACAAGTATTAGAGCTAGGCACTCACGAGGAGTTAATGGCAAACCCTAAATTGTACTCGGAGTTGTTTAAGTTGCAGGCAGCGGGGTATCAGTAGGATTTGAAATTGAAATTGAAATTGAAATTGAAATTGAAACCGAAGTTGAATATTGTAGGTATTAAAAAATCCAAATTCATCACCAGCATCTATTATTTTGGAGGATGATAACTTATAAAAAATGTGAAGTCTAAGTTCTCCTGAAAAGGAAAAATGCTCAAAAGAACGGATGAATGAGTTTGAATCCAGTGGCGATACGATAGAATCCTTTGATGCACTCCAGGTCAAATTGAATTTTATGCTTCAGCTTTATAAAAACTGTACTTTTGTCTGTTCGAGCGCAGTCGAGAACTATTGAGCTTATATAATAGGTTTCGACTGCGCTCAACCAGACATCTGCTAGAATCTTCAAAAATATACTTGGGGTTGTTAAAATTGCAAACGGCAATGGAATGAAAGAGTTTGTATTAAAAATTGAAGTCAATGGCAAAACGATTGAACCCCTTGATGCTCTCGAGGCTAAATTGAATTTTATACTTCAGCTTTATAAAAACTGTACTTTTGTCTATTCGATCACAATCGAGAACTATTGGGCTTATAAAATAGGTTTCGACTGTGCTCAACCAGACATCGGCTAGAGGCTTCAAAAATATATTTGGATTGTTAAAATTGTAGGCGGCGGGGTATCAGTGAGCTTTGTAATCGAAATTAAAGTTTGTAAGGTTAAATATTAATTGGAGAAATAAAAACATTAATCTCTTAATTACGTTAATAAATGAAGTTGGAAATACTGAATTAGTAGATTAGAAAAATAATTGATTAAAGTATGAGAGCATACGATTTAAATAAAGTCGAAGTCTATAAAATTATCAATTTTCCCAAATTAATTTATATAACTAATGCAGGTATACAAACCTACTAAAAAACTCCTGGTTAATAAGTTTCAATAATTCTTCATTCTTATAACTCACTTTCTACTTAAAAAATTATTATAATTTATTTAATTGAAAACCTAGGAGTTACATTCTTAATTTGGACTTAAAATTCAGATTAAAATTTAAATAAAATCTAAATTTTTAAAAGTTTGTAATATTATATATCTCGTTCCCAGTCCGTTAAAATATTTGACTTCTTAACTCCATCAGAGAAGACCGAAGTATTCATTTCTTCCCTTATACCTATTTCTATAATATCTTTTTCAAAGTTATAAATAATTATAAAATTTGTGTTATAACAATTATGCTTCTGACAAGCCCAAGAAATAAAAAAATTATCATCTATTTCAATGGGTTTTTCAACTTGCCATGTTTCAATAAGATATTCATATTTGGAGCCCAAAACAGATTTCAATCTATCTGTAAATTTTTTATTTTCAAAAATCTTTGCTTCATTAGGATATTTACCATTAAAACTTTTTAAGAAAGTTAGATTTGAATCCTTTATAATTGGTTTTTCTGGAATTAACTCAGTATTAATTTCTTGAATATAATTAGTATTAATTTCTTTTTTTGGCTCTTGTAAACATGATAATAACGTTAAAGGTAAAAATAGCAGTAAATACTTTTTCATGCTTAAATAAATTTTATCTTAAACTCAGTGAATATTAAGGTGAATGCGAATATTGTTATAGAAAAATAAAACGCATATTTTATATCTAAAAGTGCGGCTTTAGTGTAATAATAACTTTTCACAGGATAGGTATAGAAATTCGAGTTTGAATATGCTAAATCTCCAACGTTATAACCATTCCCCTCTGTTTTAACTTCACTGTTAAAAAATGATATATAAATAATTGAAATTATAAGATCTGTAGGCTTATGATATACTGTAAAGTTTATCATTCCATTTTTATCATATGTAGGTGTATCTGAATTGGCAATATATTTGAATTCACCAAAGTGTTCTAGAATATATAATAGACCGAAACCTATGACGAATGAGAAAAGGAGATTTCTAATTAAGTATTTTTTTATCTTAATGGTAATAGCCATATGCAGTTAAAATTAATATCTCATGAGAACACAAACACACTTAATCCGACATTTAAAATAAACATAAAATAATCTTTCCTTTCAAATGCATTTATTTTATAACCTAGCGTCTAGATAAGTTTTTCAAAATCGTACTTAAGAAAATAAATGATTAAGAAAACAATAAAACAAGTATCGCTATTAGAGCTACAATATTAAGAAAAACATGAGTTCCTTTAATACTTTTGGAATTTCCTCTAGACTCTAAAGGAGTGTCAGAATAGGCTATAAAGTTTATAATTCCCCCTATGACAAACCAACCTACAATTATACCAAGTACAGCTAAAATTTTCATGTTTTTATTTTTAACAGAGATACGATAAATTTTAATTAAAATAAAACAGATATTAAAAAAATTTAGAAAATTGAATTTTTTTAATATGATTTAATCTCAAAAGATAATATTTATACTTTCTAGGGGTTTTTATTTTTCATAATAAAGAATTTGGCTTAGCAGTTATTCACTAAGCAACTATTACATTTTGCTGATTACCCTGCAATATTCAACTGACAAATCTCAATTTAAAAAAGAAAGTCCTAAAGATGTTTTTATAATTGACAGAATCCAGTTAAAAGTCGTTTTTTTTTTGGAAAAACGGATTTATTTAGGACACATCACGAAGAATCTTTACAAATTATCATAAACATTAAATTTTATACATTTGGATAGTTGAATTGTACTAATGGAGATCCTAAAATCCTATGCCAGATTAAAAAGTTCTAATGAATCGCTTATAGAGCTATTGGCTAGTGAATCTAGTTTTTCTAATGTTCCTAGCAATTGGCAGGTGGTGGTTGTAGACATCCAAAATTCTACCCATGCTGTTAAGGAAGGCAAACACCATCAAATAAACTTGACCGCAACTGGAGCAATAATTTCAGTTTTGAACACGATTAGAAAAGAGGGAAAGAATGTAGAAATCCCATATTTTTTTGGAGGTGATGGCTCCACTTTTATTGTCCCCAAAGCACTTCTATCTAAAGTTACCTCTGTTTTAGAAAATTACAGACTACATATTAAACGCAAAACCAAGCTAATCCTTAGAGTTGGGTATATTTCAGTGGAAGAGTTAAACGATCAAAAAACTACAATAAAAATAGCCAAACACCGACTTACTGAACAATTAACAATTCCCATTGTTTTAGGAAACGGTTTAAAAAAAGCTGAGGAAATCATTAAAGCTAATTTTATAGAAAATAATGCTACAAGTTTTAAAAAAGACCTTCTCAATTTAGAAGGAATGGAATGCAGGTGGAAGGAAATTAATCCGTCACAAACTAAAAATAAAGTTATTTGTTTACTGTTGGATGCCACAGACGAAGCTATTCAAATTGAAGTCTATAGTGAAGTTCTATCCAAAATAGACTCGCTTTTTGGCACATTTAAAAACAGACAACCTATAAAATCTCAAAATCTTAAATTGAATTATAGTATTTACAATATTTGGGAAGAAATGAAAATTAGTCTCGTCAATAAAAGTTGGATCTACTTATTTAAAAATTGGTTTTCAACACTTATAGGAACACTATATTTAAGAATAACTTCCACTGGAAAACAATATTTACAACAAATAAGTCAGTTGTCACACACATTTATGCTCGACGGTAAGGTTAATACAATTTTTACTGGGGAACAAAGTAAAATAGACGCGTTTTTAGAATACTTAAATCAACTAGAAAAAGAAAAGAAAATCATATTTGGCATTCATATTACCCACGCTTCCGTAATGTCTTGTTATGTCCTAGATAGAAAAACAAAGCATTCTCATTTTGTTGATGGCACGGAAGGTGGTTACACCTCAGCGGCCAAAATGTTCAAAATGAAATTGAAGGGTTTAAAATGATTTTATAAATGAAACGTAAAAGCAGTGCAAATGAAACAGCTCCCAAAAGTCACTACTGCAATAAGCTTCCTAATATTTTTAGCAGTTGTTTTTGCTTTATTTCAGGGTAGAAAAAGTGAATGGATAAGATTACAAAACATCGATAATTTTCTGCCAGAATTTTATTCTCATATTTCAAATTTCTGTTTAAGCTATATTCTTTATTCGGGGATTGGATATTTTTGGATTATGGCGGGTGTAAAATTTAAATATATAGTAGGCTTAGGAATCGTAATATTAGCAAGCAATTTTATATTTGAACTTTTTATAAATGTTTTAAATACTCCAGACATTATAGACGCATATTACGGAGTTACAGGAACTTTATTCGCCTTATTATTTCTTTTTATTAGTTATAAATTTGGGTTTAAAGCCATTAAGCCAGAATAAATCTATAAATTTATTTATAGAATACAATAGAATTAAATTACAATTCTTCTGTAAAAACTTTAATTTTAGCCCAACACAATCAAAACTCTCATTATGCAATCTAAAGCTACTACAGCAGACCAATATATTTCTGAACTTCCTGAAGTCCGTCAGGAGGTAATGAAAAAACTTAGAGAAACTGTAAAGTCTAATCTCCCTAAAGGTTTTGAAGAAACTATGCAATACGGAATGATTAGTTATGTTGTTCCGCATAGTATTTATCCAGATGGATATCACTGTAAACCTACAGATGCGTTGCCTTTTTTAAGTATTGCTTCTCAAAAAAATCACATCGCATTTTACCATTCGGGAGTCTATGCAGATCCTGAGCTTTTAGATTGGTTTGTTAATGAATATCCAAATCACGCCACAGGAAAATTAGACATGGGCAAAAGCTGTGTTCGATTTAAAAATCCTAAGAACATTCCTTTTGACCTCTTAGGTGAGCTTAGCTCGAAAATTACTGTTGAGCAATGGATTGAAAAATATGAGAGTGTTTTAAAGAGGTAGAAATTACTTCTTCGCAATCTGACGCTCATTTCAAAACCTTCGCTATTTTTGCATTCTCAAATAAAGAGGCAAATGGCAATATCAGACTATATTCTCAACTCAGATGAAACTACTATTGGATTAGATGAAATCCATTTGAGTGATTCTAATAAAAATGCTTTAAATCAGTTATTAAAAGAATTTAAGCATTTGGAGATTTTAAGCAAGTATAAACTTCCTGTTGATAATAAGATATTTCTTTTTGGTCATACAGGTTGTGGTAAAACGACTACTGCCAAAGCCATTGCACAAGCTTTAGGCAAAAAAATAATCATCTTAAACCTTGGAACTGTTGTCTCTTCCCGTTTGGGCGAAACTGCCAAAAACATTACAGATGTTTTTAAAAAAGCTATGCGCGAAAAAGCGGTGTTGTTTTTAGATGAATTTGATTCCATCGGAAAACTTCGAGATCACGACGACAAGGATTCTTCAGAAATGAAACGCCTTGTGAATACCGTAATTCAGTTAATTGATGAAATGCCTAATGAAACCTTATTAATTGCTGCAACAAACCATCCTAAGGTGATTGATTCTGCTTTGCTAAGAAGGTTTCAATTAAGACTGGAGTATGTTTTGCCAACCAGCAAACAACTAGATAACTATTACGACACGCTGTTAAAACCTTTCCCTGAAGAATTTAGAAATATTAAACGCAGCTATAACATTTCGTATGCTGAAGCAAAGGACATAACCTTCAGCGCAGTAAAAAATGCAATTATAGCAAGTGAAGAGGCTAAGGAAAAAGCAGGGATTCGTGAAAATATAGAACAATAGGCTAAGTAACGAGAGAACAGTGATGATTGTAGTATCTTTACAGTTCTAAAAAACTACTCGTGCATCTAAAGAACCCATTCAACAAAGACTATAAGTTCAATAATCTTATAGCTAAACATCCCCCATTAAAGTCTTTCGTATTTGAAAACGAATACGGAAATCAAACAATTAAATTTGCAGACAGCCAAGCTGTAAAAGCACTAAACACTGCCCTACTTAAGGAACATTTTGGTGTAAACTATTGGAATATTCCTGAAAATAATCTCTGTCCTCCAATTCCTGGGAGATTAGATTACCTATTGCACGTTGCAGATTTAGTATCAGAAAAAGACATTCATCTATTGGATATTGGTACTGGAGCAAACCTTATTTACCCTATTCTTGCAAGTACTCATTTTAATTGGAAATGTACAGCTAGCGAAGTGAACACAGATTCATTAAGCAATGCACAGGAAATAATTGATGAAAACGAAGCTTTAAAAAACATTGTACTTCGACACCAACAGTTCAAAAGCAATATTTTAGAACATATAATTCTGCCTACCGACGCTTTTGATGTTGTAGTTTGTAACCCACCTTTTTTCAAAAACCGAACAGATGCCGAAAAGAGCAACTTAAGAAAATTTGAAAATTTAAAACTCAGTGAGGATAAAACTCAAAATTTTGGGGGATTGAGTAACGAACTTTGGTACAAAGGTGGCGAAGAAGCATTTATTAAAAAAATGGCTGAAGAAAGTGTTCAGTTTAAAGATCAAGTACGTTGGTTTACCTCTATTGTTTCACAAAAAGAAAACCTAAAAAACATAAAACGCGCCATCAATAAAACGAAACCAACTGAAGTGAAAATTATAGAGATGGAGCAAGGCAATAAACAAAGCCGCTTCGTTGCTTGGACATTTAAATAAATTACTTTTTTAAAATACTTTTATCTTTTGAATCCAAAAGTGCCAAATATTTTAAACTTATTCCTTAAAGCTCCCGTTTTAAAAATTACCACGGAACAGTATCCTTTTTCTAATTTTGAGTTATTAGAGGAAAAAATTTCTGATAGTGAATTCAGTTTTCCAACAAATCTAGTTCTCGGTATGCAAGCCGAAGCTTGTTTTGAAGCAATTTTAAAGATGTCTAAAAAACATGAATTGCTGCTTGCAAACCTTCAAATTCATGCTTCGAATACTGTCAATAACCAAAAAGAAACTTTAGGCGAACTAGATTATATCGTTAAGGATTTAATTACAAAGGAAGTTAGTCATATAGAATTAGCCTGCAAGTTCTATTTATACGATAAAAACAACAGCACTTCAGAAGAAGAAAAATGGATTGGTCCGAATAGAAAAGATACACTTTACGACAAACTGGAAAAGGTAAAATTTAAGCAATTCCCGTTACTTCATAATCCTGAAACCATTCAAAGGTTAGAAGACCTAAATGTTGAATTTCCTACTTCCCAGAAATTATGCATAAAAGCATTTCTATTTCTTCCCAAGGAAATTAGCAGTGACTCATTCCCTAAAAATTACACTAGCTGTCTTGTTGGGCATTGGATAAAGCATCAGGATTTTAATAAGGAGGATAAAACTGCCAAGTACGCCATCCCAACAAAAAAAGAATGGCTCTTACCAATTGAAACTATTGAAGAATGGCATACGTTTTCAGAAATTGAGAAGCTGATAAATGAACAGGTTCAAAATAAAAAGTCACCTTTAATCTATAAAAAAACGCCCCATACAATGGAGCGTTTCTTTGTGGTTTGGTGGTAGCTATTTTTTAGTCATCACTACCAACTAAATTAAGTTTATTTAGCTCCGTAAGTATCCATTAGATACATCAAGCTTGCCATAGTTGCAGCACCGAGCTCTAGCTCCCGCTTATTAATTTTATCGAAAGTGTCATTTTCGGAATGGTGAATGTCGAAATATCTTTGCGAGTCTGGTTGTAGTCCAGCAAGAACATCTATATTTCCTTTCATTGGGCGAATATCTGCACCACTATAACCTTCGGTAAATAAATGAATAAAATAGGGTTCAAATAAAGGTGCCCAAGAGCGAATTTGTGCAACGTTAGCCGCATCAGTTTCAAGAGAAAAACCTCTTGGTGTAAACCCACCGCTATCACTTTCTATGGCAAAAACGTGTTTTTCATTTTTACTTTTAATTTCCTCAGCATATTTTTTACCTCCGCGTAAGCCATTTTCCTCATTCATAAACAACACAACGCGAATAGTATGTCTTGGTTTGTAGTTAAGCTTTTTAAACAAGCGTAACACTTCCATACTTTGCGTCACTCCTGCCCCATCATCGTGGGAGCCATCGCCATTATCCCAACTATCTAAATGTCCGCCCACAACCATATATCGATCTGGGTAAACACTACCTTTAATTTCACCAATTACGTTGTACGACAAAACATCGTCCCAAATCTTACAGTTTTGTTTAAAGTAAAATTTCAAATTTGGATCAAGTTTTAATAAACTGCTAAGTAATTCTGCTCCGTTTGTACTAATGGCAGCCGCTGGAATATATTTAGACTCAGGGGTCTTTCCATAGCTCATAGCACCAGTGTGAGGCGCGTCGTCCATTTTATGTGAAAGGGAACGAACAATTACCCCTACAGCTCCGTATTTTGCCGCGTGTTCGGCACCAGAAAAACGTTGATCTGATGCTCCACCATAAGCATAACCAGTATGGATAAACTCAGGATTCATCGGCCTATTAAAAAATACAATTTTCCCTTCGACCTTTTCTTTTCCCAAAGCTGCCAATTCGTCGAAGCTATGTACTTCAATAACTTCAGCTTTTAAACCTAGGTTTGGTGTTGGTATGGAGCCACCTAAAGCACTAATATGTGTTTCAGTTTTAATACCTGAACTTCCTTCAATATATGCGTATTCTTTAAAACCGCGAGTCCATTTTGGGACCATTACAGGCTGTAGCCAAACTTTGTCTAAACCAAGTTCGTTAAGTTGAGCTTCGGTGTATTTTACAGCGTATTCTGCTTCAACTGAACCAGAAAGTCTTCCACCAATTTCGTTGGACAAATAATCTAACCAATCGTAAGCTTTTCCGTCGGTTAAGGCAGTATTATACAGCTTCTTCAACATAATTGAATCCTTAGTAGGATTTTGTGAAATTGCTATAAATGAAAAAAGAAATGTAAGAATTAAAGTGGGGATAAAATTTATTTTCATTGTATTTTGTTGAGAGTATTAATCATTTTTAAGCCTTTCACGATATTCTGAAATTTTCGCCTTTATGTCATCATCCAATTCAGGCTCTTTAATATCAGTGTATTTTTGTAATTCTTGAAGCATTATTTCTGCAACAATATATCGTGCAGCTTTTTTATCATCTGAAGGAATTATATACCAAGGTGCTTTAGGTTTTGAAGTGCGATTAATCGCTTCTTCGTAATACTTTTGGTATTCATTCCAAAGTTCGCGCTCATCTAAATCACCTGGAGAGAACTTCCAGTTTTTATTAGGCTTGTTTAAACGACGTAATAGGCGATATTTTTGTTCTTCTTTTGAAAGATTTAAAAAGAATTTAAAAATAATAGTGCCATTTTCCTGAATGGTTTTTTCAAAATCATTTATTTGCTGAAAACGTTTGTCCCAAAACTCATCGGTGATATCATCCAAGCTATTTACATCTGGTAAATTTTCACCTAGAATATATTCTGGATGTACCCGTGTAACCAAAACGTTTTCGTAGTGGGTACGATTAAACACACCAAACTTTCCTCGTTCTGGTAGCGCTATATAATGACGCCATAAATAATCGTGGCGTTTCTCTAAAGAAGTAGGTGTCTTGAAACTGTGAACTACTACTCCACGAGCATTAAAATCTTTGAAAACCTCACGAATTAAGCTGTCTTTTCCAGCAGTATCCATTCCTTGAATACACACTAAAACACCATATTTCCCGTGAGCATAAAGTGTATCTTGAAGATCTCCAAGCTCCTTTCGAATTTTTTTCAATGCTTTCTTTAACTTCTTTTCTGAAGCATCTAAATCTACTTTTGTTTTTGTGTCTTTTATATGTATACTTTCAGAAACCTTAAAGTCTTCGATTTTTATGTCTTTCATATCTAATATTTTTAAAGAGAAGGACCTCAACCCTTCTACAATTACTATTTAAACACCGCTGTTAGCACTTCTTATTTACTAGCAAATAACTTTACATCCTCTTCGCTTATTTCTTTGCCACCAAGGATAATCAAACGCTCTACTACATTTCGTAACTCACGAATATTTCCTGTCCAATCAAATTCTTGTAATAACTCAATAGCTTTTTTTGAAAATTTTTTTTGAGCCGTTCCGTGATCTGTTGATATTTTTTCTGAAAAATACTCAACTAATAATGGAATATCGTCTCTTCTATCGTTTAATGAAGGAACTTTTATTAGAATAACCGCTAATCTGTGATATAAATCTTCACGAAAATTGCCTTCAGCTATTTCCTTTTTTAAGTCTTTATTGGTAGCAGCAATAACACGAACATCTACTTTTATATCTTTATCACTTCCCACTCTTTGAACTTTATTTTCTTGTAAAGCTCTTAGTACTTTAGCTTGGGCAGATAAACTCATATCTCCAACTTCATCTAGGAAAATAGTTCCTTTATTAGCAGCTTCAAATTTTCCTGCTCGATCTTTATTTGCAGATGTAAAAGCACCTTTAACGTGACCGAACAGCTCACTTTCTATCAATTCACTTGGAATGGCAGCACAGTTTACTTCTATCATTGGACCTTTATTTCTGTCGCTTTTTTGATGAAGCCAATGCGCAACAAGTTCTTTACCTGTTCCGTTGGGGCCTGTGATTAAAACGCGGGCTTCCGTTGGAGCCACTTTTTCAATCATATCCTTTATCTTCTCAATTTCTGGAGAATCCCCAACCATTTGATAGTTTTTAGACACCTTCTTTTTAAGACGAGTATTTTCAACTACCAACTCTTTTCGATCAAGAGCTATTCGTACAGTATTTAGTAAACGGTTTAAATCTGGTGGTTTTGAAATATAATCGAAAGCTCCTAATCGCATGGTATTAACAGCTGTATCAAGATCACCGTGTCCAGATATCATTACCATTGGTATTTCAGGCTTTATCTTTTTTACAGCTTCCAAAACCTCAACACCATCCATTTTTGGCATTTTGATATCACACAGCACAAGATCAAAATCTTCTTTTTTAATAATCTCCATTCCTGCAAGACCGTCTTCAGCTTCAAAAACTTCATAATCTTTATTCTCTTCAGTAAGAATTTTAACTAAAACTCTTCTGATTGCTGCTTCGTCTTCTATAATGAGTATTCTTGGCATTTTTAATATTTAAATTTTATTCCAGCCCTAAAATAAGGCGATTTTTCTGAATTAATCTGATATATCTTATCTCCATCACCATCTTCCAGTCTAAAGTTGTTATAAACCGAATGCGCGGCGTAAGTATAAAACACTAAGTGTTCTGTAAAAAAATGTTCGTAACCCAATCCTGTTAAAACTATAGTTGTTTGAATACTTTCTGCAACTTTTGTTCCTGAGCTTTGTATAGAAATGGGCACAAAATTCTGTTGTAAATTGGCATAATCGTTATCTAAAGTTGCAAACGCTTGAATTGCATCTTTATGACTATCATTTAAATAATGCCTGATATTTGTTTTAGGCACACCGATTGTAAAAGTCCAATTAGGATGAAATTCTTCATAATAATTCAAAATTGGCAGTGGCAACCATCTCCCTGGTGTCGTTGAATAAGTAAGTCCAGCAATTAATCTATATGGGTTTTTACCCTCTGGCACATCTTTTCGTTTATCATTTATAGCGTAAACTCCAACTTCATACGTAAAATCATCTGCTATTAAACTACCTTCAACGTCACTCTGAACTTTAGCCCCAACCTTCATTCCTAAGCGCCATTCGTCACTATACTTCCAAGTATATCCTAAGTAAAGATCCATACGTTTTACAGAACTAACTTGATTTGATCCAAATGCAAGTTTATCATTGTCATCCTTAATATTTACATCAAGATAACGATACTCTGCACCAACAACAAAAAAATCACTTCTACCCTTTTTCAAAGGAATTGGAGATTGTAACAAAACTCTATACCTCTGAATAGAATTATTCGATTTTGAAAGTGGTAAATTCAAAAACTCAACTCTAGCCAAATCGGTAGTTTGAGCTTTCACTCCCAAACCGATTAGTCCGATGAAGACAATTAACAAATTGAGCCTATAATTCATAAATGATTTATTCTTCTGAAGAAATCTTTAAATCTGTATTACTACTTGTTGTTCTTGCGAACATATGTATGTCACTTTGGGGATAAGGTATTGCAATCTTATTTTCTCTAAGCTTAGCGTCGATTTTAAATCGTAATTCGCTTTTTATTCTAGGTTCGGAAAAACTATCGTTAATAAAGAAATATACACCAAACTCAAGAGCCCATTCCCCAAAATCATTAAAAAAAACAAATGGTTTTGGATTCTTCAGAACTCCTTTTTGAGTAGACACTGCTTCAATTAATATTCGCTCAACTAATCTTGTGTCACTTCCAAAGGGAATTCTCACTTTAATAAACTCCCGCGTTGTTGTATGATTTTGAGTATAATTCTTAAAAGTATTAATTAAGAACTTGTGATTAGGAATAATTAATATTTTATCATCACGTGTTATAGCTCTGGTACTACGAAGTTTTATTTCTATAATCCTACAAACCTTATCTTCAACTTTAATAATGTCGCCAATTAAAAGCGACTTATCCATAATGATATAAATTCCTCCTATTATATCTTGAAAAAGCTCCTTTAAAGCTAACCCTAAACCAACTAATAAAGCAGCAGAAGCAGCGAGTATAGGAGTTATATTAAAGTTTGCTAAACTTAAAACCGTAAAAAAAACTATAATATATACGGCTGCTTTAAAATATTTAAACAAGCTGATAAATTTTTGCTTATCAGCTGAGTCCATTTGCCTAGTTATAAGCGAACGTGTAAATTTTAAAGCAAAATGAGTAGCTATATATGAAACTATAAGTAATAGCAATAATCCAATGGTGACTCCCACTTGGTTATCACCCTCACCAAAGTAGAATCCTAGATCCAAAAATCTCTTTATTGTACCTAGAACATCTTCTTTAACTACAGTTTCTATTTTAGTTACTTTGTTATTCACATCTATTAATACTTAAGCCATTTAAAAATTTCTTTATACGATGGTTTCTTTCCATACATCAAAATTCCTACGCGGTAAATTTTTGCAGCAAACCAAACCATCCCTATGAAAGTACCAAATAAAATTAATACTGAAACAACTTGTTGCCAAATTGGTACACCAAAAGGTATACGCATTAGCATCACTACAGGAGATGTAAAAGGAATATAAGAAAAAACTTGTGATACTGTACCATGTGGATTATCTATCACTGTAAAGAAACCTACGTAAACTGCTAAAATAAGAGGCATTAAAATAGGCATCATAAATTGTTGTGTATCGGTTTCGCTATCAACAGCAGCTCCAACAGCAGCGTATAATGAAGCATACAATAAGTAACCTCCAACAAAAAACAGAACAAACATTATAATAAGGTTTGTAATTGGCAGATTATTAATTTCTATTAAAATATCGTTTAAAACCTGCTGAGTCCCTCCGTCTATAGTACTTTCTATTGCTTGCTGAGAAGGTGAGCCAGCTGAAGGGTCTATTCCGAAAACTGATGTCACTACAGTCATTAATACCAAGATTAAAATCACCCAAATTAAAAACTGAGTAATTCCTGCAAGCGTGGTTCCAAATATCTTTCCTAACAATAATAAACGAGGTTTTACCGATGAAATTATAACTTCTATAACCCTACTTGTTTTTTCTTCAATAACACTTCGCATTATCATATTACCATAAATAATGATAAACATAAATAGCAGATAACCTGCCGCTCCACCGAAGATTAATTTTAAGCCTGAGCCAAGTTTTGACGTCTCCTCACCTTTAAAAGTTTCTTGATTTGCATTAATGTTAATACGAAGGTCTTTTATAACATCAGAATCCATTCCGGCTTCTTTTAACTTCAGCGTATTCACTTTACTTTCAAGCATTTTATTAATACTATTCATAAAAGGGAGTGACGGTGATTCTTCTGAAAAAAATGTAATTCCTTTTGAAATAGACTCTAAACTTTCTGAATCGGGAATATATAAAAGCCCATAAGTTTCATCGGTTTGAGCATCTTTTTTAGCTTCATCTAATGAAATATTTGGCAGTAATATATAATGCGTTTGTGCTGTGCTTTTAAATTCAGTTAAGAACAATCCACTCTCGTCCAAAACTGAAATCTTGCGAACTGTATCATTATTTAAATTAGACAAATAAGCAACTAGTGCAAAAATCCCAACAAATATAATGGGACTTAAAAAAGTCATAATAACAAACGACTTATTGCGGACCTTGGTAAGGTATTCTCTTTTTATTATTAATGGAAGATGATTCATTTATAATTGGTTGTTTTGGATGGTTTCAATAAAAATGTCGCTCGCTGAAGGAATTACCTCAACAAAGTGAGTTAATTGCCCTTGAGATGTAAGATAGTTCACAAACTCATTAGTAGATACCGAATCTGGCAACTTCACTTTATATTTAAGTTCCTCGTTTATACTTTTGAAGGTTGTTGGGAAAATTTCAAACTTCTCTTTTAAGGAAGCTGTTGTTGCTGCGTGATTAGGAGTTATTAATCCAATTTCAAAAATGTTGTTTTTATATTGTCTTTTAATATCCACTAGCTTTCCATCTAGAATTTTATTGGATTTATTAATTAACGCGATATGATCACACATTTCTTCTACCGATTCCATTCGGTGTGTAGAAAAAATTACAGTTGCTCCGTCATCGCGTAATTTTAATATTTCATCTTTAATTAGATTGGCGTTAATAGGATCAAAACCACTAAAAGGCTCATCAAATATCAACAATTTTGGGTTGTGTAGAACGGTAACCACAAATTGAATTTTTTGCGCCATACCTTTTGAAAGTTCTTGGATTTTTTTATCCCACCAATCACCGATATCTAGTCTATCAAACCAATATTTAAGTCTTTGTTTAGCTTCTTGTTTTGAAAGCCCTTTTAGTTGAGCCAAATACAATGCTTGCTCTCCTACTTTCATAGTTTTATACAAACCTCGTTCTTCAGGCAAATATCCTATATATCTTACATGGTCTGGTTTAAGTGGTTCGCCATCTAAAATTACCGAACCAGTATCTGGCATTGTAATTTGATTGATAATTCGAATTAAAGTTGTTTTTCCAGCTCCATTTGGCCCTAATAACCCAAAGATGCTTCCTTTTTCTACCTCAATAGACACATCGTTTAGCGCTGTGTAATCTCCGTAGTTTTTGGAAACATTATTAACTACTAAAAGTTTTTCCATAAAATTTATTTGTAAGGTGTAAATATATTGATTTGAGAGTCTAAGAGCACTTTTTGAAGCTAACTTTTAAGAAATTTTTAGACTCTAGTTTAATAGCAATTTTTGTAGACTAGTTTATACAATTATCTAGAAAACAATAATGCCCTAAATGCAAAACCCACCCAAAAACCTAAGCTTTTGGGTGGGAAAAAAATTGCTATGAAAAAGAAAAATTGCCGCCTCTTAGACGAAGCGACAATTCAAATATATACAAATTATTTTAATTTAACGTTTGTTTAAGAAAACATGTCTTTAACTTTTTCAAAAAATGACTTGTCTTCCTTTTCTGGGTTTGGTTCAAAATGTTGATCGTTAGCCATTTTTTCAAAAAATTCTCTTTGCTCTTTCGAAAGAGATTTTGGTGTCCAAACATTAACGTGAACTAGCAAATCACCAGTACCATAACCATTTATACTTGGTATACCTTTACTGCGGAGTCTTAAAATTTTTCCACTTTGTGTACCCGCTTCAATTTTAATTCTAACTTTTCCTGTTACAGTTTCTATTTCTTTAGAAGTTCCTAAAGCTGCATCAGAAAAACTTATATATAAATCGAAATGTAAGTTGTCTCCTTCACGTTGTAAGCTTGGATGAGGTTTTTCTTCAATAGCAACCAATAGATCGCCAGGAACTCCATTCCCCGGAGCATCGTTACCTTTTCCAGAAACTTTTAATTGCATTCCATCTACAACACCAGCTGGAATTTTAATTGAAACTGTTTCCTCGGTGACTAACATTCCGTCAGCATCTGAATTTGCAGGTTTCGAATCTACAATTTGCCCTAATCCTCCACAAGCACTACAAGGAGCTGAAGTTTGCATACGCCCCAAAATTGTATTTTGGATACGGGTAACTTGCCCTTGTCCATTACAAGTAGGACAAGTTTTATAAGTTGTTCCTTGTGCTAGTTTCTTGCGTTTTACTTTAATTTTCTTTTCTACACCAGTAGCAATCTCTTCTAAGGTAAGTTGTACACGAATACGTAAATTACTCCCTTTTACAGTTCTACGTCCGCCGCCACCAAAGCCACCGCCTCCGAAGCCACCTCCGAATGCGCCGCCAAAGATATCGCCAAACTGGCTGAATATGTCATCCATATTCATACCACCGCCACCGAAGCCACCACCGCCTTCAAAGGCTTGATGACCAAATTGGTCGTAACGTGAACGTTTGTTCGGGTCGCTAAGCACTTCGTAAGCTTCTGCAGATTTTTTAAACATTGCTTCCGCTTCATCATCCCCAGGATTTTTATCAGGGTGATATTGAATTGCTTTTTTACGATATGCCTTTTTTATTTCGGCAGTCGTTGCATTTTTTGAGATTCCTAATATTTCGTAATAATCTTCCTTCATATTATTGTCCTATAACCACTTTTGGGTAGCGGATAATTTTCTCACCTAAAGTGTATCCCTTTTCTACCACATCAATTATTTTTCCTTTTAATTTTTTGTCTGGAGCTGGAATCTGAGTAATTGCTTCGTGTGCTTCAGAATCAAAAGTGTCGCCCTGTTTAACCTCCATCATCTCTAATCCTTTAGAACGAAGAGTTTCACGCAGTTTATTATTGATAAGTTCTACACCCTTAAAGTGATCGTCTCCTATTTTTTCAATTTCTTTTAGCGCTCTTTCAAAATCGTCTAAAACCGGTAATAATGATATTATAACATCTTCACCTGCTGTTTTAAACATTTCTATGCGTTCGCGAGAGGTACGCTTTTTATAATTTTCAAATTCTGCGAAAAGACGCAAGTAGCGATCTTTTTCATTTTGAAGTTGATCTTGCAATTCGGCTAAAGGATCTGTTTCGTTTTCTTCAGCAATCTCCTGCTCATTATTCATTTGTTCATCTAAACCTACTTCTTCCTGAAATTCGGTTTCTTTGTTTTTATCATTTTTGCTCATAGCGAGAATTCTTTCAGTTTTTCAAGAGGGAGCAAAAGTACTGCCAATTGTTGTAAAATGTCAAAATGTCACAGCTTTTAATTTAATATTAATTTAAGATATTATGTTTCAATTAATATTACTTTTGCGCTCCAATAAATATTTAAAATAAACTATGAAATCAACAACCTTAAAAATTACATTACTAGCCTTTTTGGCAGCAGCAACATTTTCTTGTAAAAATGCTGAAAAAGAAACTGAAGTTGCAGTAGAAACTCCAGCAGAAGCAACTGAAGCAGCAGTAGAATACAACGTAGACCCAGCAGCTTCTGAAATTAAGTGGGAAGGTGAAAAGCCTACTACAAAACACTTCGGAACTATTTCACTTAACTCTGGTGTATTCCATTTAAACAATGGAGTTGTAGAAGCTGGAAAATTTGAAATAGACATGAACTCAATTAATGTTCAAGACTTAGAAGGTGAATACAAAGATAATTTAGAAGCTCACTTAAAAGGAACAGTTGAAGGTAAAGAAGGAGACTTTTTCAATATTAAAGAATATCCAACTGCTAAATTTGAGTTGACTGGTATCGAAAACAACGTAGTGAAAGGTAACTTAACTATTAAAGGTAAAACTAATGCTATTGAGTTTCCTGCAACTGTAACTACTGAAGGTGATAAAATGACGTTAAAGAGTGATGCTATTGAATTAGACAGAACAAAGTGGGGTATCAACTTTGGTTCTAAGTCTATTTTCGACAACCTAGGAGACAAATTTATTAGTGACATTATGAAAATTGAAGTTTCTTTGGTAGCTAATAAAGCTTAATCAAAAAAATTGTCATAAAACTAAAAAGAGGCCATTTTGGCCTCTTTTTTTATTTCGTATTATTCTTTCAAAACATCTTCTAGCGCATTGTCTAGATTATAATATTTAAATTGATATCCTAGCTTTTCTAATTTCTTAGAACTAACAAGCTGCCCTTCTAAAACTAATACAGACATTTCCCCCAGAACTAATTTCAACACAAATGCCGGTATGTTTGGCAACCAAAGAGGACTGTCAAGTTTTGAAGCTATCATTCTTGTCATTTTTTTATTCTGAACGGGATTTGGGGCTACAGCATTAAACTTTCCTTCTAACTGATTATTGAGTAAGAAAAGATAAATTGCTGCAATATCTTCTATATGTATCCAAGACTGCCATTGCTCGCCACTGCCTAATGGAGCACCAATACCTAATTTAATAGGTTTTATAATTTGGGGTAATGCACCTGCTCCTTTTGCCAAAACCATCCCTGTACGAACTTTGGTAACCTCCATCCCGGCATTTTTAAATTTTGCTGTGGCAGCTTCCCAAGAAGAAACAACATTTGCTAAAAATGAATCATCGGTAGCTTTATCTTCTTCAGTGTAAAGTTTTGTTTTGGAATTGGGGTAGATATTTATTCCACTAGCTGAAATAAAGTGGACTATATTGTGATCTATCTTTTGAAGTGTGTCATAAAGTAAGTTAATAGACGTTACCCTACTGTCGATAATAGTTTTTTTATAACTATCTGTCCACCTTTTTGCAATAGTTGCTCCTGCTAAATTTATTATAGCAGTAACACCTTCAAAAACTTTAGCATCTATTTCACCTTTTTTTGGGTTCCAATAAAACCCTTTGTAATTATCGGTATTTTCAATTTTTTCTTTACTTGTAGTAAGATAATGAACAGCGATCCCATTTTTGTGACATTGATTTACCAATTCACTTCCCACAAGTCCTGTAGCTCCAGTTATCAACACTTTCTTCTTCATAATTTTAAATTTATAAATTCAAAAAGAAACTACAAAGTGTCTTAACGGAAGATTGTGAAATAAGCATCGTAATGTGATTAATTGAAGTTCCTCAACTACTTTTTAATGATAAAAACAAAAATGCAGATTAGGAATTTTCTGACTTTTAAAGTTCCAGTTTTGTCGCTCTCATCATTTCTTTTTTTCCTGGAGGACCGGGAATTCGTTCAACAGAAAACCCAACAGCTTGCATTGCACGACGGGCATTTCCATTTGCGGCATAAGTTACTAATACTCCGTTTGGCTTTAAAGCATTGTACATCAGTTGAAAAATTTCTTCAGTCCATAAATCTGCTTGCACTCGAATTCCAAAAGCGTCGAAATAAATTAAGTCTATGTTACTTTCAAGAGTAATTTCTGAGAAGAACATTTTATTTTTTAGAAGGTGAAAATTATCTGAAATTGATGATTTTTCTTCCCAAGGAGTATTGTGCAGTGTTAAAAACCCTTCTTCTGAAGCATTTAACAGTTCTGGGTAATTTAAGGTTTCAATTTCAGAAACTTCTAAAGGATAAGCTTCAACGCCAGTGTAAGTAATATTGAAGTTGTGCTTTTCTGTTTCTAATAAAGTGAGAAATGCATTTAACCCTGTGCCAAAACCAATCTCTAATATAGAAATATCTTTAGATGAATTATTGTCAGTCCAATAATAAAGTCCTTCTTTTATAAAAACGTGAAGCGCTTCGGCTATGGCCCCATGCTTAGAATGGTATTGTTCATTCCATTCTGCTATATGCAAAGTGTAAGAGCCATCGCCTGTTTTAAGAATTGAACGTTTCAAAATACTATTCCTTTTCTACTTCTGGAATAAGTACACCATCAGCTTCAAAGGCTAGTGTTCTTTTTACTTCGGTAATGGCTGCTATTTCTTCTTTTGATTTCCCACCATCTTCTGCGTAGTGACGCTGGTCTTCAATACTCATCTCCTCTATATAAGCTTTTCCATTAACAATGATTTCTTGTCCTGTAATATCTTTCGGCATGAAAAAACCATAATCTTTAAAACGAACCATAGCTTCATCATTACCTAAGTCAAGATTCATCCAACATCCTTTTTTCTGGCATACATCTTTTACAGTTGTAGTAAATTTCACATTTATAGTATCTCCAGGTTTTAAAGCGTTGTATTTTTCAATCATTTCAGTCTTTGTCAATACACCTTCATCTGTGATTTCATCTCCAAAAGACTGATAATTTATCGCTACCTCTTCCACTTGAGAATTAGATGACTCCTCTTTTTGCTCATTTTTACAGCTAAAAACTGCAAATGAAATTGCGAGTACTAATAATATTTTTTTCATTTTTAAATAATTATTATATTATTGATTGTTATTGTATTGCAATTTTAAGGATTTTTTAAATTTTTAATGGTCTAAATTTTACCTATTTTTACCGAATAAATGAAAATTAAATGAATTCTTCTATTACTCCAAAATTAAACATACTTAAAACAGAAACTTCTAGAGTTAAAGAAGTTGATTTTGACAACCTTGTTTTTGGAAGCACATTTACCGATCACATGTTCGAATGCGATTTTAAAAACGGCGAATGGCAAAATCCAACAATTAGACCGTACGGTAATTTATCAATCTCACCTGGTGCCAAAGTCTTTCATTATGGCCAAGCCGTTTTTGAAGGAATGAAAGCCTATAAAGATGAAGATGGTAAAGTTTGGTTATTTAGACCACAACAAAATTTCGAGCGAATTAATAAATCGGCTAAGAGATTAGCGATTCCTGAATTTCCTCGTGATATTTTCTTTGAAGCTTTGACCACCCTTGTACGTATGGATAAAGAATGGATTCAACCAGGACTTGGAAACTCATTGTACATTCGTCCATTTGTAATGGCGACTCAAGTTGGAGTTTCTGCTTCACCATCAACCGAATATAAGTTTATGATTTTAGCAGCTCCCGCTCAAGCATATTATACTGGTGATGTAAGAGTTGTTATCGCCGACCATTATAGTCGTGCTGCAAACGGAGGTGTAGGTGCTGCAAAAGCTGCTGGAAACTACGGGGCACAATTTTACCCAACAAACCTGGCACGCGAAAAAGGATTCCACCAAGTAATTTGGACGGACGATAGTGAACATAAATATCTAGAAGAGGCAGGTACAATGAATGTTTTCTTTAGAGTGAATGACACCTTAATTACCGCTCCTGTAAGTGATAGAATTTTGGATGGAGTAACCCGAAAAAGTGTTATTGATATTGCAAAACACAATAATATAGATGTAGAAGTACGTCCTGTTTTAGTATCAGAAATTGTTGAAGCTGCAAAAGACGGAAGTTTAAAAGAAATTTTTGGCGCGGGAACTGCAGCAGTTATAAGCCCTGTAAGTGCTATTGGCCATAAAGAGAATGTTTACGAACTCACTAAACCTGAAGACAGCTACTCTGCTCGATTTAAGAAAGACTTAATGAGTATCCAACACAATATTACTGAAGATCCATTTGGCTGGAGGTTTGAGGTAAAGTAAAAAGAAACAAGAAATTAAAAGTGCCGGCCAGGTATTTAAATATAAAATCCAAATTCCAAAGGTTCTAACCATCTGGAATTTGGATTTTTCTTTTAATAATTTATTTTTCAAGTATCTCTTTAATTTTTGGCTGAAAATAACTCGGGCCTTTTAAAACCTTTCCATCTTCTCGGTAAATAGGTTTGCCATCTGCTCCTAACTTACTCATATTACTTCGTTGAATTTCGTCAAAAACCTCTTCGATTTTATGTTGCATACCATGCTCAATTATGGTTCCACATAAAATGTAAAGCATATCGCCCAAGGCATCTGCAACCTCAACTAAATCGTTATTATTTGCAGCTTCAAGGTACTCTTCATTTTCTTCTCGCATTAATTTGTAACGCAACAGATTTTTATTAATTCCAAGTTCAGCAGTTGGAGCGTCTTTCATACCAAGACCAAATGCTTTGTGAAATTCTGCTACTGCAGCTATTTTGTTTTTCATTGTATTTTTTTGAGGTTAGACTTCTTCAATTATTGAAAAAAGAATTAAAATACAGGTTTTCAGAATTTACATTGATTCTTGTGAATCCTGAATCTTGTTTGCACTTTAATCCTTACTTTTACAGCCATAAAACTACAAATTTATGTTCACAACTGGTCAATGGGTTTTTACTGCTTTGTTTTTTATTGTTTTCGTGATTATCATAGCTTTTAGCTATCGAAGCGATAAAAAACTTCATAAAAAATACTACAAAGGAAGTATTTGGGTGTTGATTGGTTTTATAGCTTTTGTATTACTCTTGGTTATGGTTAAAACATATTTTAAACCTTAAATTGAATTCAATTTATTTTAAAACAAAAAGCGCTTCGGGAATTCCGAAGCGCTTTTTTTATAAGTTGAAAACTAAAATTAGTTTACAGCAGGCAAATTACTATAGTTTTTTCCATAGTACAACATCTGCTCAGCAAATGTTTTTGGCTGCTCAATTGTAAAGCTTTCAATTTCGCCATTATCATTCATTTTTGGAACAATTACAGGATTTACAAAACCGCTATATGGCGCAGATGTAAACTGCTTGTTACGCTCTAAAATTTCTTTATGAAGGTCGTAATCTACTTTTACACCGTAAGTTTCAACAAGTTTTTCTACAGCTGCATAATCTCCTTCACTCTTAATTCTTTGAGTTTCTCTTAATAACTGACCGAATAAATCGTGTAATTTATCATAGTCGTTAATATTGTAATAAGTTTTGCCATCACGAGTAACTTTTTCAATTACATTGTCAGCTTTTCCTTTTTCGTAAACCCAAGAAGACACCCACTGACGGTTACGCATATGTGCTTGTACAACATCATCACCAAGGTTAAGACGAATTAACTGCGTCATCAAACCATTTCTGATATAGCCATCATAAGCAGCCATTCCCACTTTTTTCCAATCATCAACTAATCCTAACTCTTGTAATTTTGGAGTGTATAAATAGTATAATCCTACTAAATCCGCACGACCTTCTTCTAAAGTTGAAGCGTAATTCTTAAGTGTTTCTTTTGTTTCACCTACACCAGGATTTAATTGTCCTGAAGCGTGACCAATTACTTCGTGAAGTGCTGTGTGAAGTTTGTCAGCTACTTGTCCGTATTCTTTTTCTAATGCTAGCTCTTCGTCATCGTGAACAAATTCTTTTAATCTTCCTGAACTACCAGCGTTATTGTATGCTTCAATAATGTTACCCAATGAAACCGACTTACTTCCTACTGCTGCACGAATCCAGTTAGCATTTGGAAGGTTTACTCCAATTGGTGTACTTGGAGAAGCATCACCAGCTTCGCCTGCTACGTTTACTACTTTATAAGTAACACCTACAACATTTTTCTTTTTGTGCTCTTCCATCAATGTTGAGTTATCTTCAAACCATTGTGCGTTTTCAGAAAGTACAGCCATTTTTTCAGACATATCAAAATCTTTAATCTGTACAATGCTTTCGAAAGTACCTTTATACCCTACTGGATCCTGATAAACTTCAATAAAACTGTTGATGTAATCAATATTTCCTTCCGTAGCAGCTGTCCAAGCAACGTTGTAATCGTCCCAAGTTTGAAGGTCTCCTGTTTTGTAATATTCTATTAACAAACCAATAGCATCACCTTGAGCTTTATTTTCAGCTACACCTTGAGCCTTTTCAAGCCACTCGATAATTCTATCAATTGCCTCGCCATAAAGTCCGCCCGACTTATACACCAATTCTTTTACCTCACCATTCTCTTTAACTAGTTTTGAGTTAAGACCAAAAGACAATGGCTTTTGTGGATCTGGCGACTGCTTTTTTGAATAGAAATTTTCTACATCTTTAGTAGTAATATCAGCTCCGTAAAAGTTTACAGCGCTTTTAGCTATGTTATCAATTCCTTTAGACTGATCAACTTTTGTAGCGTCTTTATCATCAAAGATTACATCAAATGCTTCACCTTCTAAAGTAGTGTTTGTATCGCTTAATAACTGCTTAAGATAATCTGAAGAGAATTCAGGCTTAATCTTGTTACTTGCATAATGATGATGAATACCATTACTAAACCAAATTCTTTTTAAGTAGGTTTCTAAATTATTCCAGTCAGTAGAAGACTTATCACCCTCATAATTTTGATACACATTTTCTAATGCCTTTCTGATAGTAAGGTTGTGTCTATAATTCTGATCCCAGATTATATCTCTTCCCTCTAATCCTGCTTGAGTAAGGTAATAAACTAGTTTTTGTTCTTTCAAAGAAAGTTTTTCCCATCCTGGAATTTGGTAACGCAAAACTTTGATATCTGCAAATTGCTCTACTGAATAGTCAAAATCTTTATTTTCTTCAGTTTCTACTTGTGCAGTTGGTTTTTCATCTTTTTTCTCATTACAAGAAAAAAACAACAAACCACTCATTGCCATTGCAATAAATAAGGTTTTCTTCATTTTATTTAAATTTTTATTAAACGCAAATGTACTAAAATATTGGTCTCTATATTAATTGGTTTATCACGAATGAAATAGCAGACGTCTATATATAAAAGCTTAGATGAAATTTCCGTATCTTAGCACCTACAACCAACACCAACCTCAAAAACATGAAAATAATTAAGTATTTACTTTTTCTTATTCTCCTGATAGTAATTGGCGGTGCCATTTATTTTGGAACACAGGACGGCTCTTACGACATTAAAGATTCAATGGTTATTAAGGCTCCTCCAGAAGTAGTATTTAATAAAGTAAATGATTATAGAAATTGGGAAACTTGGGGGCCTTGGAAAAAAGAAGATCCTACCATTAGGTTTACTTATGCCGAAAAAACTGCAGGCGAAGGTGCTTCCTACTCTTGGGATGGTGAAATGAATGGTTCAATGAAAACTACCAAGGTTATCCCTAATAAAGAGATCGAACAAGATTTAACGTTAGAAACTCCAGGAGGAGCGCGTCACCCTAAAGTATTTTGGAGTTTTGAAGAAGTTCCTGAAGGAACCAATATTACTTGGAGAATGAAAGGAGAACACACGCTACTTGATAAGTTCTTTTTCTCGATAAGTGGAACCGATTTTAAAGCTCAAGTTCACGAAATGAATATTACTGGTTTGGAAGGAATTGCCAAGGAGGTAGTGGAGGATATGAAGAAATATTCAATAAATGTAGATGGACTTACACAATACGGCGGTGGATATTATATGTACACAACTTCCGTAGCTAGAATGCAAGAACTAGGTGATAAAATGGAACCAATGATGACACAGGTATTAGACTTTGTTTCTAATAATAATTTAAATATGTCGGGGAAACCTTTTACCTTATACAATCAAGTTGACGAAGCAAACAATACTGTTATTTTCTCAACAGGTGTTCCAGTAAGAGAAAAAGTAATTACTCCTGAAGGAAGTCCCGTAGTTTGTGGATTTATGGAGCCTATTTCTGCGGTTAAAGTTTCTCTAAAAGGAAACTATAACCACTTGCCAGAAGCTTATACTAAAGGTAATGAATACATTAAAAAGAACGGTTTAGAAATAGACCCTGAGGGTAAAAAATTCGAAGTTTACATTACAGATCCAAATGAAACTGCCAACCCTGCTAATTGGGTAACAGAAGTTTACATTCCAATTATAACGACGCCAAAACCTGATTTAGAAGAAGGTATTTAAAATGAAGCAACTCGTACTAGTTTTTATTGGTGGGGGTTTAGGAAGTACATTGCGCTATGGACTTTCTAAGTTTCTAAACAATGCTGAAACAGGAATACCTTACGGAACATTTGCCGCCAATATTCTTGGAAGTTTATTAATTGGAATAATACTAGGACTCGCTTTAAAAAACCAAACTCTTTCTCAGAATACAGTTTTATTTTTAGCTACCGGGTTTTGTGGTGGATTTACTACATTTTCAACCTTTGCTTATGAGAATCACTTATTCTTAAAAAGCGGGGATTTTATGTCATTCGCTTTATATACTATCGCAAGTTTTGTAGTTGCATTTGCAATGGTTTTTATCGGAATGTGGGCTGTGAAGTTTTTTTAATGTTTTCCAAAATTCTTAACCCCAGCTTCAATTCGAATTAACAAATCGTTTTCTTTAGGAGGTATAGGACAAGAATATTTTGGGTTATATGCACAATAAGGATTATAGGCTTTATTAAAGTCGATAACAAAAGTATCTCCTTCAGGAATTCGCTGGTCTAAATACCTTCCCCCTCCATAGGAACCGTCTCCACTTGTTAAATCGGTAAACGGCAAAAATAGATAATCCTCATATCCAGGTTCATTATAGGGCTGTGTGTTTTTGAAGAGACTTAAAACAAAACCCTTTCCATCTATACTAAAATGGGCTTCTCCATATTTTACATATTCTGGAGTTCTAGTTGTAGTGGTTGGCATTAAAAATGGTTTTTCGTCTGGGGTACGCACAAACCTAGCATTCACAATATATTTTTCATCAATTGGATAAAAATCTAATTCTTTAAAAGTTCGAAAATCTTCGGGAGTGAGAATTGTTGTTTCGGGATTAGCGAATTCACTATTTAATTTTATCTGTGCTTTTAGACTTTCTAAAACTAATGCTTCACTTTGAGTAAAACCTAAGGATGTGATTAGTAAAAATGAAAAGAGTAATAAATTCTTCATAAAAAGTTTTTAGTAAAAATAGAAAAGAATTTTAAAATTCGTAATTATTTATCGATCAGACGAAAAAATATTTAATATTTAAACTTCTCACCAATTAATTTCTTCTATTACCGCAAAATTTACACAGAATTAATTTGTACAGTATTCAGCTACAAGAAGATGAAGAAAAGCGCTATTGGCCAAATGTGGAAAAGGCTAGAGCTTGGAAATAGGAATACAAGGGAAATATAGCTTTACTTTAAGCTTATATAATTCATTTAAAATAAAAAAAGGCGAATACTAATCTTAAGATTGTGACTCTTTTTTAAGCCTTTTATTTTTACGACTAACAATTACTGCATCTAAACAAGAAATCATCAAGGCAATTCCCGCAAACAAACAAATAATTCGAACCAACTTATCACCAGGAAACTCTAATCCTGTAAAACCCAATAGTGCTGTAACAATAGTTATAATCAAAAAATGAATCGTATAGTTTTTCATGGTATATGTTTTAATTAGAGAATCAAAAATACTTCATACATAGCTCCACAAGTCTTAACAAGATTCTAATTGTAACAATTTTAACATCAGCTAGCTACTTCACAGGTTTTAGTGCATTGTTTTTTACAACATGTGAAAGTACTATCTGAGTTTTAGTTTCACCATAAAAAATAAGTTGGTCTATAAAAGACTCTAAATGTTTTTGATTTTTTAAAACAACTTCCATTACAATATTTTCATTTCCTGTAATGCGATAGCAGTTTATAACCTCATCGTATGTTTTTACTATTTCAAGAAAAGGTTTCAATTTACCCATAAAAGCGCGAAGTGTGATAATGGCTTTAAATTGATACCCCGCTTCCATAGGAGAAACATCTGTAAAATAACCAGTTATAATATTAGAGTCTTCCATTTTTTTAATACGTTCAGAAACTGCAGGAGAACTAATACCTACCTCCCTCCCGATTTCGGTGTTTGGCTGACGTGCATTTCTTTGAAGACACTTCAGTATTTTCCAGTTTAAAGAATCTATACTCATATTAAAGTTTTAATCAATTTTTACTTAATATTTAAAGCAAATATACATTTTTACTTTAATATCAATTATGAATTAAAGTTTCTTGTCGCTAAATTTGATACACTTTAAAATTATAAAATGTCAGCTCATACTTACGGAAATAATAAACATTCAGCGATGTACCTAAAAGCAATGGAAATTTTTTCATTAGCTCGTAACATCTCTACATACCTAAGTTATGATTTAGCAGGAATTCAGAAAAACGGAAAAGAAGATCCTAATATTTATTTCAGTGGCGATATTGTTCAACAATCAGTATCACTTGGACCTAAAATTTTAAAAGCAGAAAGTCAACCTTTTTCTGAAGAAAAACACAAGCATGCAGCTTCTGTGATTCACTTATCTAATTTGTTATACAAAAACTGCGAACGCTTAGAGAAGGTTAATAGCAATGGTAAGGATTTTCTACCGTTATTAAGAAAAGAAATTAAGAAATTTCGCAAACTTCAACATACCTGGCAATTAACTCTTTAACATTTAGAGTTCTACTTTTCATTTTCTATATCAGAAACCTATCGTTACCTTTGTAAAAGGAATGTATTAATGCCTTATTATGTTTGAAGACGACGATTTTGATTCTATGGAGCACCACAACCACGTGAGGCAAATGCCTATTTATATAAAAGCCGAGGAAATTTCAAACCTTGTCTATCACCTTGTAAAATCTGTAGAAAACACCGATATAAAGTATAAACGCAAAGGCGAAAAGAAATTAATGGAGTATAATTTGAGTTATATGATGGAAAACTCACTTATTATTCCAACCAAAATTATGGGTGCAGAAAGCGTTGATGCTTACGACCTTAAAATGGAAAATGCCACCATAATTCGTAAATCAGCTCGCGAAATTATCAACGACCTTCAAGGAATTGAAATGTTAGGCTTTGATGAAATTGAATACCTTGATTTACTTCGAAAAGAAGTTGAAACCTTCCGTGTTCTTTTTGCTGAATGGGTGAAGACCTTTGATCCTTGGGATTACACTATAGATCGTTGGGGGCTTTTTAATCCGCCAGGTATAAATTACGACGACCACAGCCCTGAAGATGACATCCCTTATGATTCAGAAAATATTTTTGAAGATTTTTTTGATGATTATGAAGATGAGGATTGGGAAGATCTAGAAGATGAAGATAGTGAAACTGAGGAAGAAGAATAACAACAATTTTTAATTTTAAAATATAAACCCCGACAATCTAATTAGAATGTCGGGGTTTATTATTATTAATTATTATTTCTACATATTACGTCTATACTGCCCACCTACTTTAAATAAGGCTTCGGTAATTTGCCCTAACGAACAAACCTTTGTTGCTTCCATAAGTTCTTCAAATATGTTTTTATTGTGAATTGCTGCAGTCTGCACTTTTTCAATTGCATCCGTTGCTTTTCCATCATACATTTTATGAAGACTTTGAAGCGTTTTAATTTGAACCTGCTTCTCTTCCTCGGTTGCGCGAATTACTTCAGCAGGAAGAACGGTTGGCGAACCTTTACTACTTAAAAAAGTATTTACTCCAATAATCGGGAATTCACCATTGTGCTTTAAAGTTTCATAATACAAACTCTCTTCTTGAATTTTGCTGCGTTGGTACATAGTTTCCATTGCACCAAGAACTCCTCCACGCTCAGTAATACTATCAAATTCTTTTAATACAGCTTCTTCTACTAAATCGGTTAACTCTTCAATAATGAAAGATCCTTGAATTGGGTTTTCATTTTTAGCAAGCCCTAATTCCTTATTGATAATTAACTGAATTGCCATTGCACGACGTACACTTTCTTCTGTAGGTGTTGTAATAGCCTCATCGTAAGCATTTGTATGCAGTGAATTACAGTTATCATAAATAGCGTAAAGCGCTTGTAATGTAGTACGAATATCATTAAAGTCTATTTCCTGCGCGTGTAATGAACGTCCAGAAGTTTGAATGTGATACTTCAGCATTTGAGCTCTTGGGTTTGCACCATACTTCTCTTTTAATGCTTTTGCCCAAATCTTTCTAGCTACTCGACCAATAACTGCATATTCAGGGTCGATACCATTACTAAAGAAAAATGAAAGGTTTGGACCAAACTCGTTGATGTCCATCCCACGGCTCAAGTAATATTCTACATAAGTAAAACCATTTGCTAGAGTAAATGCCAACTGAGTAATTGGGTTAGCTCCTGCTTCGGCAATGTGGTAACCACTAATAGAAACAGAATAGAAGTTTCTTACTTTCTTTTCGATAAAATACTCCTGAACATCCCCCATCAATCTAAGGGCAAATTCTGTAGAGAATATACAAGTATTTTGCGCTTGATCTTCTTTTAAAATATCTGCTTGAACGGTACCGCGAACCTGTTGTAGTGTTTCGTATTTAATTTTGTTGTAAACATCAGCATCTAATACTTGATCTCCCGTTACACCGAGTAGCATCAATCCTAAACCGTTATTTCCTTCTGGTAACTCTCCATGGTATTTAGGACGTTCAATACCTTTATCCTTGTAAATTTTATTGATTTTCTTTTCAACATCTGCCTCGAGACCGTTTTCAACAATGTACTTCTCACAATTCTGATCGATAGCTGCATTCATGAAGAACCCTAAAAGCATAGGTGCAGGACCATTAATCGTCATACTCACAGATGTCATTGCGTGACTTAAATCAAAACCAGAGTAAAGTTTCTTGGCGTCGTCTAAACAGCAAATAGAAACTCCCGCGTTACCGATTTTCCCATAAATATCCGGTCTTAAATCAGGGTCATTACCATATAAGGTAACACTATCAAAAGCAGTAGAAAGCCTTTTTGCAGGCAATCCCATACTTACGTAGTGAAAACGTCTATTTGTACGCTCTGGTCCACCCTCACCTGCGAACATTCTTGCAGGATCCTCACCAGTTCTTTTAAAAGGATATAAACCAGAAGTATAAGGGAATTCTCCTGGAACATTTTCTTGAAGTACCCATCTTAAAATATCGCCCCAAGCTTGATATTTTGGCAAAGCAACTTTTGGGATTTGTGAATGTGAAAGCGACTCGGTATGTGTTTCAATCTTAATTTCTTTGTCGCGAACTTTAAAACTATAGATTGGATTTTTATATTTATTTACTTTTTCATTCCAACCGGTGATAACCTCCCAGTTGTAGGGGTCTAAATTCAACTTTTCACGATCAAATTCAGCAAGTAATAATTTTAATAGATCTTTATTGGCTTTCGAATCGTCAATAAATTCAGAAACTATCCCAGCTTTATCCAATTCTGGTGTTTTTCCAGAAATCGATTCTATAGCTTTATAGATTCCATAAAGTTTTTGGGCAACTTCAGATTGCTCTGAAGCTTTTTTGTCGTAAGCTCTGTTGTTTTCAGCAATTTCAGATAAGTATCGCGTTCTTGATGGTGGGATCACAAAAACCTTCTCATCCATTTCTTCTGGAACTTGAAAATCACTTTTAAGATCTCCCTCAGTTTTTTCTGAAATAGTTTCCATTATTGCTTTATACAGCGTGTTCATTCCAGGATCGTTAAACTGGGACGCTATTGTTCCATAAACAGGGAGCTCGTCTTGTGGAGTTTCCCATAGGTGATGGTTACGTACATATTGTTTTTTAACATCGCGTAATGCATCTAAAGAACCGCGCTTGTCAAACTTGTTAATTGCCACTAAGTCGGCAAAATCTAACATATCAATTTTCTCAAGCTGAGTTGCCGCACCAAATTCAGGAGTCATTACATATAATGAAACATCACTGTGCTCTAATATTTCGGTGTCGCTCTGCCCAATACCTGAAGTTTCAAGTATGATTAAATCGAAATTAGCAGCTTTTAAAACCTGAATGGCCTCAGCTACGTATTTAGACAATGCAAGATTACTTTGTCTTGTAGCCAAACTACGCATATATACTCTTGGAGAGTTAATAGCGTTCATACGAATTCGGTCTCCTAATAAAGCCCCACCCGTTTTTCTCTTTGATGGATCTACAGAAACAATTCCAATAGTTTTTTCAGGGAAATCAATTAGAAATCTTCTTACTAATTCATCAACTAATGAAGATTTACCCGCTCCTCCTGTTCCAGTAATACCTAATACAGGAGTTGTATTTTTTTCGTTTATTTCGTGAATTTTATCCAACGCATCTTTTGCAACTTCAGGGAAATTTTCAGCAGCAGAAATTAAGCGAGCAATAGAACCAATTTCCTTATTTGGAAGATTCTCTAGTTCATTATTGAGTTTATCACCAATAGCAAAGTCTGATTGTTTAACTAAATCGTTAATCATTCCCTGCAACCCCATTTCTCTACCATCATCAGGCGCATAAATACGAGTGATACCGTAATCCATCAATTCTTTTATCTCTGATGGAAGAATAACACCACCACCACCACCAAATATCTTAATATGACTCGCCCCTTTTTCCTTTAGAAGGTCGTACATATATTTAAAGTATTCGTTGTGCCCTCCCTGGTAGGAAGTCATAGCTATAGCATTCGCATCTTCTTGGATTGCCGTATTTACCACTTCTTCTACACTGCGGTCGTGACCTAAGTGTATAACCTCAACACCAGTGGACTGAATAATTCGTCTCATTATATTAATAGCGGCATCATGTCCATCAAAAAGAGATGCTGCAGTTACAATACGTACTTTATGTTTAGGGGTATATGGCTTAATGTTTTGCATAATAATTTCTACTTGTAAATTAATAGGCAAATTTAATTAAAACCATACGAACTAAACAGCTATATGTAATAATGATAATTTTAAAAAATATTATGACAATAAATCATTTTATTGTATCTTAGAGTATTAATTTCTTAATCTAAATATAAAATATTATGAAAAAAATCTACTTATTAGCATTTGCTTTAGGAGCATTTGCTTTTTCTACTCAAGCTCAAGTAGAATTAACCGACGATTTCGAATCTTATACGGTGGGCGATGTGTCACCACAAGCAGATCATTGGCGTACTTGGTCTGGTAATAGTGGAGGTGCTGAAGATGCAGACGTAACAGACGATGAAGCCTTGTCCGGAATCAAATCATTACATATTGACGGATCTGGAATTACAGATATGATTCTGTTAACTCCTACGGCCCCTATGTTTGGAACATATACAATTCAATGGTACTCATATATTCCTGCTGGAGCTTCTGGTTATTTTAACATGCAGGCAGCATTGAGCGCAAGTGGTTCGGCATGGACACAAGCTCTTATGGGAGGAAACGTTTATTTTAATTGTAGTGGTTCAGAAGCTGGACAAGGAGGAGTAACTGGACAAACAGATTGCTCTACCTATGACCAAGTTTTTACATTTCCAGAAGACCAATGGTTTAAAACAACCTGTGTTTATGATTTAGATAACCAGGTTTGGGACATGTTTATAGATGGACAACAAGTGATTTTCGCACAAGTATTTGAATTTGGAGGTCAAGTATTTACAGAATTAGCTGGAATTGACTTCTATTCCGCCAGCCCAAACAACGATATGTATATAGATGATATAACTATGGCTTCTGGGATTTTAAGTACAGAAAATTTTACTGAAGATAAATTCTCTGTATATCCTAACCCTGTAAAAGACATACTAAACATAGAATCTGCAGCTTCAGTAGATAAAATAACTGTTTATGATGTTTTAGGAAAAGTTGTGCTTCAAGAGAAGCCAGGAAAAATTTCTCCTACAGTTAATATGGGCAGCCTTTCTTCAGGAACATATATGGTTAAAGTAACTATCGGTAACAACTCAAAAATTGTAAAAATCGTAAAATAAAAAAGAGTTTTAAATGTTTAATTTTAAAAAGGTCCTTAAGTTTTAAGGGCTTTTTTTATTTCATAAAACTTATTTTTTTTCAATAAAAACATCAAAACATCTTTTTTTTAAATCATTTTATTATATCTTAGACCCTCATAAAATCAAACAAACTATAAAATATTATGAAAAAAATTTACTTATTAGCATTTACCTTAGGAGCATTTAGTTTATCTACATCTTATGGTCAAATTGACCAACAAGATGATCTTGAAAGCTATTCTCCTGGTCCTATTTCATCTCAAGCTGACTATTGGAAAACTTGGTCTGGAGAGGAAGGTGGCCCAGAAGATGGTATCGTTGCCTTAGACCAATCTAACTCAGGTTCACAGTCTTTATTAATTGATGAAGTTGGGGCTCCTGCTGGTAAAGACCAATTGTATCTTATCGATAGCCAACCAGACACCGATATCTATACTGTAAGATTTAGCATGTACATTCCATCTGGAAAAGAAGGATATTTCAACTTACAAGGAGAAACACCTGCAGGTAGCCAAGGTGATGGTTCATTCTTAAGCCCTGATATTTATTTTAATCCAGACAATATGACTCCAGGTCAAGGTCAAGTTGCTGATGGATCTGCTACTTGGGCTTTCCCTCATGACGCATGGTTTCCAGTAGAATTAATTTTAGATCTTGACAATAAAACACTTCAAATGAATGTAGATGGTTTACCAGCTATTTTAGAAGGAACTCCATTTAACGATATGGCAGTACCTTATTTTGGAGCTATTGACTTTTACGCACCTAGCGAGTTTACAACTTACTACATTGATGATGTAGTTACAGCTTTTGGCTTACTAAGTACTGAAGATTTTAAAGCTGATAAATTCTCTGTATACCCTAACCCAGTGAAAGACTTCTTAAATATAGAAACTGTTAATGCTGTAGACCAAGTAGTTATTTACGATGTATTAGGAAAAGTTGTACTTCAAGAAAACCCAAGCACAATTTCTCCAAGAATTAACATGAGTAACCTTCCAACTGGTGCTTATTTAGTTAAAGTAAAAATTGGAAACAGCTCTAAAACTGTAAAAGTTCTTAAATAAGAATTTTAAAATAAGTTTATAATTAAAAGACCCTTCACATTGAAGGGTCTTTTTTTATCTTTGAGGTTTATATAAAAACACAATCAAGATGTATTTAAAAAAATTTATTCTTTTTATTAGTGTATTCACGCTAGTTTCATGCGCTGAACTACAGCAAGTAGTAAACACCCTACCAACTGACACAGGTATAGGTATGGACCCTCAACTAATAGGAAACGGTCTTAGAGAAGCTTTAGATAAAGGAATAGATAAACAAGTAACAAAGCTAACAAACAAGGATGGCTTTTATAAAAATCAACTCGTGAAGATTATGTTGCCTTCAGAGTTGCAGAAGGTAGATCAAACCCTACGCGATATAGGCCTTGGAAGTCTTGCCGATGAAGGGATTAAAGCATTAAACCGCGCTGCTGAAGATGCTGTAAAAGAAGCTACTCCTATATTTGTAAGCGCAGTAATGCAAATTACCTTTACGGATGCAAAAAACATTCTTCTAGGCCCAGATAATGCAGCCACTAATTATTTAGAACAACGCACTAACACTGCTTTATATTCAAAATTTAATCCTGTAATAAAAAACTCTTTTGCTAAAGTTGGAGCAGATCAAATTTGGACAAATATTATTACAAGGTACAATTCAGTTCCTTTTGTTACTAAAGTAAATCCAGATTTAACCGACTATGTAACCAACGAAGCTTTAAAAGGTGTTTATACGATGATTAGTGTAGAGGAAAAAGATATTAGAAACAATATCGGTGCAAGAACCACAAAATTACTCAGACAGGTATTTGCTATGCAGGATTAATATCCTTAATTAATTAACAGTATAAATCACTAAGCAACTTTATTTTAGGAGACTATTAACCAAGCCTTTGTAACATTTTGGCTTTATACAAATTATATTTGCATTTGTAAAAAATGCGGCAATGACTAATTTGTTTAGAAAAAAATCGAAGCTTGAAAAACTAGAAGAAAAATACACTCTTTTAATGAAGAAATCTTTTGAAACTTCTCTAAAAGATGTCGATAAAAGTGAATTATTTCAAAGTCAAGCCGATAAAATTAAAAGTGAAATAAAAAGGCTTTCATTGAACACCCATTCTTAATTGATTCAAATATTAGCTTTCGTGCAGTCTTTTAAAGTACTCAAACGCTTTTGTCATTCTACTACCATACCAACTAAAGAATTCTCCATCTACTAATTTAACTTCAGCCTTAAATTCTTTTTGAAATTCTGAAACGTGTTTTTGTTTAAAAGGAAATGGTTCTGTGGAAAGCAAAATGGTATCAGCCTGCCGTAATAATTCTTCTCGAACTTCAGGATAACGGGAGTTTTCATCAGTAAAGAGATTTTCAAACCTATTTAATTCTAGCAATTCATTGATGAATGTATCTCTTCCTGCAGCCATATACGGATCTTTCCATATTAGGTAAACTACTTTTTTTATAGGAAGTTTCTCAGAAAATGCTCTGAAGGCCTTCAATTGGGATAAAATTTTTGAACTTATTTCTAATGCAGATTGCGAGACTTCAAACACCTCCCCTAACCTATTTATCATCTCAATACATTCAGAAATATTTGAGATATCACTTACCCAAACTGGAGCTATTTTCTCTAACTCAATTACTATTTCTTCAGTATTTTCTTCTTTATTACAAATTACAATGTCTGGATTAAGAGCTTTCACCTTCTCGAAGTGTACATTTTTTGTACCTCCAACAATTGTCTTTTCCTTCCGAAGCTTATTAGGGTGCACACAAAACTTGGTTACCCCAACTATATTGTCGCGTAAACCTAAATCTACCAATAATTCGGTTTGCGAAGGCACCAAGGAAACAATTCGAGTGGGAGTTTTGCTAAATTTTACAACTCTATTTAACTGATCAATGAATTCCATCTAAAATGGTTTTCATTTCAGTTTGCATTTTCATTGCTACTTCAGCAGCAGCATCGGCAAAATCATTTTTATTTGAAGCGTAAATTATGCCTCTTGAAGAGTTTATTAATAAACCAATGTTTTTAGACATTCCATATTTACAAACATCTTGTAGATTTCCGCCTTGAGCTCCTACACCAGGAACCAATAAAAAGCTATTAGGCACAATTTTGCGAATGTCTGCTAAGTACTCTGCTTTAGTTGCTCCAACTACGTACATTAAGTTTTCACTATTGCCCCAAGCTTTAGAAGTTTCCAAAACTTCTTTATAGAGTTCTTGTTGCCCAACATTTTTTGTTTGAAAATCAAAAGCACCTTCATTTGAAGTAAGTGCAAGTAAAATTGTATACTTGTCTTTAAAATCTAGAAAAGGTTCTACAGAGTCTTTCCCCATATAGGGAGCAACAGTAATCGAATCGAATCCCAAGTCTTCAAAGAAAGCTTTTGCATACCTTGAAGATGTATTGCCTATATCACCGCGTTTTGCATCTGCAATGGTAAAGATTTCTGGATAATTTTTATTTAAATAAGAAATCGTCTTTTCCAGGGATTTCCATCCTTTTAAACCATAAGCCTCATAAAAAGCAGTATTTGGCTTATACGCCACTGCATATTGATGTGTAGCATCTATAATAGCTTTATTAAATGCAAAAATCGGGTCTTCTTCCTTTAAAAGAAATTCCGGAATTTTATCAAGATCTACATCAAGTCCAACGCAAAGAAAAGATTTCTTCCTTTTTATTTCTGAAATTAATTGTTGGGTAGTCATTAGGGTTAATTTAAATCTGATGAAAGTTTATGGTAAAGTATCGGTAAATTAAATAGAAGTGAAATTAACCAACTACGATTAATAGTTGGTTAATCCCTACTTTATAAGACTTGTAACGCTAAACTGTTTTAAAATGTTTCGCCTGTTTCTTTTAGCTTTTCTGTATTACTCACCAATTGCAATTCGTCTATTATTTCTTGGATATCTCCATTCATAATATTACCCAAGTTGTAAAGAGTAAGGTTTATTCTATGGTCGGTTACACGTCCTTGTGAGTAGTTATATGTTCTAATTTTAGCACTACGATCTCCACTTGTTACCATAGAACCTCTTTTAAGAGCATCTTCAGCTTGTTTTTTAGCCAATTCCATATCATACAAACGTGAACGAAGTACTCTAAAGGCTTTTTCCTTGTTTTTGTGCTGCGATTTTTGATCTTGACACTGGGCAACCAATCCTGTTGGAACGTGAGTTAAACGCACAGCAGAATAGGTAGTGTTAACAGACTGCCCACCTGGTCCAGAAGAACAGAAGAAATCTACCCTTACATCTTTTGGGTTTATTTCAATATCAAATTCTTCAGCTTCTGGAAACACCATAACCGTAGCAGCACTTGTATGTACACGTCCTTGAGTTTCAGTTTGTGGTACTCGTTGTACACGGTGTACCCCAGCTTCAAACTTTAGAGTGCCATAAACATCATCACCTTCAATTTCAAACTGAATTTCTTTAAAACCTCCGCTAGTACCTTCACTTAAATCTATAACGTTTGTCTTCCAACCTTTACCTTCACAATACTTTGTGTACATTCTGAAAAGGTCTCCTGCAAATATACTTGCTTCATCACCACCCGTACCCGCGCGAATTTCCATAACGGCGTTCTTAGAGTCTTCAGGATCTTTAGGCACTAAAAGGAATTTAATTTCCTCTTCTAATTGAGGCAAACGAGTTGACGCTTCGTCTAGTTGCAACTTTGCCATTTCAACCATTTCCGCATCACTTCCATCTGAAATGATTTCTTGAGCTTCATTAATATTATCAGTAAGTTCAAGATATTCTGATCTTTTATCCATCAAAACTCTTAAGTCTTTATACTCTTTATTCAATTGAATATACCTCTTTTGGTCACTGATTATATCTGGTTGAATGATAAGGTCACTCACCTCATCGAAACGCTGTTTTATTATTTGAAGCCTGTCTAACATATATTTTTATAATGAATGGCAAATTTACAATTTTTTAGTCGAAATTATTTCGATTGAAAAAATGAAATTATTTCTTGAAGAAACCTGAAGTTTCTAAATGTATTTTGTGGTATTTTAGAGCAAATTACGAGGTTTCTTTCGATTTAGATAACTTATCAAAATCGATAACCACTCCTACACCAAGTATTTGTTTCCACTGCACACTTGGGCCTTCAAGAATGATTTCTTCGTTTGTGATTTCATTTCTTTTGGACTCTACTTTAATATCATTATCATATCTGAGGTGAGATCCTAAAGTTGCTTTAACAAACTTGTTTACTTTCATATCTATATTCACCTCCCAATCAATATCAATATTGCCAAAACTATTGACATAATCGGTATATAATCTTAAATGACTATTCAATTTAATATTTTCGAAAATATTCTCCTCGTATTTATTGGTTAACAGTATACCTACTTCTTGCTTTATATTATTACCCTTACTCAACATATTTCCATCCATGTCGTAAATAGCTGGATTTACACCAAAAGCTCCTCTATTTGCCAGATGATCATCCATTACAAAAGTTGTTTTTAAAGTAAAAGGAGAAGCATAAAATGATAAATGTTCAATTTTTCTACCGTATTCCATCCCAACACCAAAAAACATATAACCAGGGGCTAAAAACCTAGATATAGCTTCATCCTTATCAGGGTATTTATAACCATTAGAAAACTGAGTGTTAAAGCTAAATCTTGCAGAATAAAACCAATTGCTTATAGAATCGGTTTGCAGCACTACGTTGGAATTTAAATCTATAACATCTTCGGTTTTTTTTACACCATTATCTTGTTGCTTATTTAAACCGTATTTGAGGTTTAATTCAGAGTTCCAAAACCATTTTTCTTGCTTATATTTTGCTATAGACTTAGTAGAAACAATACCTGAAATAGAATTTGTTCCTCCAGAATTCCAATTAGTAAAAGACACTTGATTTAGTAATAAGCCAACCTCATTTTTGGTTCTCCAACCTAAGTCGACAGTATCCTTTTTTTTTGTTTTTACCTTTAATGAATCTGTATGCGCTTTTAAATTATAAGAGTTAAGAATCAGTAAAGGAAAAATTAACCAAAGAGTATATTTCATTATAATCTATTTAATAAGTAAACGTGCCGTTTTCACCAGTTATTGTAAGCTTCTTTGTTTCTGAAGCCTCAACTCTACCCACTATTTGGGCGTCTATATTAAATGACTTTGAAATTTTTATGATCTTCTCAGCAATTTCTTCTGGAACGTATAACTCCATTCTATGCCCCATATTAAAAACCTTATACATCTCTTTCCAATCGGTCTTACTTTCAGCCTGAATTAGTTTGAAAAGTGGTGGAACATCAAAAAGATTATCTTTTATAATATGAAGGTTTTCTACAAAATGAAGAATTTTGGTTTGTGCCCCTCCACTACAGTGTACCATCCCATGAATTTCTTTCTTGGTAAACTGCGATAAAATTTCTTTAATTATTGGCGCGTAGGTACGAGTTGGAGACAAAACTAATTTTCCAGCATTTAGGGGACTGTTTTCAACAGTATCCTGTAGTTTTTTAGAGCCAGAATAAACTAACTCAGACGGCACTGACGAATCAAAGCTTTCAGGGTATTTATCACTTAGGTATTTTTCAAATACATCATGTCTAGCTGAAGTAAGACCATTACTTCCCATACCTCCATTGTATTCTTTCTCGTAAGTTGCTTGACCAAAAGAAGCCAAACCAACAATTACATCTCCTGGTTTTATATTTGCATTATCAACTACATCGCTACGTTTCATTCTTGCAGTTACGGTAGAATCTACAATGATAGTTCGTACTAAATCGCCCACATCGGCTGTTTCACCACCAGTTGAATAAATGTTTACACCAAATTGTTTTAATTCGGAAATCAATTCTTCTGTACCATTTATTATTGCAGAAATAACTTCACCTGGAACTAAGTTTTTATTTCTTCCTATGGTTGAAGAAAGCATAATATTATCTACAGACCCCACACAAAGTAGGTCGTCTATATTCATAATAAGCGCGTCTTGAGCAATCCCTTTCCAAACAGATAAATCTCCCGTTTCTTTCCAATACGCATATGCAAGTGAAGATTTTGTCCCAGCACCATCGGCGTGCATAATTAAACAATAGTCTTTATCACCCGTAAGATAATCGGGGACTATTTTACAAAAGGCTTTAGGAAATAAACCTTTATCGACATTTTTGATGGCGTTGTGTACATCTTCTTTACCGGCCGAAACACCTCTTTGTGCGTATCTATCTGAATTTTGTGAGCTCATTTAATAAAATTTACGGCAAAAATACGCATTAAAAAAAGCCCAGCAAAGTGGGCTTTTTGAAATATGGTTAATTAGTTTACTCCCAATCAGGCATAAATGCATTTTCAAATAGAAGAGTTCTACTTTCGCTATCACCTATTTCTAATTGATAAACATCTTTTTGAGAAATACCATCGTTAGAGGTATTCGTAAATATTACAAAGGCTTCATTTGGTGAGAATATAGGTTCTAAATCATTAGTACCATTAGGTTTTTCACCAGAAATATCTGTGGTTGTATTTGTTACCATATCGTATAGGAATATTCTAGAATTCAATCTTCTATAATCTAAAGGCTCAAAGCCATCCACATCATAGGAGTATACGATTTTGGAATTTGTTACAGAAATATCCAATCCTCCTGCACCACCAGGAAGTCCCGTAATAAGAGTATCTAACACTGTTCCACTAAAATCTATAGTAAAAATTGAAATATCATATCCACTTAAATTATTTGTTTTCAACACTATTAGATCGCTATTTTCACTAACAGCAATTTCAGAAATTAAAGAACCATCGGTAGTTTGATATACTAGTTCCAGGTCTTGTCCGCTTGATCGAATTCGATATAATTTATCCAATACTGGGAAGTATATACGATCACTCGTTGGAGGCCAAGATATATTTATTTCATTCAAATTAAAACCATTAGGCTTTACGTTTGAGGTAACTTTAACCTTATCGGTACCATCGCGGTTCATAGTATATATGTCGGCTTGGGCACCAGTTGTTTGCAGGTAAGCAATTCTATTTGCAGCAACATTTCTACGTGGCCTGTAACTATTTGTGTTTTCGGAAGTTAACTGAAATTCATTACCTTCTTCATCAGCTGAAAATATCACATTATTCCCATTGATATTTCTGACGAATAGAAATCTATTTTCTATGGGTGCTGGTTTCACCTTAAAAGTTCCAACAGGGCTTAATACAGGTGGATTATACTCATCTGCGGCTGTTACTTGCCAAAAATATTGTGCCCCAAGTATTAACTCTGGATATAAATATATAGTATCATTTAAATCGTCAAACCTTTCTACCACATCATTTTGGTCGTTTCGCAATTCTAATTCGAATGTTATTGGATCGCCTTCTGGATCTACTGAACTCCATTGAAATAGTGCTTCTACACCATCAATAACTTCATTTTCTGCTGGCATAAGTAATTCAGGTGCAGAAGGCGGTCTATTGTTTGCAGTGGAAACCTCCATATCGAAGATTACATTTACTGTTTTATTTGCTATAACAGTTGCTGGCTCATAACGGGCTAGATATCCATCTAAACGAGCTAAAACCGAATATTCACCCGCGGGTACGTTTTCTAAAATAAAATACCCAGCATTATCTGTAAACACCGTGCTAGTAACTGGACTTGTAGATATTCTTACATTTTGCAGTGGTTCGTTTGTTCCTTCGATTACAGCCTTCCCGATAATTTTACCGTAGGCGTTTTCGTCAATTCGGTCTTCGTTACAGCTAACCAAAACGACAAATAACAAGCATAAGAACTTTATATATGTAAAACTTCTTCTCATCTGTATGTTATATTTGTTCATTAATGTTATTTTCTTAAAACCACCCGATTATTAATTATTTAGCGGTGATATTTCAAGTTGATCCCCTTCATTATATATTTTCTTTTTTGATCTAGAAGAACCAAAGTTATAACTCAAACCTAAACTCATTGTATAGTAAAAGTCGTCCCGCCTTCCGTGAGGTAAATTGTCTATTTTATCTGAGAATGTAACATCCCACTCTCCATTAAGCACAAACGACACTCTTGGTGAAACATGATATTCCAATCCCGCTCCAAATTTTAAATTAAAGAAGCTATCCCAACGTTGAAGGTGGCCTATAGGACTATCATCTGCAAACAGCAAAATTCCTGGACCTGCGAAGAAAATAGGACTTAACCTATCATTTGGCAACATATTATACTCAACATTAAAGCCTTGAGTAAGCCACCAATGATTTATTTCTGGAGTAGAATTGAGCCTAAAGAATTGGAAGTCTGCCGCCACTCTTAATTCTGGAATTATAGAATATTTATACATGAGCCCAAATTTGTAATCTAATATTCCAGTTGAATAATCGCCATCAACTAAAGCCATTCCAGCATTAAAGTTAAACTGACTATTATAATTATTCTCTAAATACCTTCTTTCGTATAAACCCGTTGATTCTTCAACTTCTTTTTCAAGTAAATATTCATCTACTATCTCTTTATTTTTCTCACTTCCTTCTTTTGTAGACCACAATTTATCTTTAATACCTTCAATGATTAGCATTTCAACCGACTTCTCAATAGCTTCTTGAACTGCCATCTGTGCTGGTTCATTTTTGGTAAAACCAGTTTCAACTTCAAGTAATCGCTGAAAATTTACGTATTTGAAAAGACTAACATCTACAGCCTGTGATAAGACTGTTTTAGACACATATACTGTTTTCAGCACTTCCCCAGTATTTGTAGATACGGCACGTAAGTAAACCGTAATCCTATCTTGTCTATATTGTGTAGAACCTCCTACACCAAAATATTTTGCACCAGCACCACCAGTTAGGATATTGGAATCATAGGACACCACTCCACCTTCTAATAAAACACCAGCAAATAAAAGTGGAGGTAATCGTGTAGGAGAATTATCGTTAACCCTTCTGTGTTCCTCACGGGTGGATCGTATAATCTGACGTTCATTTAAAAGGTTACTAATATTTTCACGTTCTATAGGTCTAAACCACTTTGAATCCTCTAAAGCTTTAATTAAAATAGTTGTTGCACCTTGTGTAATTGCCGTACTAAATGTACTTCCATTTTCTATATTCTTATATTGTCCGGTTTGGTCTTTAAAATTATAAACACCAGCAATTATCGCTTCTTCTGGCTCGGGAAGAGTATAAAGGGTTTTCGTTTGCTTGGTAATTTCACCAATACGTGCTTCTTGTGGACCTAAGGGTTGGTTAAAATATGCGCCACAACCCCAAAATAAGAGTGAGAGAGCTACAATACAAAGCTTTGTAAGTGTATTCTTCATATAAACTTTAATTTGGTATGATTATTTGGGTTGCTTCACCTGTAATAATATTTAATACGTTTATCACTAATCCCCCCGATGAATCAAATACTTCATACTGGTAATCACCACTAATACTGGTCCCTTCAGGTGGAACATTGTCTTTGGTAAACTGATTCCCGCCGAATCCCCCGAAGCCACCTAACCGATCAAAAGCATCAAACTGAGAATCGTCCTTAAATGAGTTTTGAGCATTTGCTGAATTAAGCAACCATGCTCCATTAAAGGAATCTCCCCCTACAAAAGAAGGATTTATAGGCTTATACACTAACTGTTGCCCAAAGCTTACAGTAGAAAAAGTAATAAATAAGAAAAAAATAAAGTATTTCATCTTCATTCGTATTAGTTAATTTGTGTGAGATATTAAATCGCCAGTTTATTAAGGAAAAGATAAGTAATTTTTATTGAATTTTAACTAAAAATATTGAAAATCGCATTAAAAAATTAAAATTTTCTAGTAATATTTTTGAGTGTGTTTTCTCTCTTTGTATTGGTGTAAAAACCAATAAACTCTCCTTACCGCAATGTCGGCCATCTGTTTTAAATACTCAGTTTGAGGTCTAACAAAAAATTCCAAAACTTTTTCATTTGCAACTAAAACTTCTATTTTAGTGTTATTGTTTAACGACAAAACCTCTTTAATAGTTACAATTTCTGACCCGTTTATATTATTCAATCTGTAATTTTGATCAAACATTTTATAAAAATCCCTACCTGGTTTAGTTTTGGTATCTTCGGTAACAATTCCGCCAATCATAATACCATCCACAGGCTTTATACTAACATCAGGCGAAGGATTTACCGCCCTTTCTCTTTCAATACTATCGTTTTTTTGCAAGGCCAAATCCTCTTCTGTCGGATTAATTACTTTACGATCCATACCCAATGGTGTATCTTCGTCGTCATAAATTAATAGCAATACAATTACCCGTTGGTTTTCGCTCACATTTATAGAAGTGGTAGAAAGATTTTTTTTCTCCCCGATTTCAAGCACAAATCTGCCTCTTTGATCGTTTTTTGATGTATTTGAATTATTTTCTTGATTTTTAATTACAGAAAGAGTATAATGTAAACTCTGGTTTGATACAGTTTTATTTACAGCCAAACCAGTAATGTTATATGTATTTCCATACTGCTGTATATTAATTTCAGCTTCAATTTGGGAATTATACATTTGCGAGTGAGCAATGCTGGAGAAAAACAGCAACAAGCATATAAGTAGGCTATATTGTATATTTTTATACAAAATTTTAATTTTTTAAATTCCGAATAATTACTGTCTGATTTCTACCTTTCATAGTAACCATCATTTTATCGGACATTGAATTTTGGCTGCCAAGCCGAATTAAGTTTTGGTTTGCTCCAAATTGCACAACGTTTGCAGCATGTAAACCATTTTTATTGCTACTAATATCTGTAAAGCTATGATTATCACCTATTTGAAGAACTTCTTCGGAGATTTTATCTGCAGACACAAAAACACCTATATCATTTCGGTTACCAATTTGAAACAATCGCACATCACTTTGGTTTGATTTTGTAATAGAAAATGCTGTATTATCATTCCCAATTTGTTGAACAAAAACACTTTTACTAATATTACTTACAGGAAGATTTTGGGATGCTACGACATTATAAAGCGAAGGTTTAGCTTGAATTTTTTCTAAAGCTTTATTGTCCTTGTCTTTATATGTTTGAGCAGAAGACACATTTACAAAACAAAAATGAGCTAAGACTATAATTATAATATTGAAAGTTTTCATCTTTATATTTTTTAATGGTCTTGTTGAAGATATTGATTTTTTTGAAAATTAACAACTAGAACAAATCCTTATTAATTTTAATTTTTATAATCCCTTTTTAAAATAAGTATAAGAGCATTGTTTAGATGCTCTTATACCATTTTTATTATAACTGATAATATATGAGCTTATTAACTCGATAAATTATTTAGTTCTGAAAAGTAACATCAACGTTACCATTACCAATTTGATCTACATGACTCCAGTTTCCTAGACCTACTTGACCTACAAGGCTAAAGTTACTATTTCCATATTGATGGTTGTAACTTGTATGACCGAAACCAGCCTGTCCAACTAAACTTATGTTGTCATTACCAGATTGTAACACATCAGAATAATTAAACAAACCTACTTGAGCAACAATACTTGTATTATCATCACCAAATTGATTCACCATAGATGTATTAAATGCGCCAGCTTGTCCTACATAGCTATAGTTGTCATTTCCAATTTGAAAAACATCAGAGTCATTAAAGAAACCTACCTGACGCGTTGTACTTTCGTTATCATCACCTAACTGAATAGTCAAAGCATTGTTATCATTACCTAACTGATATGTAGTAGATTCATTATCGTTTCCATATTGACCTGTACCAGCCCAGTTATCGTTACCGATTTGATCAACATCACTATCATTAAGATCTCCAATTTGCTCAACGATAGAAGTATTGTCATCACCTATTTGATCAACATCACTAGTATTGGCAATACCATCCTGATAAACCATTGAGCTATTGTCATCACCTAATTGATAAACATCACTACTATTAAGGATACCATATTGTTCAACTTGTGAATCATTATCATCACCAATTTGAACTACATCGCTATCGTTAAACCAACCATCCTGCATTACTGAAGAAGTGTTGTCGTTACCACCTTGAAATACATCAGAGTCGTTAGCCCATCCGTCTTGCATTACAGAAGACGTATTGTCATCACCCCACTGCTCTACTGTCGAGCTATTGGAAAGACCAATTTGCAATACTGAACTCACGTTATCGTCACCCCACTGATCTACATAAGAGTCGTTATCAATTCCATATTGTTCAGTTGTACTTAGGTTATCATCACCATCTTGCCAAGTATATGCATCATTATCACTCCCAACTTGTAAGGTACCAGCGGTGTTGCGATCACCTTGTTGTAGCGTTCTAGCATCGTTATTGATTCCTAATTGTGCAGTACCTGCAACATTCAAATCACCTTCTTGATCTGTATCAGAATCGTTAAATGCCCCTAATTGTAATGTAAGGTTAGCATTAAGATCGCCTGTTTGGTCCACATCTGATGTGTTTAACAGCCCAACTTGAAAAGTTCCATTTGCATTTAAGTTTCCTGTTTGAGTAACAGTACTTGTGTTAAATTGAGCAAACATCGCTGTTCCACCCATTAGCGCCATTGCGCATAAGACTACTTTTTTCATAATTTAAAGATTTAAAGATTATTAATAATTGGTTAAAAATTCTTTTTCTTGCAAGGAAAAATTTCCTTGAGGTTTTTCAGGAACACGTGAAAGCATTCCATCAAAATTAAATTATGGGGATGGATGTAAAAATGAACTTAGTAAAAGAACATTTTAAAAAGTAGGGATTTTTTCTAATTTACAAAACGCTGGGGACAGGTTTGTTTTTTGAGGAGGAATTGCAGCTCGAGAAAACTTATCTCCTTTTGAACTACACAACAAATATGCAATAAATATTATTAAAAAACAAACAAATTTAATCTTTTTATGCAAATAGGGGGAAACAACTATTTTTAACAAATAAAGCCCTATTTCAATAATTATCTATTAATAAAACCCACAGCACCTAGCGTCCAATTAAATCTTAATTTTCTACGCTAAACAAAAGAAATTTAAAAAAGGTTTAAACTTAAAATAACCATAGACCTAATTAAGCAATCTTTAATACGAATATATTTCTTAGATTCATCGCTTTAAAAGTACACACAAGTAAATACCATTAACTGCGTAATAAAATACCAATTTTTTAAAATAAAAAACCGCTCAACAAAAGTTAAGCGGTTTAGAATGATCCTTATATAATAAGGTATGTTATTTTGTAAATAATAACTCTCTGTATTTAGTTAATGGCCAAAGCTCATCGTCTACTAAAAGCTCTAGTTTATCACAGTGATACCTTATAATTTGGAAATAAGGTTTTACTTCGTGACAATATGAAAGGGCACGTTTTTCGGCGTTTTCAATTTTATTAGCTTTTTTACGCTCTTCAATCATATCGGTAATACCTTTATTAATTTTAGCAAGGTGCTCACTTATTTGTTCAATAAGGTGCATTTGCTCTGTAGCAAACTTTTTGAAATCGGTGCCGTATATGTTTTTTAACCCTTGAACATTTTCTATCAATATGTTTTGATATTGAATAGCTGTAGGAATAATATGGTTTCTAGCAATATCACCAAGTACACGTCCTTCAATTTGAATACGCATAGTGTATTCTTCCATTTCAATTTCATAACGAGCCTCCATTTCCACTTTGCTCATAATCCCTAAACTTTCAAAAAGATCAATGCTTTTCTTAGAGATTTTCGCCTTTAATGCTTCCGGAGTTGTTTTGTGATTACTAAGTCCACGTTTTTTTGCTTCCTTCTCCCAGGCTTCACCATAACCATCACCTTCAAAACGAATTCTTTTTGAGTCTTTAATATACTCTCTAAGCACATTGAAGATGGCGTCGTCCTTCTTCATCTTTTTGCTCTTTATCAATCCGTCAACTTTTGCTTTGAAGTCGATAAGTTGTTTAGCAACAATCGCATTCAACACAGTCATAGGGTTTGCACAGTTAGCTGTTGAACCTACTGCACGAAATTCAAACTTATTACCTGTAAACGCAAAAGCTGAAGTACGGTTACGGTCGGTATTATCTAGTAAAATTTCTGGAATTTTACCTACAACATTTAACTTAAGCTCTGTTTTTTCTTGTGGCGAAAGTTTTCCATTAGTTACTTTTTCAAGCTCATCAAGAACCTCAGTTAATTGCGAACCAATAAAGGCCGAAATAATTGCTGGCGGCGCTTCGTTAGCCCCTAATCTATGATCGTTACTTGCACTTGCAATAGAGGCTCTAAGCAATTCTTCGTGATCGTTTACGGCTTTAAGCGTATTGATAAAAAAAGTTAAGAACTGAAGATTTTTCATTGGAGTACTTCCAGGTCCTAAAAGGTTTACTCCTGTATCTGTAGCTAACGACCAGTTATTGTGTTTTCCACTTCCATTTACATTTGCAAAAGGCTTCTCGTGAAACAACACCTTAAAATTATGCTTTTCGGCAATTTTATGCATCAAATCCATCAATAAGGAGTTGTGATCTACCGCAAGGTTTGTTTCTTCAAATATAGGAGCCAGCTCAAATTGATTTGGGGCAACTTCATTATGACGTGTTTTTACTGGAATACCCAATAACATACATTCAGTTTCCAAGTGTCTAATAAAGTTTAAAACACGTGCAGGAATTGAACCAAAGTAATGATCGTCTAATTGCTGTCCTTTGGCAGAAGAATGCCCAAGTAGCGTTCTTCCCGCCAATGAAATATCAGGACGAGAAGCTGCTAAAGCGCTATCTACTAAAAAGTATTCTTGCTCCCAACCTAGAGTGGCATTTACTTTAGTTACATTTTTATCAAAATATTTTGCCACTGCAGTAGCAGCATTATCAATAGAAAGTAATGCTTTAAGCAAAGGAGTTTTATAATCTAATGCTTCACCCGTATACGACACAAAAACTGTTGGTATACACAATGTCGTTCCGTAAATAAATGCAGGAGATGTTGGATCCCACGCGGTGTATCCACGAGCTTCAAATGTATTTCTAATCCCACCATTAGGGAAACTTGAAGCATCTGGTTCCTGCTGTACTAATTGACCGCCACCAAATTTTTCGATAGCGTGACCATCTTCCATTGTTTCAAAAAACGCATCGTGCTTTTCAGCAGTTGCGCCAGTTAAAGGTTGAAACCAATGAGTATAATGTGTAGCACCTTTAGCAATTGCCCATTCTTTCATACCTGTAGAGATATGATCGGCAATGTTTCTTTCTATTTTAGCGCCAGTATTAATAGCTGCCATAACACTATTAAATGAATCTTTGGTAAGATATTGACGCATAGCATCTCTATTGAAAACATTTTTCCCAAAGATTTCGGAACGCCTTGCTGGTTCTGTTACAGGAACTGGAACTCTATCGAAGGTCTTTTTTAGTGCGTGAAATCGCAATGTTGGCATCTTGTAGTTTTTTTTAGTTTGACATTGCAAAAATAAAAAAAACCAAGGCACACCCCTTCATTTTTAGATTTTTTTTGAAAAAAAATATGTTTCCCTGTGAAGACCCCCTAAAAAATAGGGGTTGAACCAGGAAAAGACTACTTTAAAATTGTTAAAGCAATAAAAACAGCATAAGCCGATAAAAGTAAAATCCCTCTTTTACGGCCAAGTTCGTAAGCTTTTGGAAGGAATGCTAAAGGCAAAAGTATCCCCGCAAAACCGATCATCCAGAATATGTCGTTTGTAAGCACCTCTTCGCTCATAACTGCTATAGGTTGAATAATAGCAGTAATTCCTAAAACTGAAGCAATATTAAATATGTTAGAACCTATAAGATTCCCAAGCGATAAAGCCTTTTCTTTTTTAAGTGCTGCAATTACAGAAGCAGCCAGCTCTGGGATACTTGTACCTACAGCTATCATCGTAACCGCGATTACTCGTTCTGTAACTCCAAAACTTTGTGCTAAAGAAACCGCTCCGTTTACCAACAATTCACTTCCGCCATATAATGCTACACCACCAATAACAAGCCAAAGAATAATCTTAAAATTAGATGTGGTTGCAAGACTTTCATCAACTTCTTCATCAACTTGCACTACCCCTCTATCCTTTCGAGCTTTTCGTATTAAAATCCACAGATAAACTACTAACATTAGTAGTAATGCAACCCCCTCGGAACGGGAGATTATATCTCCACTCTTTAGTATAAAATACAGCCCAATTGAAAGTATCATCATTACAGGCCAATTAAGCTTATAGAAATCTTTATCTATGGCCAAAGGTGAAATTATTGCCGTTATACCTAAAACAAGTCCAATATTTGCAATATTTGAACCGATTACATTTCCTAAAGAGATATCAGAAAACCCATTTAAAGCGGCTTGTAAACTCACTAACAATTCTGGAGCTGAGGTAGCAAATGAAACTACCGTTAGTCCTATAACCATTTTTGACAAATTCAATTTAAAGGAAAGCGCCACGGAAGACCGCACCAAAAATTCTCCTCCAATTACTAATAGTGTTAAGCCGATAAATACAAATAAATAATCCATAAACCTTATTGAGTTCGCGAAGATACTAATTATGAAAAAAGCACAAGTTTTGATAGTATTTTTTTTAACGAATACAATAAACAACTAAAAAAGAAGTTATATAACTACAAAACTAGTTGCCTAACTATAAAACTAGTTCTTATTTTTATCTATGGAAAACCTCACAAATAAAGAAGAAGAAGTAATGCAAGCCCTTTGGAAGCTTGAAAAGGCTTTTGTTAAAGAAATTTTACAGATTTTACCGAGCACTAATCATTACAACACAATATCTACTATAGTTAGAAATCTTGAAGATAAAGGCTATGTAGCTTTTAATGCTTTTGGCAAAACGCATCAGTACTATCCTATTATTTCTAAGGAAGAATACAGCAAGGGATTTATGAATCTCGCCTCTAAACGCTACTTTAATAATAGTTATAAAAACATGGTTTCATTTTTTGCTAAAGAAGAAAAAATAAGCGCGCAGGACCTTCGAGAGATATTGGAGTTAATTGAAAACAAAAAATAAAATGGAAACAATTCAATACATTTTAAAATCTGCTGGAATTCTTTCCTTATTTTATTTGGTTTATATTTTTCTATTAAAAAAAGAAACGCACTTTACGTTCAATAGGCTCTTTCTTCTTATCGGAGTCCTTGCTGCTACAATATTCCCTTTTATACAGTTTACCAAAACAATAATAATAGAAGCTCCCGCTTTAGCATCATTTCCTACCACTGAAACGGCTTCAGAAACTTTAACTTCCGCAGCATTTAACACAAACTATTCAATTGAGAATATACTATTGTACATATATGTATTAGGAGTAATAGTATTTTCATTAAGATTCATTTATCAGCTTATTTCTCTTTTTATTTTATTAGAAAATCATCCTTACAAGTTAAGTAACAATTGTAAGATAATTGAAGTATCTGAATCAATTTCACCCTTTTCATTTTTCAATTATATCGTTTACAATCCCACTCTACATACTAACAATGAACTTGCTATGATATTAGCACACGAAAAAGCACACATAGAACAACTACACACAATTGATGTATTGGCAAGTAATCTACTTCTTATTATACAATGGTTTAATCCATTAGCATGGGGCTATAAAAGTAGCATTGTAGAAAACTTAGAGTATTTAGCAGACCGAACAACCATTACTCGTATTAATTCAAAAAAGGAATACCAATTAGCATTGCTAAACACCTCATTAGCATCGCCTTTATCTGCCCCAACAAATAAATTTTATAATTCATTCATCAAAAAACGAATCATTATGTTAAACAAAGCAAATTCAAATAGACAAAACGCCTTTAAGGCTATGGTAGTAGTTCCCTTATTAACGATATTTTTATGGGGTTTTAATGTAAACGAAGTAAAAAAATACGTCGAAATTCCTTTAGAGAATAATAAGGTAAAAACAGAAAATATTAAAGAAGAAGCTTTACAACCTGTTTTAGACAAGAAGGATATAGCTGTTATTACAGGTATTGAGCCTGTAACTGAATCTATAGCTCAGAAAACACCAAAAGCTATGACTAAAAAACAATCACCATTACAGGAAACCTACCGTGTGAAAATTGACAAGAACACAACCGATGCTTCACTTCAAGAAATTAAAGAAGAGGTTAAAAGTAAATATGGTTTAGAATTAAGCTATGCTGCCATTCGCAATAATCTCAACGAAATTACTTCACTTACTCTTACTTATACCGGAAACGGAAACAATGGAAATTACCAAGTAAGCCAGGATAAGGGCATTGATGAGTTTTTCTTTTTTATCGATAAAGATGGGAAAACAGGGTTTTGGTCTGAAGCAGTCGAAAAACGACATAAAGAACGTATGCAAAGAAGAAAATTAAAGTCGCAAGAACGTTCCTTGGATATGAACGAACGCAAAATGGAAATGCAAGAACGCATACAAAAGAGAAAAATGGAAATTGAGAAACGCAGATCTAAAATGAAAAATACTCATCCTACTCCTTCAGCCTCTCCAAATAATGAAGCACAAGAAGTGCAGGGCCAAACGAAAGCAAAAAGACAGATAAATAAAAATAAAAAAGCAGGTAATACACTTTATTTCATCGATGGTATAGCCTCTACTAAAAAGCAAGTAGAATTATTGTTGCCAGAAAACATTGATAAAGTAAATGTTTTAAAAAGTGAAAAAGCGCTTAAGAAATATGGTGGCAAAGGAGTCAATGGCGTTATAGAAATTACCACAAAAAAATAGAAATCTTATAAATTTCATAAACCTTCTTAATAACTAGAAGGTTTTCTTATTTTTATACAATATGAAAAAGAGATTTTTTAAATTTTTAGCAAAGGTAAATAAGAAGATACTTCCTAGTTTCACCAAAAAGGGAGTGGATCTAGCTAAAGCGTCGAAGCTACAGATGGCGATTTTTGGTTTCAAACTATGGGTAACCAAAAATTCGTTAGATTAATACTTTAGTAAGGATTTTACATTTTGATTTTTTAATTTCTGTACGCCTTTTAAAAACTCTATTTCTAGTAAAAAATTACACTGCACAATTTCACCTCCAAGATTTTCGATAAGCTTACAAGCTGCTCTTGCTGTTCCACCCGTAGCTAGTACATCGTCGTGCAAGAGAACACGATCACCTTTCTTTATAGCGTCCTCGTGTATTTCGAGGGCATCCATTCCATATTCTAACTCATAAGGCTCTTTAAGAGTATTAAATGGAAGCTTCCCTGGCTTTCTTATAGGAACAAAACCAGCCTTAAGTTCTTTTGCTAGTAATGTTGCAAAGAAAAAACCACGCGACTCAATACCTACAACTTTATCTATCTTTTCACCTCCCAACAAAGCTACTAACTGCTGTAAACAATAGACGGTTGCATCAGGGTTTGCTAGTAGTGGAGTTATATCTTTAAAACGCACTCCAGCTTTGGGGAAATCCTCAATATTTCGAATATATTCAGTTAAATTCATTTTTTTATTGATTTTATTTGTCTTGCAATTTAAAAATAAATATATTTGCAGCCGCTAAAAGCAACAACAAAATGGCCTTGTGGCGCAACTGAATAGCGCACCTGATTACGGCTCAGGAGGTTCCAGGTTTGAATCCTGGCAAGGTCACAAAAAACCACACTCAATTGAGTGTGGTTTTTTCGTTTTAGGAGAAAATTTTTATATTTCACTTCTATAAATTCCTTCTGTCATTAACAAAGCCCCCTATCAATTAGCCGCCATATGTATCTTTTATGATTTCTTTTTAATTTATGTAATTCATTATCCGTAATTTAATACTCTAAAATAAACCTTATGACGAAAATTGTAAAAGATTCAGACGATAAAAAAGAAAGAGATTATATTTTGCAAGACAATAAAAAAACCCGCTATGGTGCAGGTTTTATTTTAATAGTGCTATTTTTATTAATTATTGGAGTAATTATTTCAGGCATTTACTTTGAGTGGTTTTAAATAATTTCAGCACTCAAACCAGCTTCCAACAACATTGTACAACGAGGTATTAATTCCTCATATTCTCCAGTTTTCACTGTACACTTACCTTTATAATGAACAATTATAGAGCATTGTTCTGCTTGCTCAGGTGTATGCTCGCAAGCAAATATTAAACAATTTATTACATGGTCGAATGTATTTACATCATCATTATAAAGTACTATTTCATTTTGATTGCTCTCCATTTCAGCAACATCTACATCTTCTTGTATTTTTTCTCTTGTACTCAAATCGTAAAATAATTTAACGTTAATAGTTATTCATTAGTAAAACCTTTGTCAAAAAACTCTGTTTAACCTTACAACAGATGTTTCAACTACTAAACTAATTAATAATAAGCTAATTACGAAATTAAAAATTTCGCAGCAACCCATCTATTTTTCTCTTTATTCTCAACGAAGGTCAGCCCCAAATTATTGCAAGTTTCTGTAATAATTGGCAAATCCTCTATGTAAAAACCACTTAAATATAGCTCGCCTTTAGCGTTTAAACACTTGACATAACTAGCCATATCATTTAATAAAATGTTTCTATTAATGTTAGCAATTATAACATCGTATTTTTGGTCTTTCAATAAATCTGCATCGCCTTGATATACCGAAATATTAGCACAATTATTTCGTTCTACATTTTCCATAGAATTTTCATAACACCATTCATCAATATCGATAGCATCAAGTTGTTGAGCACCTCGCATTTCAGCTAAAATTGCTAAAACAGCAGTACCACACCCCATATCAAGAACAGTTTTATCTTTAAAATTATTTTCTAATATAAACTGAAGCATCATATAAGTAGTTTCGTGATGCCCCGTCCCAAATGACATTTTAGGCTCGATAATAATTTCGTATTCAAACGATTTTGCAGGATGAAAAGGTGCACGTACCGTGCATTTTCCATCAACTTCAATAGGATCGAAGTTCTTTTCCCACTCTGCATTCCAATTTACCTGAGCTATTTCTGAAAAGGTATATTCAACTTTAAATTCATCAGAATCTAAAATATTTATATCACTCAAAACATCTTCATTCCACTCATCTTTCTGAATATACGCTGTAACACCTTCTTCTGTTTCAACGAAACTTTCAAAACCTGCATAACCTAATTCGGCAGTTAGAATCTCAGCTCCTGGTTGTAAAGGAGACACTTTAAAAATATATTCTATGTATATCATTGGTAAGTTTATTTGTCAATTTATCAATACTAATTGACTGTTAAAATTAATTTTATTTTATTCTATCGGAAGAAATATTTCTTCTGGATACTTCACTTTTGTAAGATACAATCCGTGAGCTGGTGCCGAAGCCCCTGCCTTAGATCTATTTTTACTATTTAAAATTGCTTGAAAATCTTCCGCACTCGTTTTCCCAAATCCAACATCCAATAAAGTTCCTACTATAGCTCGAACCATATTGCGCAAAAATCGATCTGCGGAAATTGTGAAGGTTAATTTATTATCAATCAATTCCCACCTTGCTTTACTGACAACGCAATTATATGTTTTCACATCAGTTTTAGACCGCGAGAAACATTGAAAATCTATATGATTAAATAATAATTCAGCAGTTTTATTCATTAAATCTACATCAGGAATTTTATTTAATTGATAAGCAAAATCCTGAGAAAAAGGATCTTTCCTCAATGATATCACGTACTCATATTCTCTTGCAACAGCATCAAAACGGGCGTGTGCGTTGTCTTTTACTTGAAAAATATTTACCACAGAGATATCCTTAGGAAGAAAGGAATTTATTCTAAAAACTAAAGCTTTTGTATCATTTATAGCTTCAAAATCAAAATGAGCAAATAGTTGTTTTGCGTGAACACCAGCATCTGTCCTACCCGCTCCCGTAATTTTTATATCCTCACGAAGTAAAGTAGATAGCGACTCTTCAATAACTTGCTGAACACTCATCTGCTTTGGTTGGCGCTGCCACCCAAAATAATTTTTCCCATTATATGCTATCTCAATAAAATATCGCAAACTTAATTGTTTTTACAATTTGCAAAATTACAACATACTACGGAGCTTCTTACTTTCAAAATTGAAAATATTAATTTCAATGCTATCAAGGCTTAGAGCTTGATTTTATATAAATTTGAAAACTATTACAATCAAGCAAATCCAACACTTTGAAAAAAATTCTCCTTCTTAGCGACACACATAGTTATATTGATGAAAAAATCTTGAAATATGTTAAACAAGCCGATGAAGTATGGCATGCTGGCGATATAGGAGACCTAGCTGTTACCGATGCTATAAAAGCATTAAAGCCACTTCGTGCTGTTTATGGCAATATAGATGATCATGAAGCGCGCAGAGAATTTCCCTTACACAATCGTTTTCTGTGCGAAAAGGTTGATGTTTGGATTACTCATATTGGAGGATATCCAGGTAAATACAATCCTTCAATTAGACAAGAGTTATACGCCAATCCACCAAAAATATTTATTTGCGGACATTCTCATATATTAAAAGTTATGCCCGATAAAACTACAGGTCTGCTCCATATGAATCCAGGTGCAGTGGGTAAACACGGATTCCACAAAGTAAGAACGATGTTAAGGTTTGAAATAGATGGCGAGAAAATTGAGAATTTGGAAGTTATAGAGTTCGAAAAGCGCTAGGAATTACTTTTTACTCAGCTAATAAACGATTTTCTACTTTCTTTTGACTTTGTGCTAAAAAGCAAAAAACCCCCTAAGGTGGCATCCTGAGGGGGTTTTGCACTAATATACCAAGATCGGTTTACCGTAAACGATCAACAGATTTTACGAGATCCTCGTCCTTTTTAATGGCCTTATTGGCCAGCACTAAAAATACGATAGAAATGATAGGAAAAAGAACCCCAATACCCTTCTCTGAAACAATAGTTTCTCCGGATAAAGTTAGTAATCGATAAACGAAAACTCCTAGTAATACAAAATTTGATACTATATTTAAACGGTTTAACACAAATTGCTGTTGCCGTTTTTTAAATGATATAATCGAAATAATCGCTAATGCTATAGACAAAAATATAAGTCCAAAAATCAAAGGCTCACTGCGTTCCATAATAATTTGCCCATCCGTTCCTACTACTTCAGGAAACCATAAATATAACCCACCCATTATAAGGGCTGAAACGATTAAAAAAACAGTTTGTATACGTTGTATCATTACTATTAACACAATTAAGCAGCAAAAATACATTATCTTTTTAAAAAAAATAACACTAGTTTTTAAAATATTGTTGTATTATTGCATTATCTATTCGTAACCACCTCAATAAAGGTTACTTAGTCTTCAAAAAACATTTTCAACTTACTTACCTTCTCAAAAGGAATTAAATAGTATAAATTTTAACTACAGCATTCATTACATGTTTGAAATTTCAGAATTAAAAAGTAAAAAGCTTCCTGAATTACAGGAAATAGCCAAAGAACTTAAAGTGCCAAAATTCCGCACACAAAAAAAATTAGATTTAGTTTATCAAATACTCGATTATCAAGCTGCTAACCCTAAAGCTGTTAAAGCTGTACTTGGGTCAGATGATTCTTCTTCATCTCCTAAAAAGGAAGAGAAAAAAACTGAGTCTTCAAAAAATAGTGGCAACAAAGAAAAGCAGGCAAATCCTAAAAAGGATGAAAGCAGAGGTAATAAACCTCAAACTAATAAGCCACAATCGCAAAAGAAACATCACGATAAGAAGAGTGACGACGATAAAAAGGATGATGTGAAGAAACCTTCTAAATCTGATAATAAAGATAGCGATAGAAAATCACAACACCAGAAATCTTCCCCTTCAAATCGTCCAAATAAATCAGACGACAGAGATAAAAATCAACGTACTGATAAAAACAACACAGACAACAGACAAAAACATCAAAGCCACAAACAAAAAGATGGCAATACACACGATAATCGCAACAACGGCAATAAAGATTCACGTAACCGTTACCGTGAGCCAGATTACGAGTTTGCAGGGATAATAGAAAGCGAAGGAGTTCTAGATATAATGCAAGACGGCTACGGATTTTTACGTTCTAGCGACTATAATTACTTATCTTCTCCTGATGATATTTATGTTTCACAATCACAAATTAGACTTTTTGGCTTAAAAACCGGAGATACAGTTTTAGGTGAAGTACGTCCTCCAAAAGAAGGTGAAAAGTATTTCCCTTTAATTAAAGTAAATAAAATTAATGGATTAAACCCAAATGTAGTTCGCGATCGCGTATCATTTGAACATTTAACGCCACTTTTTCCACAGGAAAAATTTAAACTAGCTGAAAAGCAAAGTACAATTTCTACAAGAATAATTGATCTTTTTGCTCCTATTGGAAAAGGACAACGTGGTATGATTGTTTCTCAACCAAAGACTGGGAAAACAATGTTGCTAAAAGATATTGCAAATGCAATTGCCGCCAATCACCCAGAAGTTTATCAAATTATTTTATTAATTGATGAACGTCCTGAAGAAGTTACCGACATGCAACGTAACGTTCGAGGTGAGGTTGTAGCTTCTACTTTTGACAAAGAAGCAACAGAACACGTTCGTGTAGCAAACCTGGTAATAGATAAAGCTAAAAGATTGGTAGAATGTGGTCACGATGTTGTGATTTTATTAGATTCTATAACTCGTTTAGCTCGTGCCTATAACACAGTTCAACCTGCAAGTGGTAAAATATTAAGTGGAGGTGTTGATGCAAATGCACTACATAAACCAAAACGTTTCTTTGGTGCTGCCCGTAATATTGAAAACGGTGGTTCATTAAGTATTATAGCAACAGCCTTAACCGAAACCGGCTCTAAAATGGACGAGGTTATTTTTGAAGAATTTAAAGGTACAGGAAACATGGAGCTTCAATTGGATAGAAAGATTTCAAATAGAAGAATTTTCCCTGCTATAGATCTTACCTCTTCAAGTACTCGTAGAGATGATATTCTGCTAGATGAAAACACAATACAGCGTATGTGGGTTCTTAGAAAATACCTAGCCGATATGAATCCTATTGAAGCTATGGAGTTTATTAACGATCGAATTAAGCAAACCAAGAACAATGAAGAGTTCCTAATTTCTATGAACGGCTAGAACTCTTTTCAATATAAATTTAAAATCGCCATTGAAGAAAATTTCAATGGCGATTTTTTTTGTTCGGAAGTCAATAATAACCTTAGCCCCCACGATTTATATTTATAATCAACACTATACCTATAATTATATCCCCAGCAAATCAATAAGCATTAACGCTACATTCTTTTAACATCAACTCTACCAATTACCACTCAACTCTTATAAGCTTAAATAAAAGCGGTTTTAGGCACAATCTACTCAAGATTAACATAGCTAGCCAATCCCATTAAATACAACTTTAGAAACGCCAATTTAGAAACAAAAAAATCCCGACCATAAGGCCGGGATTTTAATATTTAGAATTTTAAAATTCTTATTGCTTTACTACTTTTTGAGTAAGAGTACCTGAAGTAGTTTCAACTTTTAAAGTGTAAACACCTTGTGCAAAAGAAGAAGTATTGATAGTTCCGTTGCTGTATACAGCACCTACGTTTTTACCTAATACATCATACATAGCTACGTTAGTAACTTCGATGCTTGAAGGAATGTTCAAGTTAAGAACATCAGTAGTAGGGTTAGGGTAAACAGCGATCATTTCAGCAAGGTTGTCACCGATAGATGCAGCTGGCTCATCAGTTAAGTTCCAAGCAAAACTTGGGAAAGACTCACCAATTAATCCAGAGATGTTAGTCCAGTTCTGTGCTCCAGCACCAAAAAGATCAGATGGGTCAATTAACACAGGCTCTTCATTAGGAAAAGAAGACAAAGAACCAAACCAGTTCCAACGTCCATCATCAGCTGGTCCACCATCTACACTTGGGAAAACAGATACCCAGTAAACACCAGCAGGAAGTACAACTTGGTTACCACCATTTGCATCAGTAATGTTTATTTTGAATTCAGAAGAACCAGCTCCATCCTCAGTAAGCGTATATAAAGAAGGATCTATATCACCTAATTCTAAAACACCTGATCCAGCCACTTCTGGGTTTCCACCTGGAATAGCACCAGAAATCTCATAAATGTATACGTTAAATCCAGTAGTAAAAGGTTCAATTAAACCAAAGTTAGAGTTAAGACCGTAAACAGTAAGATCTCCAAGAGCAACATCAGAAGTTAAAGCAAAGTAATCAGCACAGTAAACACCAGTACCATCATCTCCTTTTGTAGAAATTAAACCTGTTGTGTTATCTGCGATACGATCAACAAGTACATTCTGACCAAAAGTCGCTGCGGTCATTAAAAGAGCCGAGGCTAAAAGAGTAATTTTTTTCATAATAAAAAGTTTTAAGTTTAATTAATAGAAGCAAATATAACCAACCAAATAAGATTTACAAATAATTTAGTGCTAATTTTTCTATTTTTACATTGTTAAATTTAAAGCAATCATAGGTTGAACACCGAATTTAACAAATTTCCTCATAAATTATTAGCAGATGAAAAATCACCTCTTAGCACTTAGTATTATACTTTTTGGTTATTCTATAAATCTAAACGGACAAACACAACAGAAGCAACTTCAGGCAATTATTGATTACCCAGATTTAAATAAAACTTCAACATACAACGAAAGCATTACGTTTTATAAAAATTTAGCTGTCAGAGATAAGAGAGTACATATTTTTGAAATGGGAGAAACCGATAGCGGACAACCTTTACATATAGTAATATATAATTCAGAGATTATCCAAAACAATCTAAACCACAGCTCATTTTCAAAAAATGATAAAAACCTTTTATTAATAAATAATGGAATACACCCTGGAGAGCCTGATGGTATAGACGCCACTATGCGGCTTTTTGGAGAATTATCCAAAAACAGTATTCCTAGTCCGAAAAACACAATTATAGCTACAATACCTATTTATAATATAGGAGGGGCACTAAATAGAAATAGCACAAGCCGAACAAATCAAAACGGCCCTAAGGAATATGGGTTTCGTGGGAATGCTAGAAACTACGACCTAAATAGAGATTTTATAAAATGTGATACTAAAAACGCAAAATCATTTGCTGAAATTTTTCAATGGCTCAATCCAGATCTATTTATCGACAATCACGTTAGCAATGGCGCAGATTACCAATACACACTCACCCACCTATTTACGCAACACAACAAACTAGGTGGTGAATTAGGTAGCTATCTTGAAACTTCATTTATTCCTGAATTTGAGAAATCTTTAAAGCAAAAACAATGGGACATCACACCTTATGTTAATGTATTCAACAATAAACCAGAAATCGGATTTTCACAGTTTATGGACTCTCCTAGATATTCAACAGGTTATAGCGCGTTATTCAACACTATGGGAATGATGGTAGAAACTCATATGCTAAAACCCTATAAAGATAGAGTTGAAGGAACTTATGAATTAATGAAAAGTTTTATAGCCATTGCAGATTCAAATGCCGCAAAAATTAATTCATTAAGACAAGATGCTATTAAAAAGTACAAAATTGGAAGCTACTACCCTATTTCTTGGAAGGTTGATTCAACCAAAACAACTTCACTTAACTTCAAAGGCTATGAAAGTGATTTTATACCAAGCAAAATTACAGGACAAAAACGATTAAAGTATAATAGAAATAAGCCTTTCGATAAAACTGTTACCTACTACAATAACTTTAAAGCAAACGATTCTATCAAAATTCCTTCGGCATATATAATTCCGAAGGGGTACTGGAATATTATCGAACTTTTAAAATTAAACAACATAACTTATTCAAAAATTGAATATGACACAATTATCACTTCCGAAGTTTATAGAATTGCCGAATACCGAACAGTAAAAAGTCCATACGAAGGTCATTATTTACATTATAACACCAAGGTGGATAAGACTACAGAGAACGTTACAGTAAACAAAGGAGACATTTTAGTTAAAACCCAGCAACCAGGGTTAAGATATATAATTGAAACTTTAGAGCCTTCAGCACAAGATTCATTTTTCAATTGGAATTTCTTTGACGCTATTTTACAACAAAAAGAAGGATTTTCTCCTTATGTATGGGAGGATTTGGCCGAGGAGTTTTTAAATAAGAATCCGAAAATCAAAGAAAAGTTTGAGACGAAAAAACAAAACCAACCTGAATTTGCACAAAATTGGTATTTGCAATTAGATTGGATTCACAAACAATCCCCTTATTACGAAAAATCACATCTTCGTTATCCTATCATTAGGGTGGGTAGTTAAATATTCTTTTGGAAAGAGAAGTTTAATGTTTTCATAAGAATTTTTTAAAGCATCCTGGGATTTTTCAAAATTTTTCCATTTTGCTTTTTTAATGCCCTCTTCAGGTTGAGGAGTTAAAGGGCCGTCGTAATCGGTATACATTTCATACCAGTGAGTAATTTTAAGTCGGTACTTATTGTTTCTAGTAAAAACGTGATACGTTTTCATTATAAAGTCACGAATTTCAAGACCTTCTACCCCTGTTTCTTCTTCTACCTCACGGATTGCAGCTTCCCTATAACTTTCTCCTTTTTCAATTTTTCCTTTAGGCAGATCCCATTTCCCGTTACGTCTTATAAAAAGAATTTCTTTTTTACTATTATAAACTAATCCCCCAGCCGCTTCTACTACTTTTATTTTTTTCCGAAGAAAACGTTCTAATTTTTCCGCATTCTTGTGATAAAGATTAACATAGAGAAGTTCGCCGTTGTTAATCTTTTTAACCAATTTTTTAAAACGCGCTTGCTTTAAAGGTATGGTTGTATAGTGTTCGCCAATATTTTTTTCCGTAGAAAGAATAATGGGAATTTCTTTTACAAAAACTTTATACATTTGTAGTATGATATTAAATAAGGAAACGGCACAAAAAACCGCAGCATTATTATTGCAAATTAATGCAATAAAATTACAACCACAAAACCCTTTTACATGGGCTTCGGGATGGAAATCTCCCATTTATTGTGATAATAGGATAACACTTTCGTATCCAACAATTCGAAATTACATTCGTGAAAACCTCGCTAAACAAATTGAAGAGACCTACGGAAAGCCAGAAATGATAGCTGGTGTAGCCACTGGAGCAATTGGTATTGGCGCCTTAGTAGCAGACTATCTTAACGTTCCTTTTTGTTACGTAAGACCGGAAGCTAAAGGTCATGGACGAAAAAATAAAATTGAGGGTCACCTTGAACCCAATACCAATGTTATTGTAGTTGAAGATTTAATTAGCACAGGAAAAAGCAGCCTTATGGCTGTAGAAGCACTTAAAGAAGCAAATGCTAATGTAAAGGGAATGTTTGCTATTTTTAGTTATGGCTTTAATATTGCAGAGGAAAACTTCAAGAATGCTAATGTAGAGTTAAGCACCCTTAGCAATTATGAATTGTTACTACAAGAAGCTGAAAAGTCGAAGTACATAAGCGCTGATGAAGCAAGATTACTTGGCGAATGGAGAACCAACCCTGAAACTTGGGGACAGTAGTTAGTAGTATAAAAATAAAAAATAACAGACTTAATAATTTTAATAATGAAATTAAACAGTAAAAAAGTAACGGTTCAAAAATCAGCTTCAGAGCTGTGCGAATTTTTGGCGGATGTAAAAAACTATGAAGGCTTGATGCCAGACACCATTAGTAAATTTGAAGTAATTAGAGACAATGCTTTCGTATTTGCGTTAAAAGGTATGCCTGAAATAGCTTTAGAAATTAAAGAAGTAGACAGCCCTAATAAAGTAGTTTTAGGAGCGATTAGCGACAAACTTCCGTTTACTTTAAAAAGCGATATTGAAAGTGTATCCGATACATCGTCTACTGCTGAATTACTTTTTGAAGGAGAATTTAATAGTATGATGGCTATGATGATAAAAAGTCCTATATCAAAATTTATTGAAACGCTAGCCTCAAACTTAGAAAAGCTGTAGACTTATTTATGGTAATATATATTGAGAACGGGGCTAAAGCAAAATTTTAGTTCCGTTTTTATTTTTAGAAAATAAGCTTAACTTCCTTTAATTGATAATTTTGAATTTTTTCGTTTTCAGTTTCTACTAAAAGCTCTCCCAAGTCGCTAACCCCTTTTATAATTCCATTAAACCGAAATCCTTTTTGATCTTCAAATACCGAAATAACATCTTTCCTAAACAGTCGATCTTCAAAAAGCTTTTTCTTTTCTACAAAATCTGCAACTGAAAGATTTTCCAAACTTTTAGACAACGAATTTAAAACTTCAAGTAAAACTTCATCTAAAATAAATTCCCTGCCAGATTCGAGCTTCATAGAACTCGCTTGAGGCAAATCCGGGAAAGATATTACATTAACATTTAGCCCAATTCCTATAATTGAATACTGTACATTACTGCCTTTAAGTACATTTTCAATTAAAATACCGCCAATTTTTTTTTTGGCTGACATTATGTCGTTAGGCCATTTTACAGAAAGATTTGGGATATTTAGGTTATTTAAAGCATCATAAATAGCTGTTGAAACTGCCATGGAAATAATAAAATGATATTCTGCTGCCAGCCCTTTAAAATCTTTAAACACACTAAATGTAAGGCTTTGTCCTTGTTTTGAAAACCAAGAAGCTCCCATTTGTCCACGACCGGAAGTTTGTTGTTTAGCTAGTACAACCGTAAGATCTGAAAGCAGGTTTTCACGCAGCAATTCCTTCATATACGAGTTGGTTGAATGGGTGGCATTAAGTTTGATTATCTTCAAAACAATAATTTAGTTTAGTATTACTTAATTTAAGCGGTTCAAGAAACAAAAAAGTAATAACTTTGCGAAATAGAAAAGAAAGATATTTAATGCAAAAAAAACAAGCAGGAACAGATCAACTTATTGCTCAAATAATACGAGGGATTGAAGATGTTAAGGGACAGGATATAGAAATCTTAGACCTAAGAGAGATAGAAAACACAGTATGTGACTATTTTATAATTTGCAATGGTACCTCTAACACACAAGTTAATGCCATTGTAAACTCGGTTCAAAAATCAGTAAGCAAAGAATTAAAGGAAAAGCCTTGGCACGTTGAAGGTAGCGACAACGCCGAGTGGATACTTATGGACTATGTTCACGTAGTTGTACACGTTTTCCAAAAGCATATCCGTGAATTTTATGATATTGAAGGACTTTGGGGCGATGCAAAATCGGTTAAAATAGAAACAACTCATTAAAAAGAAGACTGCCTTATGGCTCAAGACAATAAAAACAAGAAAAACGAATCCAAAAAACCTAGGCCAAATTATTATTGGATTTACGGTGCTATAATTTTATTATTTTTTGGATTACAAATCTTTGGTGGTGGTAGCTGGTCTCAGCCTGCTAAAACCAATCAAGCGCAATTTGAAGAATTTTTAAAGGCTGGTGACGTTGAACGCGTTGAAGTAATCAACAAGAAAATTGCTAAGGTGTATCTTACTGAAGAAGCCAAAGCAAAAGAAATACACGCTCCTAAAGGAAATGCACCCTCTTTTTTAGAGCCAGGCACAAATGACGCAACTTACCAGTTTGAATTTGGAGACTTACAGTTATTTCAACAAGATTTTCAACAAATAAAAGCTGAAAACGATTTAACTACTAGTTTAAATTTCGATACAGATACAAATGTATGGGGTGATATCTTGATGGGAATACTTCCATTTGTAATTATTATTGCAATTTGGATATTCATTATGCGTAGAATGTCTTCTGGAGCTGGAGGTGGTGGTCCTGGTGGACAATTGTTCAACATAGGAAAGTCTAAGGCTAAACTATTTGACGAAAAAACCGATATCAAAACTTCTTTTAAAGATGTTGCAGGATTAGAAGGTGCAAAGGAAGAAGTTCAAGAAATTGTAGACTTCCTAAAAAACCCAGAGAAATACACGTCTCTAGGAGGTAAAATCCCTAAAGGTGCATTACTAGTTGGACCTCCAGGTACAGGGAAAACTCTTTTAGCTAGAGCCGTTGCAGGTGAAGCAAAAGTACCTTTCTTCTCACTTTCAGGTTCAGATTTCGTTGAAATGTTTGTGGGTGTAGGTGCTTCTCGTGTACGTGATTTATTTAAACAAGCTAAAGAAAAATCTCCAGCAATTATATTCATTGATGAGATTGACGCAATTGGTCGTGCACGTGGAAAAAACAATTTTTCAGGTGGAAACGACGAGCGCGAAAACACATTAAACCAGCTTTTAACCGAAATGGATGGGTTCGGAACAGATTCTAATGTTATTGTACTTGCTGCAACAAACAGAGCTGATGTTCTTGATAAAGCTCTAATGAGAGCCGGTCGATTTGACAGGCAAATTTATGTTGATCTTCCAGACGTTCGCGAAAGAAAAGAAATTTTTGAAGTGCATTTACGTCCTTTAAAAAAGGGAGAAGACTTAGACACCGATTTCTTATCAAAACAAACACCAGGTTTCTCCGGAGCTGATATAGCAAACGTTTGTAATGAAGCTGCTTTAATTGCTGCTAGAAAAGGTAAGCAGTCTGTTGGTAAACAAGATTTCCTTGATGCGGTAGATAGAATAGTTGGTGGTCTTGAAAAGAAGAACAAAATAATGACTATGGACGAGAAACGTGCCATTGCATTCCACGAAGCTGGTCACGCCACTGTAAGTTGGATGCTAGAGCACGCTGCTCCATTAGTTAAAGTAACAATTGTACCACGCGGACAGTCTCTAGGAGCTGCTTGGTACCTACCGGAAGAAAGACTGATTATTCATCCAGAACAAATGTTGGATGAAATGTGTGCAGCCCTAGGTGGTCGTGCCGCAGAGAAAGTTATATTTAACCGAATTTCTACAGGAGCATTAAGCGATCTTGAAAAGGTTACTAAACAAGCTCGAGCAATGGTTACTATTTACGGTCTTAACGATAAGGTTGGAAACCTAACCTATTACGATAGCAGTGGTCAATCTGAATACAACTTCTCTAAGCCATACAGCGAAAAAACCGCTGAACTTATTGATCAGGAAATTTCAAAACTTATTGAAGAACAGTATGATCGTGCGGTTAGAATCCTTGAAGAAAATAAGGATAAACTTACAGAACTAGCAAATGTGCTCTTAGAAAAAGAGGTTATTTTCAAGGACAACCTTGAGAAAATATTTGGAGAGCGTCCATTTCAAAAACCAGAAGAAGCTCCAAGAGTGACAACATAATTATGTTGTCACTTTAGAGTTGTTACGAATAATTACAGAACTAGTTGCTATACTTCAAAATGTATTTTATATCTTTGAAGTAAACGCATTTATAAACTCCTCAATTACTTGATTAATGAGTCTATTAAAAAGGCTTTTAAATCCAATATATAAAAAAACAGAAGCTAAGACTAAAACGTCTGAGTTGCCTGAGCACAGCACCTATTATCCTGAGCAAAAACTTCCTGTAGATGAGAAATTTACTTTCAATTTCAAAAACAACGGAGGTAAATTTTTATATTGTGAAAACTGGGAAGAGATAAAAGAGGCTTTTGATAATATTCTTTTAGAAAATGATTGGTATGAGCAAGATGTTTTCTGCTTTAATGAAATGCTTTCTGAAAAATTTGATGGCTTTAACCTCAACTTTGTAAAAAATACTAATTCAACCTTTTTTCTTACTACTTGTGAATCGCTTGTAGCTAAAAACGGTTCTATTCTACTTTCGTCTAACCAGATAAAAGAAAAAAAATTAAGCGAGTTTCCTTTTAACATCGTAGTTTTTGCAACTACAAGTCAGATTGTTGAAACCATAAGTGAAGGTTTGCGAATTATTAAAAACCAAAGCTTAAAACACATCCCAAGCAACATTACTACTATTCAGGACTTCGACACTGAAAAAGAAAAAGAAAAGGATTTTATGAGTTATGGAAGTAGCACAAAAAACCTATATTTGTTGCTATTGGAAGACTTATAATATGAAAGAAACACTCGTAAGGACCCTTTCGGGCGTATTATACATTTCGATTATTATCATAGCAATGTTTACCTCGCGCGAATGGTTTATGGGGTTATTCTTCATACTTGCAGTGATTACCTTAAGCGAATACTTAAAACTTGTACACTTAACTAGCTACCTAGCTTATTTTTTACTAGCAGCTGGTTTTTATTTTTTAAGTTATAATGTCTTCGACGATAACGCCATCTACCTTTTACTCATTCTAAGTGGTTTTGTAAATTTATTTCTTCTTAAAGACGTACTTTGGACAAGCAAAATCCCAATGTTTGAAAAGAAAAAATACATTACAGTGGTATTTTATATCATTAGTGGTTTTGTGTTTTTAACACTAATTCCCGTAATGAATATCGACGGTAGGTTTATACCAGAACTTATTGTGGCTGTTTTTATATTAGTATGGAGCAATGACACCTTTGCCTATCTAATTGGAAAGAATTTCGGTAAACATAAACTCTTAGAGCGTATTTCACCTAAGAAAACTATAGAAGGTTTTATAGGAGGTATGCTAGGAGCTTTGCTAGCAGGATATATTATATTTAAGGTCCTAGAACATTATAGCCAATTAGACACCTTAAAATATCCGCTATGGATGTGGATTGTAATGGCATTAATTGTAGCTATATTTGGAACGATTGGCGATTTAATTCAATCGAAATTTAAAAGGCAAGCCGGAGTTAAGGATAGTGGAATTATAATGCCAGGTCACGGTGGATTATATGATAGATTAGACAGTATAATTTATGCCAGCCCATTTGTATATGCGTTTTTATTAATAGTTGACAATGTTTCATAAAGAAGGTTTTAAAATTATAATTATAGCTCTGGTAATTGTTATCGGACTAAGCCTATTGGCCAATGTTTTTATTCTACATCCAACTATTCGTGGAGGAGTGATTATTTCATTAATTATTTTATTGCTACTCATCCTGCAATTCTTCAGAAATCCTAAGAGAAACTTCTCTCCAAACTCTAACCAAGTGTTATCCTCGGTAGATGGAAAAGTTGTTGTTATTGAAGAAGTTTTCGAAAAAGAATACTTTAAAGACAAACGTTTACAGGTTTCGGTATTTATGAGCCCAATTAACGTTCACGTAACCCGCTATCCTGTGGGAGGAACAGTTACGTATAGTAAATATCATCCAGGAAAATATTTGGTTGCTTGGCACCCTAAAGCTTCTGAAGAAAATGAACGTACAACTGTTGTTGTAAAAAATGATGTAATTGGTGAAGTTCTATTCCGACAAATTGCAGGAGCATTAGCTAAAAGAATAGTAAACTACGCCGAAGAAGGACAAAAAGTAGAACAAACAACAGATAGTGGTTTTATTAAATTTGGTTCGAGAGTAGATATTTTCCTACCGCTTGATGCCAAAATAAAAGTAGAATTAAACCAAAAAGTAAAAGGTGGAATTTCAATAATTGCTGAAAAATAATGACATCGGAAGAGTTAGATATCGCCTTTAAAAATGCAGTAAAAAGCATTAATGAACATAAAGACCCGTTTCCTGCCGATGTATTATTACGCTTATACGCATACTACAAACGCGCTACAAATGACGACCACCCCCCAAGTGGACGAAAGGCCCATATCTCGGCTTTTAAAACAAATGCGCTATTCCAAACTCGTGGCTTAACACCTGATGAAGCTAAGGAACTTTACATTAAAGCTGTGAAGCAGTACTTTCTGTATAGAAAGTAAATTATGACTGCTGGGCTTTATTGAATTTTATTTCATAAGTCTCAATAGCTGCGCGGATTTTATCTACATTATCCGACGCCATTTGATGTGCTAACTCCATAGCCTCTTCCAATTCTTTATCTGGGTGTTGAAACAAATCGGTAATAACATGATTAATTTTATCTAGAATACTTTCTTGACTGTTCTTAATGTCTTCTAATTTTTGAAGCATTGCTTTCATTTCATTATATTTAGCCTGATCCATAATTATCTATTTTACAACAAGATACAAACTAAATCTGTTCAAAATAAAAAAATTAACCTCGATTTAAAACTAATTAAGAAAACGCTATAAAATAATAATCCTAAAAGACTCACATATTTTAAGTTATAAATTCTATAAAAAAACGACCCCGAATGGGGTCGTTCAATTTAAACATTTATGGTTTTCAGGAATTTAAACCTATTAGTTTTGCCTTTAATTTATTTTAAACCAGCTAGACTCGCTTTCAAGGTTTCAATCTTTGCAAGGGCATCAGCTTCTTTTTGCTTTTCTAAGGCAACTACCTTTTCAGGAGCGCCATTTACAAAGCGTTCGTTCTTCAATTTCCCTTGAACACTTTTTAAGAAACCTTCGGTATATTTTAATTCCTCAGTTAGTTTTGCTATCTCTTCTTCAACATTAATAGCGCCTGCTATCGGAATAAAGTACTCGTTACTCTTTGCACGGAAAGTTAGTGCACCGTCAAGCTTTTCTGTAATGTAGTTAAGTTCAGAAATATTTCCTAGTTTAGAAATTACAGCGTCAAAATCTTTTGAAGCGTTATCGTTATTTAAAACTGACAGCTCAATTGTATCTTTAAAAGAAATATTCTTTTCTTTACGAATTGTTCTTATACCTGAAATTACTTCAGAAGCAAAATCGAAATCTTTAATAATCTTTTCGTCGAAAGGCTGAGCTTTTGGCCATTCTGAAACTATCAAAGCTTCAGAAGTATCACGCTTAGTTATGTGTTGCCAAATTTCTTCTGAAATAAAAGGAACAAATGGATGTAGAATTTTTAAATTATCTTCTAGCACTGAAATTACTTCCTCATAAGTTTTCTTAGCGATTTTCTCACCGTAAGGTGGTTTTACCATTTCTAAGAACCAAGAGCAGAAATCATCCCAAACCAACTTGTAAGTAGCCATTAAAGCATCACTTATACGATATTTACCGTAGTGATCCTCAATCTCCGCAAGTGTTTTTTGAAATTTACTTTTATACCAGTTTAACGCTATAACATCACTTTGCGACTGTTCCTTATCTGGACAAACCTCCCAGCCGTCGATTAGTCTATAGGCATTCCATATTTTATTAACGAAACCACTCCCCTGTTTACACAAGTCTTCATCAAACATCAAGTCGTTTCCTGCAGGTGAACTTAAAAGCATTCCCACACGTACGCCATCTGCACCATAAGTTTCCATTAAATCTATAGGGTCTGGGGAATTACCTAAAGACTTACTCATCTTTCTACGCTGTTTATCGCGAACGATTCCAGTTAGATATACATTTGTAAAAGGCTTTTCATTTCTATATTCGTAACCAGCAATAATCATTCTTGCCACCCAGAAAAATAAAATTTCAGGAGCAGTTACTAAATCGTTTGTTGGATAGTAATAATTGATTTCTTTATTGTCCGGCTCTAAAATTCCGTTGAAAACACTTATTGGCCACAACCAAGAAGAGAACCAAGTATCTAATGCATCTGGATCTTGAGTTAAATCTGAAGCCTTTAATGCGTTGTTATTCGTTTTTTCTTGAGCAAGTATTAAAGCTTCCTCAATATTTTCAGCAACTACAAAGTCTTCTTTTCCATCGCCATAGAAATACGCTGGAATTTGTTGTCCCCACCACAATTGTCTTGAGATATTCCAATCGCGTACGTTTTCCATCCAATGACGGTAAGTGTTTATAAACTTCTCTGGAACTAGGTTTACATCTTTTTCAAGAACTGCATCTAAAGCAGGTTGAGCAAGCTCCTTCATTTTTAAAAACCATTGATCACTCAACTTTGGTTCTATAACAGCTCCTGTACGTTCACTTGTACCTACTTTGTGCATATGGGTTTCAATTTTTGAAACCACTCCCATTTCTTCAAGCTCTTTTACAATTTCTTTGCGAACTACAAAACGATCTTTTCCTTCATAATGCAATCCAAAACTATTTAGAGTTCCATCGTCATTAAGAATATCTACAATCTCAAGATTGTGCTTATCGCCAAGAGCTTTATCATTTTCGTCGTGAGCAGGAGTTACTTTTAAACAGCCTGTACCAAATTCTACATCTACATATTCATCTTTAATAATAGGAATCACTCGGTTGCAGATAGGAACAATTGCTTTTTTACCACGTAAGTGTGCAAAGCGTTCGTCATTAGGATTAATACAGATGGCGGTATCACCCAATATTGTTTCAGGACGAGTAGTAGCGATAGTTAAGGTATCCTCACTACCTTCAACTTTATAGTTTAAGTAATAAAGATTCCCTTGTTTTTCTTCGTAAATAACCTCTTCATCAGAAAGTGTAGTTTTGGCTTCTGGATCCCAATTTACCATTCGGTAACCGCGATAGATATTTCCTTTTCTATACAAGTCTACAAACACTTTTATAACAGAAGCAGACATTTCTGGATCCATTGTAAACTTAGTACGTTCCCAATCACAAGAAGCACCAAGTTTTTTAAGTTGTTCAAGGATAATTCCTCCGTGTTTATGCGTCCACTCCCAAGCGTGCTCTAAAAACTCTTCTCTCGAAAGGTTCGCTTTATCTATCCCTTCGGCTTTAAGTTTAGCAACTACCTTGGCTTCTGTTGCAATTGAAGCGTGGTCTGTTCCTGGCACCCAACAAGCGTTAAAACCTTGTAATCTTGCACGACGAATTAATACATCCTGCAAAGTATTATTAAGCATATGCCCCATATGCAGTACTCCAGTAACGTTTGGAGGTGGAATAACAATAGTATAAGGCGTTCTTTCATCTACCTCAGAATGGAAGTAATTATTCTCCATCCAGTAGTTATACCACTTATTTTCAATCAGTTTCGCGTTATATTTTGCTTCTAATGCCATACTTTGGTCTAGTATTTGTACTATGAATGGCAAAAGTAAATATATCTGTAGGATAATAAAAGGATTAAGTTATTTTGCAGAATCTTTAAAAGTTCGATACTTTTACAAATATTAAAAACCAAAAATCATGAAAAAATTAGCTCTAATGGCACTTGTTGCCTTTATCGGTTTTACCGCTCAAGCACAACAAGCAAAAATTACTTTCAATGAAGACACCGTAGATTACGGAACTATCGAAAAAGGTAGTGACGGTTTACGTGTATTTGAATTCACGAACACTGGTGATGCCCCACTTATTATTAGTGATGTAAAATCTAGTTGTGGTTGTACTGTACCAAAAAAACCTGAAGGACCAATTGCTCCAGGCGCAAGTAGCAGTATTCAAGTGAAGTACGACACTAATCGTGTTGGACCTATTAGAAAAACAATTACTGTATATTCTAACGCAAGCGAGCCTATGGTAGCCTTAAAAATTAAAGGTACCGTAAAACCAGAAGCGGCAAGTGTACTTGAAAAAAGTTAAATAAACATACTTGAAAAAAGTATAATCCGGCTGGAAAATAAATTCTTCAGCCGGATTTTTTTTAGAATAAACTTTTGAGATTGAAAGCTACTTTTTGAATTTCACCATCTCTTTTTATATCCAAAGAAATTCGCTTGTCTTCTTCACTAGAAAACAAAGAGATTAATTGGTATAATTTATATCTATACGCTGGCTTGCCATTAACGTTAACTATCTCATCATTTTCGACTATTCCGGCTAAGGCAGCAGGCGAACCTTCTCTTACATCCACAACTATATAAATTGGTACAAGTGTAAAATTAAACTCGGTGGTTATAGAAATACTATTTCTAGTTAAGGCCTCACTCCTACTATCGCTATTTGTGTTTATAGCGGCTTGGCGTTCCTCTTTCACTAACTCCATTCCTGCGTGCTCTAAAGTCAATCCACTCATATTATAATGAAAAGGTTTCTTGAAGTTTCGGTTTTTCTTAAAACGAACAAGGCTACCGCCATAATCGAAAGTTACTGTAAACCTACTCAAAAACCCACCTCCTATAGTTCCGTCTCGATCTTCGTAGAAGCGAGCTTTTAAAACAGCAACTTCTTCAGGAAACGAGGTATTCACATCTTTTAATAAGTAATCACCCAATATTAATTTTGGTACCCGCGCACGCTTACCAAAAATATTTCCACTTAAGCCCAGCCCTAAAAAATCATTAAAATAGTTTTTAGGATTTTCATTTATAAATCCCAACTCGTCAAACAACCACAAAACATCACTAGAACCAGAGTCTATCAATAAGGTTACTTCTTCTTGTATAGTTTCTGAAGCTACTTGTAGGTTGATATATGGCTTGCCATTTACAAAATTGAGCTTAAGATCTTCACACTTTTTGCACTTTTTAAAAGTATGTTTTTGAGGATCGTAGATGGTTATTACCTCGGATGCATAATTAATTTTTACTACGAAATTTTTAAAAAATTCATTTCCCAATATACCGTGAATGGGCACTCCCATTCTAGGAGAGAAATTTAGAGAACTATCGAATATCACGTAAAGCGCATGGCTTTTATCAACAGCTTCTCCTACTTTTATACGATTGTTTAAGCTCTTTAATGCTTCAACCATTCCCCCTGCCCCTAGACCTTGTAACTGAACTGGTGATGTGTTTTTCAACTGAACACTATCTGCAGCTTCTAAACTAAAAAGGATTGTAGATTTTACACCAGTATCGAGAATGAAAGACAATGGCGTACCATTAATTTCGATTTCGATTACTGCTAGGTTATTTACTATTTTAAATGGAATTCGGTTTTTTTTAGCCTTGTTTTCCAAAATAAATCCCGCCTGCGCCATCAATGAAGAAGAGCACAGCAACAAAATTATAAACAATGGCTTATACAAATTGATAAGGGTATTAATGAATATCTCTTGAAGATATAAAAAAAAGGCGAATGTTAATCGTCTCAGATTAGTTTTATAAAATATATTTTGCAACTTTGCTGCTAAAAATTTTATTATGCCATCAGTATCAACAAAAGGGAAAAACATGCCGGAATCTCCAATCCGCAAACTAGTTCCTTTCGCCGAAAAAGCTTATAAAGCTAATAAAACTGTTTACCACTTAAACATCGGTCAACCTGACATAAAGTCGCCGGAAATAGCAATGAAAGCAGTTTCCGAACACAATCTAGAAATTCTTGCTTACACTCGCTCTGAAGGATCGGAGGAGTATCGCAAAAAGATTTCTGCATACTATCACAGAAACAACATTCCAGCTGAAGCTAATGATATAATTGTAACTACGGGAGGTAGTGAAGCTTTGCTTTTCGCAATGGGTAGCATTGCAGATGTTGGAGACGAAATAATTATTCCTGAACCATTTTATGCAAATTACAATGGTTTTGCAACTGCATCTGGTATTTCAATTGTTCCTGTAATTTCAAAAATTGAAGACAACTTTGCCTTGCCTCCAATTTCAGAATTTGAAAAGCTAATTACTCCAAAAACAAAAGCTATTCTTATCTGTAATCCAGGAAACCCAACTGGATATCTTTATTCAAAAGAAGAAATTCAAACGTTAGCAGAAATCGTAAAAAAACACGATTTATTTTTAGTGGCAGATGAAGTTTATAGAGAATTTACATACGATGGATCTAAGCACTATTCAATTCTAGAAGAGGAAAGCTTAGCACAACACGGAATTATTATTGATTCGGTCTCAAAAAGATACAGCATGTGCGGTGCTCGTATTGGCTGTATGGTTTCAAGAAACAAAGAAGTTATTGCTACAGCATTAAAGTTTGCTCAAGCTAGATTGAGTCCTCCTACCTTTGCTCAAATTGCTAGTGAGGCAGCTCTAGAAACGCCACAGAGCTATTTTGACAATGTAATTACGGAATATCAAGACAGACGTAATACTTTGGTTAATGCTTTAAAAGCTATTCCTGGGGTGACTGTAGGTGAACCAAAAGGTGCTTTTTATTGTATCGTGCAATTACCTGTAAAAAACAGTGACGCTTTTGCACAATGGTTGCTTGAAGAATTTGACGATAACGGTGAAACCATCATGGTTGCTCCTGCCGCTGGTTTTTACTCTACTCAGGGCGTAGGATTAAATCAAGTGCGTATCGCTTATGTGCTAAATAAAGAAAGCTTAATTAGAGCAGTGGAAATTCTAAAAATTGCTTTAGAGAAATACAAGGATTAATGCGAATTGAAGAGAACAAATCGCTTAAAAATTACAATACCTTTGGTATCGATTGTACGGCTCGCTACTTTGTTTCGGTTGAAACAGTGGAAGAGTTAAAAGAAGTACTATCCCAAAAAAAATCAGACGAAATATTCATTCTTGGTGGGGGTAGCAATATGCTACTTCCCGCCAAATTGAATTCGTTTGTTATTCATTTAAACTTAAAAGGAATTGAGGTTTTAGATGAAACCCAAAGTGAAGTAATAATAAAAGTAATGGCTGGTGAAAACTGGCATGAATTTGTTCAATACTGCATAGCTAACGATTTTGGCGGGTTAGAGAACTTGTCATTAATTCCAGGAAATGTAGGTACAGCCCCTATTCAAAATATTGGTGCTTATGGAGTAGAATTGAAGGATACTTTCGAAAGCTGTACCGTTCTTGAAATTGAAAACTTAAATGAAAAAGAGTTTTCAAATGAAGAATGTAAATTCGGCTATCGAAATTCAATTTTCAAAAATGAGGCTAAAGGAAAATACATTATTACAAGTGTAACTTTTAAGCTCACAAAAAAGGACCATAAATTGAGTATTTCATACGGAGATATTCAGAAAGTATTAGCTGAAAAAAATATTCTGAATCCTAGTATTAAAGATGTCTCTGATGCAGTTATTGCCATTCGACAATCAAAACTTCCTGACCCTAAAGTATTAGGTAATAGTGGCTCTTTTTTCAAAAACCCCATAGTAGACAAAGTTACTTTTGAAGAATTCCGAAAAAAATATCCTGAGGCACCATTTTATGAAGTTTCACCTACAGAATTTAAAATACCTGCAGGCTGGCTAATAGAAAAATCTGGTTTCAAAGGAAAACGTTTTGGAGATGCTGGGGTTCACAAAAAGCAAGCGTTGGTATTGGTTAATTATGGCGAAGCTACAGGCAAAGAAATCTGGCAACTTGCAATGGACATTCAGAAAAAAGTAAAAGACTTATCTGGTATTACAATAGAACCCGAAGTAAATATATTTTAATCGGCTTTAAGCACTCCATCAATAACGTAGCTTGTCCCGTTAGAGCCTTTTTCTCCGCCTTTTAAAACATTAACCTTCATCCCTTTATTATCGGAGATAATAATCTTGTCATCCACTTTAGTTAATGTTAAATTTGTTCCTGACAAAGTTTTTAATTTGAGTTTGCCTGATTTACTAATACTTTCTGATAAAGATTCTCGAGAATGCTCTCCTTCTACGATGTGGGACCTTAAAAGGTCTTTTAACTTATCGAGATTTTCTTGTTTTGAGTAAAGCTTATTGTTTTTAAGGGCTAAGGAATCTATAGCTGTATTGGAAGGCCCAAAAACCGTATAAACCCCACCATCTTTAGTAAGTTGAGTAGCCATTTCTGCGGTAACAATTAAACTAGCAAATCTTTTTAAATCTCTTTCATTCATAATTTGCGACATAATACTTTTTGATATCGCTACATCCTCTGGAGTTAACGCTTTCTTAGGAGCTCTATTTAATTCAGACTTTTGAATTTCTTCGTTCGTCGTATTAACAGGTTCAAAACTATTAACTTCTTGGTTTTCATTTTTACAAGACGCTGCAAGAAAAATAAATAGAAAAACAAATATTAATGGGAGTAATTTTTGCATTATGAAATTGTTTAAATGAAACCTAAAAATACTTAAAATCTGAGTGAAACAATAAGAAAGGTTGTATTTTTGCAGTCAAATATATTGTCATGAAACTATTACTTATAACATTAGTATTATTACTATTAGGTGTTGCAGGAATTGCAATAAAAATCTGGGCTAAAAAAGATGGAAAATTTGCTGGAACTTGTGCTAGTCAGAATCCGTTTTTGAATAAAGAAGGAGAGTCTTGTGGGTTTTGTGGTAAAACTCCAGATCAATTTGCAAACTGCTCTGAGGACACACACAAATTGGAAGCTTCTAATAAATAATCAATTTAGAAATAAAACTCTTTAATCAACAATCTTAATCGCTACAGCAGCTTTAGGGGTTTCAATCGGATAAATTTATGGTGCTACTTTACGTTTTCGGCGCTGTTGCGTTGATTAACTGTGCTTATTATCTTCTTTTTTCAAAATTTTCATTTTTAAAACCTACCGAAAAGGTTGTTTCGGTAAAACATCCTGTTTCTCTTATAGTTTGCGCCAAAAACGAAGCTGAAAATCTTAAAAAACATATTCCGTTATGGCAACAACAGGATTATCCTGAATATCAAATCATACTTATTAATGATGCTTCTATAGATGATACTTTAGAAGTAATGGAATCGTTTGCTGATAGTGACCCTCGAATTCAAATTGTAAACGTAAGAAACAACGAAGCTTTTTGGGGCAATAAAAAATACGCACTTACCTTAGGGTTAAAACGCTCTGTAAACACTCGTTTAATCTTTACTGATGCCGATTGCTATCCTGCTTCAAATAAATGGCTGGAGAGAATGGCGACGAGGTTTACTGACCAAAAGCAGCTGCTTCTTGGATACGGAGCCTATGTAAAACAACCCGGTTTATTAAATAAATTAATACGGTTTGAAACATTGATGACCGCTGTTCAGTATTTTTCTTACGCTGAAGCCGGAACACCATATATGGGGGTAGGTCGTAATCTAGCCTACACTAGCACACTTTATTACGAAAACAATGGGTTTATGAGTCATATAAAATTTCCTTCAGGAGATGACGACCTTTTTGTTAATGAAGCAGCAACAAAAGACAATGTAGAAATATGTGTAGAACCAGAAGCGTTTACATATTCTATTCCGAAGAAAAAATTTAGCAGTTGGATAAAACAAAAAAAGAGACACTACTCCACAGCCAAACTTTACAAGACTAAACATCGATTTTTACTAGGAGCTTATTACCTTTTTAATCTTCTTTTCTGGCTATTAGGTGCTGCAACATTATTTACCGAGTTTTGGATTCTTGGATTGGTAATTATATTTATCAGACTTGCATTTCAACATCTTATTATCGGCTATGCAGCTAAGAAACTTAAGGAACAGGATTTAATACCGTTCATACTGTTTTTTGAATTGTTTTTAATCTTCTCTCAATTAAGTATCTTTATTTCCAACAGAGGAGAAAAAAACCCGAGATGGAAATAACTTCAGAAGAAATAATACAACAAATACAAAGTGCGAAAAAAGGAAAGCAAGGAGCTTTTAAATTCTTGCTAGATTTTTACTGGAATGACGTTTACGGATTTCAACTTAAAAGAGTACGTAACGAACATGAAGCTGAAGACATCACCATCGAAACTTTTGCTAAGGCATTTGATAAAATTGATACCTTTAATGAGAACTACACTTTTTCAACTTGGTTGATTACTATTTCAAAAAACATTCAAATAGACAAATCAAGGAAAAAGAATGCTTCTATAAATTCACAAACTACCGATACATTTAACGATCACGCCCATAAAATTGTTGACCACTCGCCTACTCCGGAAGATAATTTAATTCGCGAACAAAATCTTGCGGAATTGTTGCGTTATATTAAACTGCTAAAACCTCATTATCAAGACGTGATTAACCTTAGGTATTTTCAGGAAATGAGTTATAATGAAATTTCTGAAACCCTTGAAGAACCTCTTAATAATGTAAAGGTGAGATTGCTTAGGGCTAGGAAACTCTTAGCAGAAATCATTACCCAAAAACAATAGGCGAATTTCATAGTATTTTAAGTTTTCTTCTTTATTCTTAACCTCTAATTAGTATTTCATTTTCGTACTTTTGTTAGTTATATGAAAACAAAGACAACTATCGGCATTAATGGTTTTGGGCGCATTGGCCGAAACCTATTTAGATTATTAATTAATCATCCAACTATTGATGTTGTTGCCGTAAACGACTTAGCAGATTCTAAAACATTAAGTCATCTTTTAAAGTACGACAGCATTCACGGTGTATTAAAAGAACCTATTTCATTTACTAACGATGAAATTACTGTAGCTGGCAAAAAAGTAAGGTTCACTTCAGAAAAAAACATCGAAGCTATCTCCTGGGGTGCTATTGATGTTGTTATTGAGTGTACAGGGAAATTCAAAAAAAGAAATCAACTAGAGTATCATTTGAAGAATGGAGCAAAAAAAGTGATTCTTTCTGTTCCTCCTCTTGAAGATGATATTAAAACTGTTGTCCTTGGCGTAAACGATTCTATATTAAATGATGACGATATCATTATTTCAAATGCTTCTTGCACTACAAATAATGCAGCTCCAATGCTAAAGGTCATTAATGAACTTTGTGGAATTGAGCAGGCATATATTACTACCGTTCACTCTTATACTACAGACCAAAGCCTACACGATCAGCCTCATCGCGATTTACGCCGTGCAAGAGCTGCTGGGCAATCTATTGTGCCAACAACTACTGGTGCCGCTAAAGCCTTGACGAAAATTTTTCCAAATCTCGCCGATGTAATTGGGGGTTGTGGAATTAGAGTTCCAGTTCCAAATGGATCTTTAACCGATATTACCCTTAACGTAAAAGAAGAAGTTACAATTGAGGAAATAAATAACGCTTTTAAAGTTGCTTCAGAGAACTCCATGAAGGGAATTCTTCAATACACCGAGGACCCTATTGTTTCAATCGATATTGTTGGCAATACCCACTCGTGTATTTTTGACGCTGAAATGACTTCGGTTATAGGGAAAATGGTGAAAATTATTGGATGGTACGATAATGAAATCGGCTATTCTTCAAGAATCATCAATTTGATAGAAAAAATTTCAGCTAAATAGATATACATTTATTCGACTCAAAGATTAATAAGTTCTAGTGAAATTCACGCAAACTCTTATTGATTCTGCTTTTGAAATTTGCTTCTTCCCCATTCATAATTACCGTTTGAATTGGTAAATAATAAATCTCTGTAACATCTTTTAAAGACGTTAATCGCATAAAGTCTTTTTCAGTGGTTAAGATTAGTTTGTGAGTTTTAAGACTCTCAATTTCTGAAGTTGTAAAATTATGATGATCTGGGAATGATTTTTCCTCAAACGTTAAGCCTCGCTTTTTTAAATAAGAAATTAATGGCTTAGGATTGGCAATACCTGTCACCAATAAAAACTTTTTATCGTTTAAATACTCTATGGGCTTGGATTGATTTGCAGCTTTTATTTCTGAACCATATCCAATTTTTGAAAAATAAACCTCTTGTTTTGATGTAGGATTTAATTTGCGTTTAATGTTTTCAATATTCGATGGGGAAATATTATTAGGACATTTAGTAACTACTATAACGTGCGCTCTTTTAGCACCGATTCTTGGCTCTCGAAGGTTTCCTGCGGGTAAGACACAATCATCGGCATACAAGCTGTCGTACGGCGTAAGTAAAATATTGAAAGACGCTTTTACTTTTCTATGTTGAAACGCATCATCTAATAAAACCAGTTCTGATGTAGGTTGTAACTTTTCAATACCCGTTTGCCTGTCTTCACAAACGGCTACCGTAATTTCTGGAAATTTCTTTTTAAACTGAAGGGGTTCATCCCCAACTTCTTCAACTTTGCTATTCAATAAAACCTCACGATATCCTGAAGTTTTTCTTTTATATCCTCTACTTAAAACCGCAAGTTTATGATTTTCTTTTAGAAACGACACTAGCAATTCAATCATCGGTGTTTTTCCAGTGCCTCCAGTAGAAAGGTTTCCAACACAAATAACGGGAAGATTATAAGCTTTACTTTTCAGCCACCCTTTATTGTAAAGGAAATTACGACCTGCAGTAATGCCACCGTACAAAATTGAAAATGGGAATAATAATTTCCGAAGTGATTTCATTCAACGAAAATACTAATTCCAGAGTAAGTGCAAATCTGAAAATTCAATATTTAAGAATTAAGTGCCTTTTTGTATTTTCAATAATCCGTTATCTTTACAGAAAATAATAAAAATGAAGGTAAAAGAAGTTATTGGTTTGCTAGAAGAGCTATCTCCCCTAGCATATTCTGAAGATTTTGACAATACCGGCTTACTTGTAGGCGATAAAAATGCAGAAGTTTCAGGAATTCTAGTAACATTAGATACACTGGAAGCGGTTGTTGATGAAGCAATCGAGAACAATTGTAACCTCATCGTAAGCTTTCACCCTATTGTCTTTTCAGGGTTGAAAAAGATTACGGGAAAAACCTATGTTGAGCGTGTAGTTCAAAAAGCAATTAAATACGATATTGCTATATTTTCAAATCACACAGCGCTAGACAATTCATGGAATGGTGTAAACACTATGATTTGTGAAAAGTTAGGGTTAAGAAATCGCAAAGTCTTAATCCCACAAAATGAAACTATAAAAAAACTCATCACTTTTGTTCCTAATGAAAGTGCTGAAAAAGTTCGAAATGCCTTATTTGAAGTTGGTGGTGGAAATATAGGAAATTACGACAATTGCAGTTTTAATATAAAAGGAATTGGCAGTTTTAAAGGTAATGAAGATTCAAATCCTGTACTTGGTTTAAAAGGTGAACTTCGTTTTGAAGAAGAAACTCAAATAGGAATCACTTTTGCTAAGCATTTACAAAGTAAAGTTTTAAAAGCCCTTTTTGAAGCGCATCCTTACGAAGAAATTCCCTACGAAATAACCACTCTAGAAAATCATAATCAACAGATAGGGATGGGAATGATTGGAGAGTTTGAAACAGAAAAGTCTGAAACCGAGTTTCTAAAATTTCTGAAAACTACAATGAAAACTGACTGCGTACGTCATTCAAAATTGTTAAACAAACAAATTAAAAGGGTTGCAGTACTTGGAGGAAGTGGAAGTTTTGCTATTGACGCTGCAAAAAAAGTTGGAGCAGATGCATTTGTATCGGCAGATTTTAAATATCACGACTTTTTTAGGGCTGAAAACGCTATAGTTTTGGCGGATATTGGTCATTATGAGAGTGAACAGTACACAAAAGACCTTTTACATTCTTTCCTTAAGAAAAAAATCACTAATTTTGCACCCTCCTTGTCGGCAGGCAGGATTCTTATATCGCAAATAAATACCAATCCAATTAGTTATTTATAATTTATGGCAACAAAAACTGAAGTTACGGTTGAAGAGAAGTTGAGAACACTTTATGATCTACAACTTATTGATTCAAGAATTGATGAAATCAGGAATGTTCGTGGAGAGCTTCCTTTAGAAGTGGAAGATCTTGAAGACGAAGTAGCTGGAATGAACACTCGTTTAGAAAAGCTAAAGGCCGATCTTGAAGTGATTGAAGACCAAATTAAAGAAAAGAAGAATAATATTGAAGAGTCTAAAACTCTTATCAAAAAATATTCGACTCAACAAGATAATGTTCGCAACAACAGAGAGTACAACTCGTTGAGCAAAGAGATTGAATACCAAGAATTGGAAATTGAACTTTCTGAAAAGAACATTAAGGAATTCCGTGCTCAAATAGAGCAAAAAAATCAAGTTATCGAAGAAACTCAAAATCGCTATAACGAGCGTTCTGAGCACTTAAAGCACAAACAAGCAGAACTTGATGAAATCTTGAAAGAAACTGAAAAAGAGGAGCAAACTCTTATTAAGGAATCTGAAAAGTATGAGGCTAAAATTGAGCCTAGACTTTTTAAAGCTTACAAGAGAATTAGAAGTAATGTAAGAAACGGACTAGCAATTGTTGCAGTTGAAAGAGGTGCTTCTGGAGGATCTTTCTTTACTATCCCGCCACAAGTTCAAGTAGAAATTGCAGGACGTAAAAAAATCATTACAGACGAACACAGTGGTCGTATTTTAGTTGATCCAGATTTAGCTAACGAAGAGCGCGAAAAAATGGAGGCAATGTTTGCCAAACTGAAATAAGCGAATTCATTAAATATAACAAAGCCTTCACATAAAGTGAGGGCTTTTTTTGTACCTTCAATCTTGATTTTTGATGATATATCAAATTCACTTCTGAAAATATTTACTATGAAAAGATTATCGATTTTAATTATAAGCATCTTTTTTTTCTCTTTACAAGGAGCCTGTAAACCTTCAAATAAAAATAACAAAGAAATTGAAACTATAGCTCAAAAAGAACAATCCCCCGTTCAAACTGAATCCATTAACGGCCTTAAAAAAGCCTATTTCGCCAGTGGTTGCTTTTGGTGTGTAGAAGCAATTTACGAAAGTGTTATAGGTGTTAAAGACGCCATTTCAGGATATAGCGGCGGAACTGTTGATAATCCTACCTATCAAAACCATAAAGACCACGCAGAGGCAGTTGAAGTAATTTACGACCCTGAATTGATAAGCTATAGCCAACTTGTTGATGTTTATTTTGGTTCCCAGAATATCACACAAATAAACGGCCAAGGGCCAGACCGTGGAACATCTTATCGTTCTATAATATTTTATCAAAACGAGGATGAAAAGAAAATCATTGATGATAAGATATCTCAACTCAATAAAGAATTAGAAGGAGAAAAAGTTGCAGCTCAAGTATTGCCTTTTCAAAAATTCTGGAAAGCCGAACAATATCATCAAAACTACGAGCGCAATAATCCAGGCAATCCATACATTCAGAATGTTTCTATTCCAAGGTTAAACAAATTCAAGAAAAAACACCCTGAATTGCTTAAGGAAAAGCAAAACCACTAATGACTAAACTTTATACTATAATTTTAATTAAGGGTTAGACTTTCTTTACTGCCTTAATCTCAAAAATAAGAGGATACAATTTGTTAGGAAGCTCGAATAATCCTTTTGCATTTTCTATTAATTCTGGAAAAACATTATAGGGAGTTGCATCGTGCTCTTTTAAGTATTCAATGTGTAAGCCAGCTTCTGCTAATGAAGTGATCACTTCTCCTAAGCCGTGATTCCAACCGTATTCCTTACTAATCATATCAGAATTTGTATTGGCGTAAGTACCTTTATATTCTTCGTATATAGGTTCTTTTTGTTGATAGCCATACTTCATTACAGGTGGCGAAACTCTATAATCGAACATCCAGCCAATAGGATGAAATTCTACAATGTAAAAGAACCCTCCTGGTTTGAGCCGTTCCGAAATCATTTCTGCCCAAGGTTTTAAATCTGGCAACCAACCGATAGTTCCGTAGCTAGTGAATACTATATCAAACTTTTCTGAAATATAACCTGAAGCTTCTAATACATTACAGCATATAAAATCTGCGTTAAGATTCAATTGTTTATTTAATTCCTTTGCTAGCTTAATACCTTCATCTGAAATATCAATACCTGTACAATTCGCCCCCATTCGTGCTAAGCTTAGGGTGTCTTGCCCAAAATGGCATTGAAGGTGAAGAATACTCTTCCCTGAAACATCACCTAATGTACTTACTTCATATTTGTTGAGAGAAGATTTTCCGGAAATGAAATCTTTCAAATTATAAAAGTCACTGCTTGCGTGAACCCCTACTTTCTTATTCCAAGTTTCCCTATTAGTATCAAACTCTTTTTTAAACTTCACAGCATTACTTTTTATAAATGTAAAGAAAAGCAAAAATTAAAATTGATAAAATTTTAAGTTATTTTTTGTTATTTTCGTTAAAAACGGGTTAAAAACGTTATGAATCAATATTTTATATTGTAGTTTTATGAAACTAACTTAAAAACTAATTGTTATGGGAGACATTATCTGGCTTGTTGTTGTCCTTCTAATCTTAGGATGGCTCGTAGGTTATTTCGGCTTTGGAGAAGCTGTAGGAAGTTTAATTCACATTTTATTGGTCTAGCAGTTATCGGTATATTATATCGTTTAGCTACAGGCCGCAAACCTTAATACCTATCAATTCAAATCTCAATTATTAATTTTAAAACCAACAATCAATTATGAAGAAAGTTTTTTTAATTTTATTTGCCGCAGGTTTAATGAGCACTAGCTTTGTTAGTTGCCGAGAAAATAAAACTGTCGCAGACGATATAGAAGACGTCGCAGACGATATAGGTGACGCAGTAGATTAATCAACCCCTTAAATATAAAAAGCCCTTTTAAAGTATATTAAAAGGGCTTTTTATATTTAAGCAACTATTTCACTCCACTGGGGATGCTTGTCAATATACTTTTTTGTGAAAGGGCATAAAGGCTTCACTTTCAACCCTCGTTCTTCAACATGCTTTAATACTGCCTCGGTTAATTTACTGCCTACACCCTGACCTGCCAAAGCTTTAGGCACTTCAGTATGAGTTATAGATATAACCTCATCCATTAGGCTGTATTCAACAATTGCCAACTCTCCGTTTACACTTGCCTCAAACCTATTCTTTTCTTTATTGTCGATCACTTCCATATTAAATCTTATTTTAAATAATTCAACTCTCTAAAATAACCATTTAAAATCCAAATCCAAGTCCAAAAGCAACTCGAGCTCCATCTTTACTATTAAAGACACCTATATTTGCCGACATTAATTCTGCTCCATTAACAAAAAATCCACCACCATACGTAGTATGCCACTTTTCAGAATAGTCGAAGTTTGGCATCCAAACTCTTCCGTAGTCAAAGCTACCGTAAACCCCTAATTTGATTGGAGCAAGCGGAGTTTTTAATTCCCCAAAAGAATAACGCAAATCGGTGTTTTGATAGTAAGCAGATTTTCCTGTAAATCGTTGGTTTCTATATCCTCTCAAACCATCTGTTCCCCCTATTGAAGCAGCGTGATAAAATTCGTAATCGTCTCCTATATTCAAGTGACCTTTAAGTGTTGTTGCTAACACTAACTTCCCAGATGGAATTAACTTGTGTGCAATTCCCCATTTTGAAGTTACATAACCAAATGTTTTATCTTCATCGAGGTTACTCTTAACTCCAGCTTCTAAACTGAATGCCATTCCCAATGTCGGGTATGCTCTACTATCTGAATTTGCAAATTCATAAAGTAAACTAGTACCTACAAATTGTACTTCATCAAAAATATAGGTGGGTAAGTAAGGATTATTATCAACAAATCGGTTCTCTGTTTTGTGAACTTCGATATTCTCATAAGACCCCCTTACACTAATTTTCCTTCCACCATGTGACTTCCAACTAAACGCAGGGGCAATGGAGAAACCCCTAATTTTAACTCGATTGTAATCCTTTCCAAAATTTTCTTGAAGATTATTTGTTTCGTTTCCGTATCCAAAAAAATTCTGAGTGAAATTAGGACTTTGAAATTTTAGGTCTAATAAAAAGTTTATTTTTTTAATCACATTGGCAAACTCCCCTCGATAGTTTAATTCATAACCATTTGTTTCAAAATAATAAGCCCCTAAAATTGTATGCTGACTTGTAAATGGGTTTCGTTCAAATCCGTAAGTTGTGTAAGTATTCGACAAACCTAATTTTAATCCATCGTCGGGATTTGCTCCTATGGTGGGTAAAATTTGATTAGTATTATTTTTTAGTTTTTTATAATCAAAAACATTGGTTTTGTAATCATCTGTAAGTTTAATTCTAGCCTTTCTTGCTTTTGAAACATCATTAGGCATTGTTTTGTAATCGTATATAATCACATTTCTTCCATCTTCCACAACATAATCGTCATTATTTTGCCCTCCAATTAATCTAATTTTAATTTTATTACTTTTTCCAAGAACTTCAAATGTATCATCGTCATCCAATCCGTAAACCCAAATTTCCCTTGTTGTTTTTGGTGAAAACACTCTAGAGTGAAAACGATCTTTAATAGTATCATCTTTTTTACGAAAAATCTCAACAATAACCTCATTATTTTCAGCAGTTTTAACCCTTATATAATCATCCTTATTTGTTCCTGTTAGAACCCCATATTTTGATGTAAGTTTATAATACCTATCTGCAATTTTCTGAAGATTTTCCCGGCGTTTTCTCAAGTTAAATTTAATTTTATCCAAACCTTCATCTTGAACTTCTTTTGGCATATGTGAAAAGGCTAAATCGATTACCTCATCTGTAACATTTTCAGTTATATATTGCACTTCTGCATCCCAATCATCTTTATCCACATCTACTAGAAAAGCCATATCTAATGGGTAAGGCTCAATATTCACACCTTTTACATCTTTTATATCCGGACCGTATTTTTGAATCATCCTTGCACCAGGTATAAGTGCAATAGCAGCAGATAATAATAAACCTTCAGACATTACAGAAAAGGCTTGATCTCGATCTCTTGGAAGGGGTTTGTAAATTGTTTTTCCTTTTTTCTTAAACTCCATCCAACGCCATTGATCTTGATGCCTGTCCCAGTCTCCAATCAGCATATCGAATAGTCTAGCTCTTAAATAACTTTTTTGGTCAATCACTACATCTTCATCAGAGTAGAGATCTTCCATCATATCTAAGGTACTTATAACTTCCCCCGTGAATTTCTCACCTGCCAAATGCATATGTCCTTCGGAAGCGTGTTCTTCAAGTAGATATAGTTCATTCCCGAATTCTTCATTAAATTCTTTTAAAGCATTTTGTTTTGGTATGTAGAATAATTGCGGATTTAAATGATAAACTCCGGCAGCGTCAGATAGGGTTCCAATTACTAGTGGCGCATAAGGATGAGATCCGGTAAATGCATCTTTCACAAGTTTTTCAGAAAGTGTATTTTCGAACTGTCCTCCTACATAATTATCTTTAAAAGCTACAGCCTGTATGTATTGAGTAGCACTTTTTTCTACAGCACGCATTACAAATTGCCTACCGTCTTTGGCTTCTAACCGCAAGGATCTGGATTGACTTCCACCACCTTTTCTCACAGGCTTTAATCCTCCGAATAAAGTATCTAAATTCACCACTTGCGCTTTTACTTCTTGGCCAAAATACTTTCGATATCGCTCACCCAACAGAAACCTATGAAACCCTGACTTCTCAGTATCTTCCTTTTTATAAACAGAAGCAGAAATTGAATCTTTAAAGGTATTTTGGTATTCTGGAACTTCAAATTTCGAGGGTGTATTGATAGTTTTTCTAAAAATTACCTTATTCGATTTGGCATCAACAAACTGAACATTTGAAGACATATTAGCCTTAATATTTAAAACTGCATAACCCCTTCCTGCAAATCCAAAATCACCCTTTTTTCGCACTCTAACTGCATTGGTTTTTATTCCAGAACCACTGATTATTTGTGTGAGGTTATTTGAATTTATTAACTGCAAATTATGGTCATGACCTGAAAGAAATACAACATTTTCATTTTGTTGAGCCGCGGCAATCAAATTTTTAGTTAATTCGAAGTAGAATTTATTGGAGATATCCGCATTGGAAATACCACTTGTGCTTCTTATTAGATTTTTTAAATTTCCCAACAGTGGCAAGGGCTTAATAAAGTCGATAAAACTATATTGCCCTCCGTGTGATCCATTTGTAAACGCAGAGTGATGTATGGCTACTAATGTGGTTTTTCCGCGTGCTTTTTTAATCTCATCTCTAAACTCTTCCAAAAAAAGAGATCGTGTTTTAATCTCACAATTGTCGTTAATTGTGGGATGCCTATTCCAATTTGTAATATACCAGTGTGAATCTACTATTAGTAATATTGTATCATCATCTAACTTCACTTTCTCAATAGGGCATCCATTTTCAGGTAAAAAAGTATTTTTCCCTAAAGCTTTTTCAACAAATTTTTCTTGTTTTTTTAACCCTTTAACCCCACTATACCAATCGTGATTTCCCGGAATAAAGATTACCCTCCCTGGAAAAGTTTTAGCTACATCAGTTTGAGATTGAATTATTTCTTTCGCTTTCTGCTCTTTAACTCCGTTTTTAGTTGGAAACCCTTTTGGGTAAATATTATCTCCTAGAAATAATAAAACATCTTCTTCACCTGCGTATTTAAAGTTTTCTTGCATTGCTCGTAACGCCAAAGAAGTTGATCCATCTTTTTCGAAACCCCCAGCGTCTCCAATTAAAAAAATATTTCGAGTCTCAGAATTAACACCTCGTAATTCTGTGTCTATTCCATCTTCAGGAGTGAAGTTGAAGGTAGCGCAAGAGTTTAAAGTAACAACAAGTAAAATAAGTAGTATTTTCTTCATATAAACTAGAAAATTTATAAGATATTAGGATGTTCTTTCGAGATCCTTTGTGGTGAATAAATTCTCGGCTTTCTCCAAATCTTGATTCAAATCTGCTCTAATAGCCTTTATTCCAGAAGCACCTTGAAGCTCTTCAATTTCAACTATTTCTATATTGTCACTAATATAGTTTTTGGCTTTTAAAAATTCGAAATACTTTAAATATTCCTTTTCAATAGCAGAACTTGAATATACAACGCATAATTTATGTGACTGAGTTAAACGTTCATTTGTATTTTTAATATGAGCTTTATCAATTCGCTTTTTTATAATCTCATATCGCACATTATACGCCCCATCTACATCAAATTGCTTTTCATCCATTCTATAACGAATGTTTAAAGGAACATCGTGAGCAAGAATTAAAGAGGCTACTTTCAATTTTAAAGGAAAGTCCTTTTGAGCTTTATAAAACATAGCTTCCATTTCACACGCTACTTGCAATTGCCAAACACGAAGATTGTATAAATCTGTAAGGTGAAATGTTTTATCTTGAGTAATAGACTGCCCTATATAAATATTGTGCTCTACCCCATCTGTTTTAAATTTCTCAAAGTAATGAGGGAACATATTTTGAGCCTTCCGTTGTTGCTTATCGATAAAACTAGACAATTCTTTATTAATCTTGTCAATTGTATTGTCATAGTTCTTACGCGCTCTGTAAAATGACCTTAAATTTTCATCTAAACAATCGTAGAACCTCTTAATATCATCAACCTCCTCATTCGATTTAAGAAGGTGATCGAACAATGGAAATATTTGAGACGAATAAAAATTGTTGATCTCCTGTTCGGTACTCGTATGAAGGTTTAATTTAAGTTCGAATAAAAAATTATCGATTTGATAAACTAACTGTTCGTAAAAAGGAAGTTTTTTTTCTTCAATACGTTTTTCTAAAATTCGTTTTGTTTGGCTTAACTGTTCTTTGTAATCTTTTTGAACCGCTTCATTTCTTGCATTGGAAGAACCTACAATATCAATTTGACCATATAGCGGAATAACGTTTTCGAAAGCTATTTCCTTGAACACAGCATTCTCACCACTGTTTCTATTCTGAATGTATCTGTTTGCTTCCTCTTCAAATCGCCACTGAACTGATGGATGAATAGATGTACACTCTTGTTGTATTACGGCGCTAATTTCATTTTTAAACTCAGTTATGGTTCTAGCCGAATAACTTAAAATGAAAGGCATTAAAGTCTCTAACTTCACCATATTTATAGCGTTAAGCTGATTGGCATTGTAAGTAGCAAGTTCTAAAATAAACATCATCTGCCCTTCAATCACAATTGGCATTAACACCGCACTCTTCAAGCCTTGATCGATTAAGGATTTACTTAAGCTATTTCCTCCAGTTGACTCATTATAACGTTCAACATTAGAAATAACAACCGTTTTATGCTCTTTAAACAGGCGATTATAAACATCATTACAAGCGTATTCCTTACAATTTATAGTATCATTTGACGCTATCGTCAACATTTTAAAGTTTAAATCATAAGGAGGTCGAAGTTGGTTTCTGTCTAAAATATAACTTCCAAGCTGTAAATCGGGAATACCAAAAATCTTACGAATGTCTTCAACTAAAAACTTATAACTTTCATTATTAGGACGAATCATATGAGTTTTAAAACCGTCGATAGTGTTATCCAAAGTAGTGTCAATCATATTTATGATACCGAATCCCTCCATCGTCCAAGAACCTTCGGGGAAATATTTCATCCATACATTTTTATCTTCTGCATTGGCTAATAATTCGTCAACTACTTCTTGAGTAATTTCAACAGCACTTTCGTTAGGGTAGATCTCTACATAATCGGCATTAAATGTTACGCGATAGTTTTTCTCTTCGCCATTTTTCAATTTAATTTTTAAGTTTTTCGGCCTGTAAAAATCAATATTAAATTGATAATATGAATTCAAAATAATGGCATAAGGAATAAAGTCGTACCCCTCAATATGGTCCCGAAAAACTTCCTTTAAAACATTGTGATTTTGACGATTTGAGTCTTCTAGTATTTTTGCTAACCTTCTACTTTTATAAAAACTAAAATTAGACAATGGATCAATTGCCGCTTTAATTTCGTTGTTACTTAAGGCTGGAGGAAACAAATACCCCATAAGCTGATCTATCACCTCTTGATGCTGTTCATATTCTTCATAGGAAGATATTCCTTCTGTAAGAATAAGGTTTTCTTTAAAGTGATTTAAAACTTGACTTGCTTGAAATTGTTCTATTGAGTTATCAGACTTTAGTAATTCTAAACACTTGTCTCTAAGAAACCTAAAAGACAACATAGACACAAAAGGTCCTGAAGTTAATACATTACTCATACTAAATCTTTTAAGGGTTTCATAAAATTGTAATAACTAATAATAAATGATAAAGCCGAAATAATAATACCAAACATAAATACAGTATAGGTAATTCTTAAAAGTCTGTATTTACGCTCTAAAACTAATCCTAAATAATATAAGTCTTTGGTAAGTGAATTGTAAAGAACATCTTGATTTTCCATTAAATAATCTATTCCCCATTCAAAATCTTTTAATCCCATTTTATGGAAGTTTCCAAAAAATAAAATGTTAGTTTGCTTATTCATAATCATCTCCTTTGTTACATTGACACTAGAGATATTTGGTCGTGTTGAAAGCACAGACAATACAACCGAGGTAACGCTAAATAACATTAAAATCAAAGTAGGCCATACCAAGAAAGCATTCGATAAATTGTCTAGCTTTGGAACAAGATTAGAAAGTGCCACTGAAATAATAATGGCATTTACAGAAAGTAAAATATTGGCTTTCGTATCTGCTATGGCACTTAACTCAATGTGATTTTTTAAGGTTACACGAAACATTGTCTCTACCCCTCTACCAAATTTATTCGAGCTTAGTTTTGAAGCCTGTTTTGCTTTAATTTTATCAATCTTAGCATTTAATTCACGAAGATTTAAAGTCTTTAAAGGTTGCCATTTTAATTTTGCTGAATCTGAATAAAACTTATGCCATTCAAAGAATTCTTTATTTCCTTCAAGCCACTCCAAGTCAGTAAAAGAAGTGTTTAATTTTAAAGCATTTTCTTTTCTTAAAAGATTAGAAATTTCAAAATAACTTTCGGAAGCTACGTGACTACAATCGGCATCCTTTATTAATTTCTGAAGATTTGTTTTAGGTTTTAAATCTTTTATCGAAACAAGAATTAAGTCTGTAACAAGGTCTATAACATCTTTAGACACCTGATTGGATTGCAAAAACTCCTGAGCAATTTTTACACTTACTTCTTCGTGACCTTTATCAACTTTTACGAAGCCGGTGTCGTGAAACCAAGCAGCCAGCTTTAAGATTTTCGTTTCCTCCTCAGAACATCCCTCCCATTCAGCGAGTTGAGAGATATCTTCAACCACTCGCCTAGTGTGATTTATATTGTGATAAAAATTTACTGTAGACAATCTTGTTTCAAATAAATTTGAAACAAATTGTTCGGCTTTTTCAATTATATCTTCCACTCAATTTTATTTAAATTATTGAAGTCTTTTCTAATAATAGTTATTAGCAAGTTAAGGTATTTTGTCTTTTAATAGCCTTAAAACTTACGCAAACACTATTCAAATAATAAAAGATTAGTATTAAATTATAGTTTAATTTTAAATTTCAAAACTACTTCTTACTAAATCAAAAGACTATTTAAGGATAAAATAAAGTACAAATCGACTAAGCGTCTCTTGTTTTGCTATTTTTACAAGAAATAACACGCTATGAAAAATATACTTTTACTTATCTTATTTACAGTCTCTTTAGTATCCTGCAAAAATAACAATAAGTCAACTGAAAACGTTAACCAAAACCAGTCTATTTCTATTGAAAACCTAAGCACTGCAGAAAAAATTGCAAATGCAAGCGGCTATAAAAACTGGAAAGACATTTCAGAAATAGCTTTTACTTTCAATGTAAATCGCGGCGACAATCATTTTTACCGAGCTTGGACTTGGAATCCAAAATCCGGAGATGTTACCATGACTTCAGCAAACGATACAATTAGCTATAATCGTTCGCAATTAGACAGTTTAAATTTTGAAACCGATGCTGCATTTATTAACGATAAATATTGGTTACTTACTCCTTTTCAACTTAAATGGGATGAAAATATCACCATTTCTGAAAAGAAAAACATTGTTGCGCCAATTTCAAAAGACACATTAAATCAAATTACAATTGTTTACGGAAGTGAAGGAGGATACACTCCTGGTGATGCTTATGATTTTTTTTATGACGAAGATTTTAAAATTAGAGAATGGAACTACAGAAAAGGAAATGCCGACACTCCTTCTCTTAGCACCACTTGGGAGGATTATGAAAATTTCAATGGTATAGAAATAGCTAAAACATACAAAGACTCAACAGGCGGTTTTAAGTTGTATTTTACGGATATATCGGTGAAAAAATAAAAATCACCACTACTAAATTACTAAGTTACAAAACCTTAAAAAAGCAGCTGTTAATGCTAATATATATGACAAAATAAACGGATATAAATTCCTATTTTTGTGAAAAGACGAAAATTTTAACTCATCCAAATGTTTCAAAACACTTTAGAATACGCAAAACAACAGGACTCCCAAGACCCTTTAGCATCTTTCAAAAAAAAATTTCACACTCCTAAAAATGCTTCAGGGGAAGATTTAATCTATTTATGTGGAAACTCCCTTGGGTTACAACCAGTACTTACTTCAGAATACATCAAAGAAGAATTACAGGATTGGGCCAATCTTGGTGTAGAAGGTCACGTACAAGGGAAACACCCTTGGTTACCTTATCATGAATTTCTAACTAAAAACATGGCTAAAATTGTAGGAGCAAAACCTTCAGAAGTAGTCGTGATGAATACCCTTACAACAAACCTTCACTTGATGATGGTTTCGTTTTACCAACCTACTAAAACAAAGTATAAAATTGTAATAGAAAGTGATGCTTTTCCTTCAGATAAATACGCTATGGAAAGTCAATTAAAGCATCACGGGATTGACCCTAAAGATGGATTAATTCTATGGAAGCCAAGAGAAGGTGAAGAACTTTGCCGTTTTGAAGATTTGGAAGAAATCATGGCACAAAGTGGCGATGAAATTGCTCTATTAATGATTGGCAGCACCAATTATTACACAGGTCAATCTTTTCCTTTGAAAAAAATTACCGAATTGGGACATAAGTACAACTGCAAGGTTGGTTTTGATTTGGCTCACGGGGCAGGAAACATCCAACCAAATTTACACGAATCGGGTGCTGATTTTGCTGTTTGGTGTACTTATAAATACTTAAACAGCGGTCCTGGAAGTTTAGGAGGATGTTTTGTACATGAACGACACGCAAACAATAAGGACTTAAATCGTTTTGCAGGTTGGTGGGGACACAATAAAGACACCCGTTTTAACATGCGAAAAGATTTTGATGCACTTCCTGGAGCCGAAGGATGGCAGTTAAGTAACCCGCCAATTTTATCGATGGCTGCAATTAGGGCTTCATTAGATACCTTTGCCGAAGCTGGCTTTGAAAACCTACGTGAAAAATCCATAAAGCTTACTGGCTATTTAGAGTTTTTACTAGATGAGATGAAAAACGATGCTATAAATGTAATTACGCCTCGAAATGCTGAGGAACGCGGTTGTCAGCTTTCTATTCAAGTGAAAAATGCAGACAGAAACTTACATGACAAGTTAACAGAAGCAGGAGTAATTAGTGATTGGCGTGAACCTGATGTAATAAGAATCGCCCCTACTCCTCTTTACAATAGCTTTGAAGATGTTTATAAGTTTTCAGAGAAATTAAAGCAAGTATTAAAAAAATAAAAAGAATTCCTCCCGAGCGCAGTCGAGGAGGTAAATCTTTAGCAGAATATTGAATAACTCTGTCCCGACTGCGCTCGACCAGACAATTTTTATAATGAGCAAAAACCATAATATCTTAGTAATAGGCGCTGGTCTCTGCGGAAGCCTTTTAGCTTTACGTTTAGCGCAACACGGTTTCAATATAACCTTAGTAGAAAAAAGACCCGATTTACGAAAAGTAACTCTTGATGCTGGTCGCTCTATAAATTTAGCCTTAAGTGATCGCGGATTACGCGGTTTGCGATTGGCAGGTGTTGAAGAAGCCGCCAAAGAACTATTAATCCCAATGACGGGAAGAATGATTCACGAGAAATCTGGCAAAACATTTTTAAGCCCTTATAGCGGTAGAGATGATGAATATATCAACTCAGTTTCTCGCCCAGGTTTGAATAAACTTTTACTAAATGAAGCTGAAAAAATGCCTAACCTGAAAATAATCTTCAATCAATCCTGCGTGGAGGTAGATCATAAGACTCCTTCTGCAACTTTTGAAGATTTTGAAACAGGTGAATTAACTACATATACCGCAGATGTAATTTTTGGAACTGACGGCGCTGGATCTGTTGTAAGATCTAGCATGGTAAACGACAAGGAATTCCTTTTAAACATCTCACAACAATGGCTGGGTCACGGGTATAAAGAACTCGAAATTCCTGCTGCTGAAAACAATGGTTATAGAACTTATAAAAACGCACTTCATATTTGGCCACGTGGTGAAGATATGCTTATTGCACTACCAAATTTAGATGGAAGTTTTACTGTAACCTTGTTTCTTCCGTATAAAAACAGCGATTATTGTTTTGAAAACCTTACTACTCCTGAAAAAGTAGAAGAATATTTCCAAAAGGAATTTCCTGATGTGTTAGAATTAATTCCTAACCTTACTGAAATCTTTTTTACCAATCCAACAGGTTCTATGGGAACTGTAAGATGTGATCCTTGGCAACGCGAAGGGAAGATTTTATTGATGGGAGATGCAGCACACGCAATGGTTCCATTTTACGGCCAAGGAATGAATGCTAGTTTTGAAGATGTAGCAGTTTTTGACGAAATTTTAAATCGATATAAAGATGGTTTATCTTCAGGAGAATCATCTTGGGAAACCATTTTCAATGAATATGAAAAAGTCCGTAAAAAAGATGCCGATGCTATTGGTGAGCTTGCAGTTGACAATTTCGATGAAATGAAAGCTCATACGGGAATGGAGATATTTCAAAAGAAAAGAAAACTTGAAACGGCATTCGAAAATGAATTTCCGGGAGAGTATTACAGCAAGTATTCTTTAGTTACCTTTAATGAAGATATTACCTATTCAGAAGCTAAAAAATTAGGAAGAGCACAAGACAATGCTATCTTAGGACTAATTCACGAAGGGAAACTTCCAGAAACGATGTCGTTAAAAGAAAAGCTTGAAATAGTAAGAAAACAAACACAAGTTATTCTCAACACAAAAGAGAAAGCTGATTATTTAAAATATTAGAAACATCATTATTTGATGTCAAAGAAACAATTCAATAAAAAAATTAACAATGGGAAACAGCAGCAAATTAGTTGAAGGAAAAGCAACCCCGAGAGGTGCATATCCACACGTTAAACGCGTAGGCGACTTTATTTTTATTAGTGGCACAAGCTCACGTTTGCCAGACAATACTTTTGCAGGCGTAAATAAAATTGACGAAATGGGAACAATGCATTTCGACATTAAAGAGCAAACTCGTGCAGTATTAGAAAATATAAAAGATTATTTAGCAACAGAAGGTGCAACAATGGCCGACGTGGTTGATATCACTACTTTTTTGGTAAACATGAATGACTTTGGCGGTTATAATCAAGTATATTCAGAATATTTCAACAAAGAAACCGGACCAACGCGTACAACTGTCGCAGTACATCAATTACCGCACCCACATTTAGTGATCGAGATTAAGGCTATGGCATATAAGCCAGTTAAAAGCTAAACAAAGAACTACTAGGTGTTATCGCCAACCTATATGTAGGTTAAAGGAAGATTGCTTTGTTCCTTTCAAAGTTAAATTGAGGAACAGGATAAAATTGAAAATAAATTGACATTGAAAATTCTAAACTATATAAACGGCGAATACGTTGAGCCACTCTCAAAAAAATGGTTGGATAATTATAATCCTTCCAATGGAGAAGTGTATTCTCAAATTGCAAATTCCAATCAGGACGATATAGAAAATGCATATCAAGCCGCTAAGGAAGCTTTTCCTAAATGGAGTAATACAACTATCGACGAACGCAGTCGTATTCTTCTAAGAATTGCAGATTTAATTGAAGAAAACTTAGTTGATTTAGCCGAAGCTGAAGCAAAAGACAATGGGAAGCCATTAAGTTTAGCTCTGTCTGTTGACATCCCAAGAGCATCATCAAATTTTAGGTTTTTTGGAAATGCCATCACTCAGTTTTCAAGTGAAGCTCATGAAAGTGTTGGTTTAAATACTATAAATTTTACACTTCGCCAACCCCTTGGAGTTGTAGGCTGCATTTCACCTTGGAATCTACCTTTATATTTGTTTACATGGAAAATTGCACCTGCAATTGCTGCAGGTAATACTGTAGTTGCTAAGCCAAGTGAAGTAACCCCAATGACCGCCTTTCTCTTAGGAAAAATTTGTACGGAAGCTGGTTTACCAAAAGGTGTTCTGAATATTGTTCATGGCTTAGGTCCTTCTGCGGGAGAAGCAATAGTAACCCATAAAAACATTAAAGCAATTTCATTTACTGGTGGCACAAAAACTGGCGAACATATTGCTCGTACTGCCGCTCCCATGTTCAAGAAATTGTCATTAGAATTAGGTGGCAAAAATCCAAACCTCATCTTTGCCGATTGCGATTATAAGAAAATGCTAGAAGTTACTGTACGCTCATCGTTTGCTAACCAAGGTCAAATTTGTTTATGTGGTAGTAGGATATTTGTTGAAAGACCAATTTTTGAAAAATTTAAAAGAGACTTTGTTGAAAAGGTAAAACAACTAAAAGTTGGAAATCCATTCCAAGCTGAAACAAACATAGGAGCACTGGTTTCCAAACCTCACTTAGAAAAAGTTGAATCTTATATTAAACTCGCCAAAGAAGAAGGTGGAAAAATACTTTTCGGTGGAAATCGAGTTAATGTGAAAGATTTTGAAAACGGATATTATTTAGAACCTACAGTTATTGAGGTTTTCGACAATAATTGTCGTGTGAACCAAGAAGAGATTTTTGGACCTGTGGTAACTATTATGCCATTTGATACTGAAGAAGAAGTGTTAAATATGTCAAACTCCGTTAAATATGGCTTATCTTCTACTTTATGGACTTCAGATTTAAATCGAACCATGCGAATTTCTAAACAGATTGAAGCGGGAATAGTTTGGGTTAACACATGGCTTAACCGCGATTTACGAACTCCATTTGGTGGTGTAAAAGACAGCGGTGTGGGACGTGAAGGCGGATTTGAAGCTTTGAGGTTTTTCACTGAAGCAAAGAACGTGTGTATTAGATACGAATGAAGTTGAACACGAAATAAATATTGAACCTAATAAATTAAAATAAATTTTCCTCGAGCGCAGTCGAGGTGCCTTGTAAAAGTTGAAAGACTATTGAAATGGTTACGACTGCACTCGCTTTGATAAATAGATATGAATATAGACTTAACAAATAAAAATGCATTAGTCTGCGGAAGTACTGCAGGCATAGGAAGGGCAACTGCTATACAATTGGCTAAACTTGGAGCTACAGTTACTTTGGTTGCAAGAGATCAAGTTAAACTAAAAGAAACTTTAATTGAGCTTCCACACGACAATGGTCAGAAGCACAATTATTTTGTAGCAGATTTTACAAATCCGCAGCAATTGAAAGACAAGGTAGAAGTTGCTGTTTCAAACAAGATTTTTCACATTTTAGTTAATAATACGGGTGGACCAAAAGGCGGCCCTATTTTTTCAGCAGAACCTGATGAATTTGAAAAGGCATTTTCAATGCACGTAATATGCAATCAGATTTTAGCTCAGGCTGTAGTGCCAGGAATGAAAGAAGCGGATTATGGAAGAATAATAAATATTATTTCAACTTCTGTAAAACAACCAATTGATAATTTGGGCGTAAGTAATACCATTCGCGGAGCTGTAGCAAGCTGGAGTAAAACCATGGCAAATGAGTTAGGGCAATTCGGGATAACTGTAAACAACGTTCTCCCAGGATTTACTGCTACAGATAGACTAGACGATATAGTTGCAAATGCAGCTAAAAGAATGAATAATACAGAAAAAGAAGCTGCCGAGGCTATGAAAAATCTTGTACCAGCAAGACGTTTTGCACAACCTGGTGAAATTGCAAATGCAGTAGCTTTTTTATCGAGTGAAGCCGCTAGCTACATAAATGGGATTAACCTTCCTGTAGATGGTGGAAGAACCAAAAGTTTGTAAATTTAATTTCAAAATAATTATTACTCTCCAACTTAGTGAAATGATATGAAACGAAAACTCCGCATTAATGGCCATTCTCACCTTCTACCCTATCCAGAAGAAATTCCTCAATTTATGCAGGACAAGGGAATCTTTTGGGTAGATAAAGACAGAAAGTTTATGCTTCAAAAAGATTGGAGTCGACCTGTTACAGACTCTAGTTTCTTTTTAAATGAAAAGCTAGAATGGATGGAGCGTTTCAAGATAGACCACGCTGTGGTATTAAATCTTTCACAACTTTATGGAAACGGTTTACGCGTTGAAGAAATGAAAAAAGCGCTTCGTTTTCAAAACGATTTCAACGCTAAAGTGCAACACAACAATCCTTCAAAATTCACTTGTGGGTTTGTAGTTCACCCTGGATTCGTAAGAGGTGCTTTGTGGGAGATAGAGCGTTGTGTTGAAGAGTTAGGGATGCAACTTTTGTGTTTACCTACCCACTATATGGATACTATCGGTACATGGCGCTGTATTTTTGACGAGGAAAATGAACCGATATTTGAGCTTGCTTCAAAATATAATTTAGCTGTAGAAATTCATCCTTATGATGGTGAAAAATTTATAAAATTAGAAAATACAGCTTGGCGTTTTCACCTTATTTGGATGTTGGCACAATGCGCCGATGCTTATCACTTTTTAACGCTAAATGGCTATGCCGATAAATACCCTGGAATGCGTACTTGTTTCGCACACGGAGGTCAATTAGCGCAAATAAACCTAGGTAGAAGAATACAAGGTTTTGATGGTCGCCCAGACTTATTTGAAGGAAAAACACACCCTAGAAAATCTGTAGGACACAAAAATATCTTCTTCGATACGCTTGTACACGATACAGGATCGTTAGAGTTGGTAGTTAAAAACCAAGGAGCAAAACAAGTTTTAGTAGGACTTGACGATCCATACCCATTAGGAGAAATGGAAAGTGCTCCACAATCATCATATCCTGGAAAAATATTAGATCTTGCCTTGGACCGCAAAATTATTACCCAAACAGAGGCCGATGCTATGTGGGAAGATAATGTAATTCAATGGTTATGTGGTGATGATGAAGCGGCTAAAGAAAAACTTGTTAAGCGTATTCTTGGCGAATAATTAAATTAATAACTACAATCTTACATCTATAAAAAATGGATTTCCTTCCTGAAAAAATAAACGATTACATTGAAAGTCATTCACAACCTGAACCTGAGTTACTACAAAAATTAAGTCGTGAAACTTGGCAAAAAGTACTTGCACCAAGGATGCTAAGTGGGCATTTACAAGGTCGTGTATTAAGTATGTTATCGAAGTTGATTCAGCCAAAGTACATTCTTGAAATTGGGACTTATACAGGATACTCTGCGCTGTGCCTAGCTGAAGGAATGCAAGAAGACGGAGAACTTCATACCATAGATATTAATGAAGAATTATTGGATTTTCAACGTAAGTATTTTGACGAATCTGCTTTTGGGAATCAAATAGTGCAGCATTTAGGAAATGCTTTGGAGATTATTCCAGAAATCGACAAAACCTTTGACCTAGTCTTCATTGATGCCGATAAAAGCAACTATCCAAACTATCTTGAAATTATTCTTCCAAAACTAAAAAAAGGTTCTGTAATTTTAAGCGACAATGTACTTTGGAGTGGAAAAGTAGTTGAAAAAGTAAAGAAGGACGATATCGATACACAAGCACTTCTAAAATACAATCAAGCTTTAAACACACACCCAAGACTAGAAACTGTTCTTCTTCCTATTCGAGATGGATTGACAATATCACGAGTGAAGAACTAAAGATTCTTTTTCTATTATTTTTTTACACAATTTGTAAAAAACAAAGGCGAATACGGTTCCTACTAAGGCTCCAACAAAGATATCGCTTGGGTAATGAACACCGACAAATATCCGACTTAACACAAAAATTATCGGCCATATATAAGCTAAGTAAATCCATTTTGTGTAGTTGCGTAACATCAATACAACAAAGGTTGTTATTGCAAAGCTTGAGGAGGCGTGACCCGAGAAAAAACTATAGCTGTTGGGTTTTTGAAGAATTCGAATGAGTTCGGCAAAGGCTTCTACATTATTAGGTCGTAAACGCCCTACATAGTCTTTTACAAGTAAGGTGAATAAGTAAGTAGCCGAAAATGTTAATACTAAAAAAGTTAAGACCACTAAAGCCTTTCGACCTTTGTAATAATAAAAGATTAAGAATCCAAAGAAAATAAAAAGTGGTATCCAGATTTCAATTCGTGTGGTAAAAAGCCAAAACGAATCAAAAGATTCACCTCCGAGACTGTTTAAAAAAACAAAAAGGTCCCTATCCCATTCCTTAAGGCTTTCAAACATTTAGAACTTTCGTTTAATTGGGCCCGTTATTTCATCGACCTCATCTTTTACTTTATCAATTTCTTGGCGAACGTCCTTAGTGATATCAATATCGATACCTTGCTTTTCGGCACTTTTGGTGATTTCAGATTTTATATCGTTTGTAGCATCCTTAACTTGACGCATAGCCTTTCCTAATCCCCTTGCAATCTCTGGTACTTTGTCTGCACCAAAAACCAAAAGAATGATGAATAGAATAAATCCTATTTCGGCACCGCTAATGAAAAGAAAATAAGCCTGTAAAATCATACTGCAAATATACTAATGAGTTATGAGTTAATTGTGATGAGTAGGGAGTTTTTATAAATTGATTGTACAAAAAATCCCTTCTACATTTAATAACGCAGAAGGGACACTTTTAAAAATCTTAAGATTACTAGTTTCTCGAATTATTTTTGAATTCTTCAAAAGCACCAAGCTCTTTTTGTCTTGGCCAAACATTGTTTGAAGTATCTATATCTGCAGTTTCTTCCTCTGGGTCTAATTCAACCCTTACAATTTCTTTTTCTGAAGCAATAACTTTACTTACGTAGCCATCATTCTTTCTCCAAATTTGAGCTGGATATGTAATTCGTTCTGAAGTTCCATCGCTATAAGTGTACTTAGCTAATATAGGCATTGGAATACCTCCTGGCTTTTCAAAAGTAATTTCATGAAAGTACTTCGGATTTTTTAAACTTGGTCTTTCTTCTACTGGAATATTTTCTTCAATATAATCCTTTAAAGGTTGAATATTTTTAAGATTAGCAGTTTTCATACTTTCTTCGTAATCCTCGCTATCTTCAGTAACCATATACACCATTGCGGGAATTTCAGTTTCAAGAATTCCTCGTTCAGCGATAATCTCTTTTACCTCTTTGGTCATTTTAGAGGTTACGTGATACTTCTTTACATCTATTACACCTATATCTACATAGTTGGTTGTGTAAAACCATTCTCTCCAATACCAATCTAAATCTACAGCCGAAGCGTCTTCCATTGTTCTAAAGAAATCTTCTGGAGTAGGGTGCTTAAACATCCATCGATTAGCATAGGTTTTAAATGCAAAATCAAAAAGCTCACGTCCCATTACAGTTTCTCGAAGAATATTTAATGCTGTAGCTGGCTTTCCATATGCATTGGCTCCAAAACTATAAACATTTAATCCTTTGGTCATTATTGGTGCTAACTGACTTTGATCACCTGCCATATAATCTACGATGTTTTTTGCTGGACCGCGACGCGACGGATACTTTTTATGTGGTGCTATAGCATCTGGGTATGTTTCTCCAAAATCTTGCTCGGCAACGTATTGCGTAAAAGTGTTTAAACCTTCGTCCATCCAAGTCCACTGACGTTCATCGCTATTTACAATCATCGGGAAATAGTTATGTCCAACCTCGTGAATAATTACACTTATCATTCCAAACTTAATACGCTCTCTTATTGTGCCGTCTTTTTCAGGTCTTCCATAATTCCAGCATATCATTGGGTATTCCATCCCTTGATTTTCAGCACTTACTGAAATTGCTTTTGGATACGGATAATCAAAAGTCATTCGTGAAAAAGTTTTTAGAGTACTAGCAACCGCACGAGTTGACCAATCGCCCCAAAGTGGATTAGATTCTGGTGGGTATAATGAAACTGCCATAACAGAACCTGCTCCCATTTTTACCGCCATCATATCCCACATATACCTTCTTGAAGTTGCAAAAGCATAATCACGTACATTTTCAGCTTTAAACTTCCAAGTTTTCTTTGCTTTAGAAAATCCTTTGGAAGCTGCCTCAGCTTCTTCTTGTGTTACAATCAAGACTGGTTTATCGAAAGATTTTTGAGCTTCTTCATAACGCTTCAACATATCTTTTGTAAATACTTCCTTTCTATTTTGAAGGTTTCCTGTTGCATCCAAAATATGATCTGCAGGAACAGTTATATTCACTTCAAAATTTCCAAATGGCAATGCAAACTCATCTCTTCCCCAAAACTGACTATTTTGCCATCCTTCTACATCATTATAAACTGCCATTCTTGGATAAAACTGAGCAATTACATATCCGCGATTTCCATCTTCAAATGTTTCGTAACCACTTCGACCATCAACAACCATATAGTCGTTAATATTATACCACCACTTAATAGAAAATTCAAACTTTTCACCTGGTTTTAAGGCATGAGGCATATCAATACGCATCATTGTACGATTAATAGTATATTTCAATGCATTTCCTTTTGCATCTTTTACTTCCAGAATATTAAAACCACCATCAAAAGCTTCAGTCATATAATTTTCAACAAATGTTGAAGGCATATTTGCAGGAGAAACTTCTGAAGGCTCAATTAAAGGTGACTTCGAGTCTTTTGCTCTCACGTTCTGATCGAGTTGTACCCACAGGTACTCCAAAACGTCAGGGGAATTATTACTGTAAGTTATCGTTTCAAACCCACTAATTTTTTTGTTTTCATCGTCAAGCTCTATATCCATAATATAGTCTGCTTGCTGTTGATAGTAATGCGGACCAGGGGCACCACTAGCAGTTCTAAACATATTTGGTGTGGCAAACTCTTCCTTGAGCTGCTTAAATCGATTGGTGTTGTAATGGCCTTGTTCCCTTTTAGCAGGTTCGGCTTCATTTTGTGCAAATGTATAACCAGAGATAAAGAATAATACGGCGAGGAATAGAATGTTGGTTGATTTCATTCGGAAGGTTTAAAAGTTTAATAAGCCACTTGGTTCATCCCTATCAAGAATTAAACTTCGCCGGCTTTTGGGTGTTTTTAAATGAATAATATTCTGCTGATCTGAAAAAATTTCAGTCAGAACTTTATTTTCAATTTCAATCGTCTTTAATTCTTTTATGTCTTTTACTTCAATATAGGCAACAACCATATCTACATCATATTCTTTACCAATATATTTAAGCATCACCGGTTTCCCGTTTACTTTAATATTTATTTTTTGAAACAGGTAGTTTTCCAGAAGCTCATCCACTTTAGGCGATTCATTTTTTCCAGTCAATAAGATTGAAGAATCATAACGCTGCTGTAGTGCATCTTCAAGATCATCTGTGAAGATTTTGGCTATTATCTGAAGAGAATTTTTCTGTTTTACATATTCAATTTTTGTAATACTTACATAAAACTTATGAGCCGGAGCACCCGACATCAAAGGAAAAGCAATTAATAAAATAATGATTTTGAAGTACTTCATATAAAAATCAAAAGACAAAACATCTGTAGATTACTTTCAATAAGAGTACAATACTAATTATTTTTTTTGTCTTTTTCGGTCTAAATTAGGCTTAGACAACAGAGAATTATGAAGATAATTAATTTCAAATTTTATATCTCACATAACATTTTAGGTGAAAATTTTGGGAAATTACTCACCGCGCTTTTTATATTCCTTGCTTTTATCAAGAAGGAAGTCCATTAATTGCATTTCGTTTTCAGGCTTTAATAAATCCTTGTCCAAGCCATTTTCTTGTGCATAAAACAAAAAGTCTACAGCTTTTTCTTGAGGAATATTGAAGTTATCTTCTATAAATTCCTTACTAAAACGTTGTTGTATGTTATTACTTATAAGATTTTCATTTTCTTGTTTTTCAATAACCGAAACCTTTTTTCCATTCGGAAATAATAATTGCCCAACTCCACCTAAAATAGCTAGAACATCTGCGCCATTTTTAAGTGCATAGCTATGAAGTGCTTCTTCGGCTGCATTTCCAGAAATAGCCGTTTTATCATCTGGCTTAAAATTGTATCCATACTCCAAGGCTTTATAGCTCAAATCCCAATCTTTTGCCACATTGTACGTAGGTATCTTAATTACGTCTACGTTGATATTCCCTGATAAATCATAAGGCCTTACTACAACCTCTTCTAATTGATTTACTGCAGGATTGAGAAAAATATTCATAATTTTCCTGTCCACAACTCCTTTATCTATTACAACTGTAAATGCTTGATATTGCAGCGCAGTAATCTGCACTCTATCGTTTTCTGCTATTGCAATTTCAAAGGTTCCATCAGCATTAGTGATAGTTCCATTTTGAGCGGAAATATTATACACTGAAATTCCCTCGGCATCTTCACCCTTGGGAACGTGTAGTTTACCAGAAACTTTAACACGGTCAATTTCTTGTGCTAATATTGCGGGACTTACTATTATGAAAAGTAAAAGAAGTAGTTTTTTTGTCATCTATTAAAGATACGGATTTGTTTTGACTATGAAAACTAAAAGTTTCCATTCACATTGGTTAAATTTACATGTTTTAAAAGTCAACATTTTTATTTTATTAAAACTGACAAGAAAAATCATTCAAAATGAAAAACCTTTTAGTAGTTAGTACAAGCACTGTTTACGGTGGTGAATATTTAGATTATATAACAGATGAAATGGCCGAATTATTTAAGGACACTGAAGAAGTTATTTTTATCCCCTACGCTCGACCTGGCGGGATTAGCCACGATAGTTATACTGAAAAGGCTGCTAAAGCATTCGATAAAATAGGTAAAAAAGTAATCGGACTACACACCTTTGAAGACCCTGTAGCAGCAATTAAAAATGCAAAAGGAGTTTTCACTGGTGGCGGAAATACATTTGTACTAGTTAACGCACTATATAAATTCGAAGTAATGCAACCGCTTCGAGAAGCTATTTTCAACGGTATGCCTTATATGGGAACTAGTGCTGGAAGCAACATTTGTGGGGTGTCTATGCAAACCACCAACGATATGCCAATTGTATATCCACCTTCCTTTAAAACATTAGGAGTTATCCCTTTTAATTTAAATCCTCATTATTTAGACCCAGATCCTACTAGCAAACACATGGGAGAAACACGAGAAACGAGAATTGCAGAGTTTCACACTCAAAACACCATTCCCGTGGTCGGACTTCGTGAAGGAAGTTGGTTACGTGTAAAAGGGGATGAAATTATTTTGAAAGGTGATTTAGATGCTCGCGTGTTTAAACAAGAAAAGAAGCCGTATGAAATTTCAAGCGGCACAGCTCTAAATTCTGAATTAGTTTAACTCTTTCACAAAATGATAGCCCTTGGCAACAAAGCCTTGGTTGTAAAAAAACTTATGCGAAGGAAAATTATGCACATAACTATTCAGCTCTATCCAATTGCATGATTTTTTCTTAGCATAATCTGTAACGAAATTGGTTAGCATCTCCCCTATGCCTTTTCCTCTATAGGCATCGTCGATTATAACGTGGTCCATTTCTACATTTTTGCCAGCATAATGCCGAGTTTGAAACCACAAGCCGCAGGTACCTATTAAAACTTCATCGTCAAATATACCCAGGCACTCATAATTTTGCGCTACCATTTCAAGCAATCGTTCTTTTATAAGATCTTCGGGAACAGTGTAGTTTCCGAGTTTCTGTAATAGCGGAACTATACTTAAAATATTTTTAGACTCAATAATGCGGATTGAAATAACGTTATCTTTCAAAATAATGGTAATTTTAAAACTTCATAATTTACTATAATGAAGCGTAACGAATTTATTAAAATTTCTGGTCTTGCAGGTCTAAGCTTAGCTATTTTTCCGCATTTTTCTTTTAGTACTTTTTCAGAAGAATTTACCCGAGACCAACTTATTGGTAAAGGTAATCCTGATATTGTAGGCGAAACCTATACTTCCAAGATGCACAAAACCACCAAGGAAGCTTTCAATAAAATGAAAGCAGCGGCTGCAAAGGATAATTTTAATATAGAAATTGTTTCTTCATACCGAAGTTTTCAGCGTCAAAAGGAGATTTTCGAAAGAAAGTATAGAAATTTTACTTCTAAGGGACTTTCTCCTATGGAGGCAATCGAAAAAATTATTGAGTATTCTACCATCCCTGGAACTTCTCGCCATCATTGGGGTACCGACTTAGATATTATTGATGCTAATGCCCCTCGCCCATCAAGTGTTTTACAACCTGAAAATTTTCATGGAAATGGGCCGTATTGCGACTTTAAAGTTTGGCTAAATGAAAACGCCGAAAAATATGATTTCTATGAGGTTTATACCGACAATGGAAATCGAAAAGGTTTTAAATACGAACCTTGGCATTTTAGTTATGCTCCAGTATCTGTTCCTATGTTAAAAGAATATAAAGAAAAGATTGATGTGAAGAAAATGCTTTCGGAAGAGAAGCTTTTAGGCAGTGAACACTTTTCTGATGATTTTATCAAAAGGTACTACACTGAAAACATCTTAGATATAAATCCGAAATTACTTCCTCAGGGAAGCTTATAAACAATTTTACGGTTACAGTATTTAAACTAATATTATCAAACAAAAAATCTTAAAATGAATAAAAAAGTCCTTTTAATGATTCTTGACGGTTGGGGCATTTCTCAGAATCCAGAGGTATCTGCTATAGCTCAAGCCAACACACCATTTATAGATTCTCTTTACCACAAATATCCAAACGCACAGCTACTTACTCATGGAATGAATGTTGGTCTTCCTGACGGGCAAATGGGGAACAGTGAAGTAGGACACATGAATCTTGGAGCTGGACGAATTGTATATCAAGACCTGGCCAAAATAAACATGGCGGTTGAACAACAAAAGTTAAATCAAGAGCCTGAGCTTCAAAAAGCATTTGAGTATGCAAAAAAGAATAATAGAAATTTACACTTTATAGGCTTAGTTTCTAATGGTGGGGTGCATTCACATATTGGGCACTTAAAAGGCTTACTTTCAGCAGCACAAAAAGAGGGAGTAAAAAACATGTATGTCCACGCATTTACCGATGGACGCGACGTTGACCCACATTCAGGAAAGGGATTTATTGAAGATTTAGAAAACCACTTAGAACAAACTGGAGGAAAATTAGCCTCAGTAATCGGCCGTTATTTTGCAATGGACCGTGACAAACGTTGGGAACGCGTAAAAAAAGCTTACGATTTGTTGTGCTTCGGTAAAGGTAAACCTTCAAAAAATGCAGTAGCGAGTATTGAAGAAAGTTATTCTGAAGGAATTACAGACGAATTCCTTGAGCCTATTACAATGACAACTTCTGAAAGTAAACCAGTTGCAACTATACAAGCAGACGACGTTGTGATTTTCTTCAATTTTAGAACAGATAGAGGAAGACAACTCACTGAAGTTTTAACTCAGAAAGACCACGAGAGCTTTGATATGAAAACGCTTCCACTGTATTTTGTAACGCTTACCAATTACGACGATTCCTTTGGAAACATAAAAGTTGTTTACAACAAAGAAAACTTGACCGATACTTTAGGTGAAGTATTGGAGAAAGCCGGTAAAAAGCAAATTCGAATTGCAGAGACTGAAAAGTATCCGCACGTAACATTTTTCTTTTCAGGAGGAAGAGAAGTTCCTTTTGAAGGTGAAAAACGTATTCTTTGTCCTTCTCCAATGGTCGCTACCTACGACTTAAAACCTGAGATGAGTGCTTATGAAATACGTGACAAGATTTTACCAGAAATAGAAAATGAAACCGCAGAGTTTATTTGTTTAAATTTCGCTAACCCAGATATGGTTGGCCATACAGGGGTTTTTGAAGCAGCTATTAAAGCTTGTGAAACTGTAGACAACTGTGTAAAAGCAATTGTGAACCAAGCTTTAAAAAGTCATTACACTACCATAATTATTGCCGACCACGGAAATAGTGAAACAATGCAAAACCTTGACGGCTCACCAAACACAGCACACACAATTAACCCAGTGCCAATCATCATTGTTGACCAGGATATAAAATCGGTTAAAAATGGAATTTTAGGTGATATAGCTCCAACAATTTTAGATATTATGGGTGTAGCTCAACCTGAAATAATGACACAGAAATCTTTAGTTTAAAATATTTAATGTAAAAATTAACATCAAACTTAACTATGAAAAAAGTAATTTTAATTCTCTCTGCTACCCTTTTGGTAGCCTGTAATTCTTCAAAAGACAAAAAAAATTCACTTGAAAACAGCGCAATTGAAATGGCAACAGAAAACAGTAATAAAAAAATTAACGACACTGTTCCCTATGAAGACACAGTTATGCTTTTAGGAGAATCTAACAGACAAGGATTACTAATGGAGCCTTTTAAAGAATGGTATAATTTAGGTTATAGTCATTACAGAACAGCTCCAGAGGTTGCAAATGAGTTAAAGCCACTTCTTGAAGATGTATCTATCTCTGTTTTTATGGGTACTTGGTGTGAAGATAGTCAGCGTGATGTTCCACATTTGTATAAAATATTAGACGACACTGGTTTTGACGAATCTAACCTTACTCTAGTAAATGTTAGCGACGAAAAAACTACACCTCAAGGATTAGAAGATGGAAAGGATATCATTAACGTTCCAACCATAATATTTTATAAAGATGGAGTTGAATTAGGTCGAATTGTAGAGTACCCAATTGAGACGGTTGAAAAAGATATGCTTAAAATATTGAGTGGTAAAAATTACAAGCACGCTTACGCCGAATAAAACTTTAGCATCGGTATAATTCTTTGTAATTTTGCAGCTTGAAAAAAATTGAAATGATTGGAGAAACAATAACTATTGCTGTAGATTTTGATGGAACCATCGTAGAGGACAAGTACCCTCGTATAGGCAAACCTATCATCTTTGCTTTTGAAACATTAAAGAAACTGCAGGACAAAGGTCATCGACTTATTTTATGGACGTACAGAAAAGGTCCGGAATTGGAAGAGGCAGTACAGTTTTGCAAGGATAATGGTATTGTTTTCTACGCAGTCAACAACAGCTTTCCTGAAGAAAAATTCAACCTCTCTCACAGTCGCAAAATAAACGCAGATATTTTTATTGACGACAGAAATGTTGGCGGACTTAAAAGTTGGGGAGAAATTTACCAAGAACTAGTTGGAGAAAAACCTATTTCTAATAAATACACTACTAAAAAGAAAGGGTGGTTTTCCTTTTTGAAATAAAGATATGATTATACCAAAAACAAGAGAAGAAATTGAATTAATGCGCGAAAGTGCATTAGTAGTATCCCGTACTTTAGGAATGCTTGCAAAGGAGGTAAAACCAGGGGTTACAACTAATCAGCTAAATAAAATGGCTGAAGAGTATATCCGTAGCCAAGATGCGATTCCAGGATTTTTAGGGCTTTACGACTGTCCTTCAACTTTACTTACCAGTGTAAACGAAGCAGTAGTTCATGGACTTCCTACCGATATACCTTTAAAAGAAGGAGATATTGTAGCGATTGATTGCGGGGCGATAAAAAATGGATTTTACGGAGACCACGCTTATACTTTTGAAGTAGGTGAAGTTTCACCAGAAATCAAAAAACTTTTAAAAATCACTAAGGAATCTCTTTATATAGGTATTCGTGAATTTAAAAAAGGAAACCGTGTAGGAGATGTAGGATACGCAATTCAAAATTACTGTGAAGCACATGGTTATGGAGTAGTTCGTGAACTTGTAGGTCACGGAATTGGTCGTAAAATGCATGAAGATCCGGAAATGCCAAACTACGGACGTCGTGGTCGTGGAAAGAAATTTGTAGAAGGAATGACAATTGCGCTAGAGCCTATGATTAATATGGGAACTCACAGAGTAAAGCAATTAAATGACGGCTGGACTATTGTAACTTTAGACGGACAACCAAGTGCTCACTTTGAACACGATATCGCTCTTGTAGATGGAAAACCTGAATTACTATCTACCTTTGATTATATTTATGATGCGCTAGGTATTACTAGCGACGAAGAAAAAGAATTCAGAAACTTATAAACTTTAAGGCCTTTGCACCTATGCGTTTAATATTTAATCGCAAGGTGCAAAAGTTTTAGAGTTCAAGCCCTACACTTTGTTCAAGAAAATCCTAAATACCATTCCTCGTCCTTTGCTTATCAGGCTGAGTATTATCGGACGCCCGATTCTTTCTTTTTTCTTGAGAGGCAATAAATTCACTGATCCAATAGACGGGAAATCTTATCGAAAGTTTCTTCCATATGGATATGAAGTTATTCGTGAAAATGCACTTTCTCCTGGAACCCTTTCCTTGGAAAGACATAGGCTGTTTTGGCTTTATTTAAAAAATGAAACAGGATTTTTCACGGATAATATAAAAGTTCTACATTTTGCTCCAGAACAAGCTTTCTATAAAAAATTCAGGAAAATGAAAAACCTGAATTACACAACAACAGATTTAAATTCTCCCATTGCTGATGTAAAGGCTGATATTTGCAATCTACCCTTTAAGGATAATGAATTTGATTTTATAATTTGCAATCACGTTTTAGAGCATATCCCCGACGATACTAAAGCGATGATGGAATTATACCGTATTCTAGCTCCGGGCGGCACGGCGATTCTTCAGGTGCCTTACAAAGCCGATTTAGATACTACTTTTGAAGACGACAGTATTACAGACCCTAAGGAACGCGCAAAAATATTTGGACAGTATGACCACGTTCGTGTTTATGGGATGGATTACTTTACAAAACTAGAAAGCATCGGGTTTAATGTAGAATCTGTAGATTACACAAGCACTTTAACTTCTGAGGAGGTTGAAAAGTACAAACTTCCGAAAGGCGAATTAATTCCAGTTTGCCGAAAACTAATTTCCTAATTGTCTTTTAAAACCTTTGGTTATAAAAACCTGATGGTTGTTTAATGAATCATTGAAGGTTAAATAAGCCTCTACACCTGCAAGGTTTTCAAGTAAGTTTTTAGATTTTTCAAGACCTAAAGCCATAAATGAGGTTGCATAAGCATCTGCCAAAGCACAAGTTTCAGCAAGTACAGTTGCGCTAGTTACATCACTCTTTTCTGCAGATCCTGTTAAAGGGTTTAAAGTGTGTACATAACTTTTACCAGATGCTGAATCTATTCTGAACTTACGGTAATTTCCTGAAGACGCCATTGCAATATTTTTAAGCTTAACAGTAGCTTCATAAGAGCGATCAGTTAATTCAGAATCTACGGTTTCAATCCCTACTATCCAATCTTGCTGACTGTTTAAATTCTGACCCTTAGCAAGAATCTCACCACCTAATTCAATAAGGTAATTACTAACTCCTTTGAACTCTAAGTAGCGGCCAATACAGTCAATTCCGAAGCCTTTAGCTACAGCATTAAAATCGAAGTAAATTTGAGGGTATTCTTTAGAAACTGTTCCGTTTGCATTTATTTTCACTTTGTGAAATCCAACATAGTTCATGAGAGAATCTAAGGTTGTACTATCTATAACTTTTAAATGTTTTACATCACCAAACCCATAAGCATTTCGCAATACTCCAATTGTTGGATCGAAATAACCACTTGTTTTCCTATTCACATCTTCCGAAATTTCAAACACTTCTTTAAAGATAGCATCCACAACTAAAGTAGAGTCTCCACGATTAATTTTTGAGATATCACTTTCAGGAATATATGTACTTACAGAATGATTTACGGCATCGATAACAGAGTCTATTGCCTTTTTAAAATTTAAATCTTTTTCTGAGTACAACTGAATATTATAAGTAGTACCAAAAGCTTCACCCTGAAGATAGATGGGAGTGTCTTTATCCTTATCACAAGAAGTTAATACTAGTAAAAAAGACAATGCAATGTATTTCACAAATTGAAACATACGATAAGTGTATAGTGTTAAACTAGATTAAATTACTTCTTGTAATCCTTTATAGACAAGCGTGTAATCTTCGTTTTTCAAAACAGGCTTACCGTAATCACTTCCATGTCCTAAACCTACACCAGCATAGTAAGTTTTTGCATCAAATTTAGATGCGTGCTCCTTTATTGTTTGCATAAAAACAGGGTCGTATGCTGTAGCATCTTGAGGATAAGATATAGCTCTTACAATAATAAAATGAAGCTCTTTGTTTTTTAAAGCGACAAACTGCGGGTCCTTTTTAAGTTTTGAGTTAACCCCTAAAAATTCAAATCCATCTTCTTTCAATTGTTTCCCTACAATATTCATTGCAAGGTTATGTAATTCTTGTTTTGTAAGTTCTTCTGCCATAATTAAATCAAAATTAAGGAAAATAGGATTACGTTATACAAAAAAACCGTTTCAAAATTGAAACGGTTTTTAAATATTTAAGATGACTATTATCCTCCGAAATCATCGAAACGGATGTTCTCATCTGGGATTCCGAAGTCTTCACCCATTTTTTGAACAGCTTGGTTCATCAATGGAGGACCACAGAAATACAATTCGATATCTTCTGGAGTATCATGGTGGTTTAGGTAGTTATCGATAACTACTTGGTGAATAAACCCTACGAAACCGTCTCCTTCTTCATCGTGAATGTCCTTTTTCACTTTCCAATTATCTTCTTCTAATGGTTCAGATAATGCTAAGTAGAACTTAAAGTTCGGAAATTCGTTTTCTAATTCTTTAAAGTGATCTAAGTAGAAAAGCTCTCTCTTAGAACGTCCACCGTACCAATATGTAACTTTACGTCCTGTTTTTAAAGTTTTGAATAAGTGGTATAAGTGAGATCTCATTGGTGCCATTCCTGCTCCACCACCAACATAAAGCATTTCTGCTTCTGAAGGGTTGATAAAGAATTCACCGAAAGGACCAGAAATAACAACTTTATCACCTTCTTTACAGTTAAAGATGTACGATGAAGCAATACCTGGATTAACATCCATCCATCCACCTTTTGCACGATCGAATGGGGGAGTTGCAATACGAACGTTAAGCATAATCTCACGTCCTTCTGCTGGATAAGAAGCCATTGAGTAGGCTCTTTCAGTAACTTCGGTATTCTTCATCACAAGTGGCCAAAGTTTAAATTTATCCCACTCCTCTTGAAATTTGTCTGGTCTATCGTGCTCCTCAGGGTGGGCCGTAATATCCATATCTGAGAATTTAATCTCACATGGTGGAATTTCAATTTGAATATACCCTCCAGCTTTATAGTTCATATCCTCAGGGATTTCAACTACAAATTCTTTAATAAAAGATGCAACGTTGTAGTTTCTAACCACAGTAGCATCCCATTTTTTAATTCCGAAGATTTCTTCTGGAATTGAAATATTCATATCCTGCTTAACTTTCACTTGGCAAGAAAGACGTGCACCTTCTTGTAACTCTTTACGAGTAAAGTGAGGAGTTTCTGTAGGTAATGCTTCACCACCCCCTGATAATACGTGGCATTCACATTGAATACATGTTCCACCTCCACCACAAGCAGATGGTAAGAATATTTTTTCGTTACTTAAAGTAGTTAGAAGTGAGCCACCACTTTCTACTTCAATCACCTTTTCGTCGTTGATAGTAATCTTTACAGGACCAGATGGTGATAATTTTTGTTTGGTAAAGAGTAATAGTGAAACCAATAACAAGATTAGCACTAAAAAGGCTACAACTGTTACTATAATTACTCCGAGTGTACTTACTGCTAAAAACATACTATTGCTTCGTTATAGTTGAAACTTCAACCGTTTTCACGGCCTCTGTATTTTCATTTTGAATTTGTTCAGTTTGAATCCCTAAGTTTTCAGGATTTCCTTCTAATGAAGATGTGTCCTCATCACCACCGGTTAACATACCACCGAAACTCATAAATCCAATCGCCATTAAACCAGTAATGATAAATGTAATTCCCAATCCTCTTAATGGTGCTGGAACATTTGAGTAACGGATTTTTTCACGAATTGCTGCTATAGCAAGAATAGCTAAAAACCAACCAATTCCTGAGCTTATTCCGTAGTTTAATGCCAACCCTAAAGTTTCGATTTCTCTAGATTGCATAAATAATGATCCTCCTAATATCGCACAGTTTACAGCAATAAGCGGTAAGAAAATACCTAAAGAGTTATATAGTGAAGGTGAAAACTTCTCTACTACAATCTCTACTAGCTGAACCATAGTAGCAATGGTTGCAATAAAAAGAATGAATGATAGGAAGCTTAAGTCGTAAGAAGCATATTCTTCTCCTAACCAAATTAAAGCTCCTTCCTTTAATATATATTGATCTAAAAGCCAGTTTATAGGTACAGTAACTGCTAGTACGAAAATAACTGCAGCACCAAGACCAACAGCAGTTGATACTTTTTTAGACACCGCTAAGTAAGAACACATTCCAAGGAACGTGGCGAATACCATGTTGTCTATAAATATCGATTTAAAAAATAACTCTACGTGTTCCATTTGTTCAGTAATTGAGTTTGCAGCTTCAGTTAAAAAATAGGAAAACCTACTACAACCGTCATCTGCCTAGTTTGTTATTCCTCTATTAAGTCTTTGTTTCTTGCGCGTTGTACCCAAATGATTAATCCTACGATAATCAAAGCCATTGGAGACAATAGCATGAATCCATTGTTTTCATATCCTATAGCATAAAGCCCAGTTTTCGTAATTGGATCTCCAAGCACTTGATATCCTAAAAGTGTTCCAGAACCAAGTAACTCTCTAAAGAAACCAACGATTACAAGTATAAGACCATAACCTGCAGCGTTTCCAATACCATCTAAGAATGATCTCCAAGGACCGTTAGCTAATGCAAAGGCCTCAAAACGACCCATGATAATACAGTTAGTAATAATCAAACCAATAAATACAGAAAGTTCTTTACTTAACGAGTAAGCAAAAGCCTTCAATACTTGATCTACAACAATTACCAAAGAGGCAACTACTACCAACTGAACGATAATTCTAATTTTTGAAGGTATTATATTACGCATTAACGATATAACCACGTTACCAATCCCCATTACTGCAAGTACCGAAATGGCCATTACAATTGAAGCTTTAAGTTGGGCTGTAATAGCTAATGCAGAGCAAATTCCTAAAACCTGAATTGTAATAGGGTTATTATCCGCTAGAGGATCTAGAATAAGCTTACTGTCTTTTTTTGATAGCAATCCCATAATTTATTGATTTAAAGATTTTAAATAAGGAAGGTACATTCTCATATCCTTTTTAATCATTGCTGTTACTCCATCACCAGTGATAGTTGCTCCAGCAATAGCATCAACCTTATTGTCGGTTTTATTTTCGTTAACAGGGTCGTTATTACCTTTTGCTACGGTAATTCCTTTAAAAGTATCGCCATCTAAGATGTGTTCACCTGTAAAGTCGTCCATAAAGTAGCGTTGCTTAATCTCAGCTCCAAGACCTGGAGTTTCCCCAGCGTGATCGAAGAACACACCTTGTACTACTAACGATTTATCAACAGCTACAAAGCCCCAAATTGCATCCCAAAGACCTTTACCCCTCATAGGAATTACATAAAGAGTTTTACCATCTTTCTCTCCTACGAATAAAGGAAGTCTACGCTTGTAGTTTGGGTCTTTAGCTTTAGCTTCTTCTTGTTTAATATCTATTAAATACGCTTCCGGATCTTCTGTTACTTCTTCACCTTGGATTACTAATTGCTTAGTAATGTATTTTGAAAAAGCTTCTTCAACTTTATCGGTAGAAATAAATGTGATATCACCATCACCTTCATTACCATTAACATCCATAGCGTAAAGAATGTTTTGCATCTTTTCAAAACGCTCATTTAGTGTTATTTTACTTTTTAACCCTTGTGCAACACCGGCTAAAAGTGATCCCACTACAATAACCATAATCACTGCAAAGATTATAGTATATGAGTTTTTATCTGTTTTCTTTGACATGATTACGCTGTTTTAGCTTTTAAACGTTTCATTCTCTTCTTAATATTTCCTTGTACCACGTAATGGTCAATTGTTGGTGCAAATACGTTCATCAACAATATTGCAAGCATTACACCTTCGGGGTAAGCCGGGTTAAACACTCGAATTAGCACCGAAATAAACCCTATAAAGAAACCGTAATACCATTTACCCATATTGGTTTGCGAACCTGTAACTGGATCTGTTGCCATATAAACGATACCGAAAGCTAAACCACCAATCACTAGGTGATGCCAGAATGTTTCGCTCATTAATCCGTAGAAAGTATTTCCTTCTTGAATCCAACCAGCATTTACAACACCGTTAAAGATAAGCCCCATTGCTAAGGTACCAATAACCGCTGAAAGCATAATTCTCCAGCTTCCAATTTTTGTGTAAATTAAAAACGCTGCGCCTAATAGTATTAAGAAAGTAGAAGTTTCTCCTACCGATCCAGGTATAAAGCCCCAGAAACTATCCCATATACTATAAATAGGTTCTTGGTTTTGAGCTAAGCTACCTAATATTGTTTCTCCTGAAATTGCATCAGGTTGTCCAGTCATTTCTTTAGCACCGTGTACCCAAACTTTATCTCCACTCATCCAAGTTGGGTAAGCAAAGAATAAGAAAGCACGAATTGTAAGCGCTGGGTTAAGGATATTCATCCCTGTTCCACCAAAAACTTCTTTACCAATTACAACACCAAAAATTACCGCCACAGTAAGCATCCAAAGTGGAATATCAATAGGAACAATAAGTGGCACAAGCATACCCGTTACCAAGTACCCTTCTTCTACCTCATGTTTGTTGATAATTGCAAAAATAAATTCTATTAAAAGACCAACTCCGTATGAAATTATAACCAAAGGCAACACCTTCAATGCACCTAGAGCAAAGTTGTCCCAAGTAAAGAAGTTAGCAAAAGGATCTAATCGCAAAGTTCCATCTATAGCAGCATAATGCTGATATCCGGCGTTAAAAATTCCGAAAATTAAACAAGGAACAAGCGCCATAATAACCGTGTTCATAGTTCGCTTTAAATCGTCCACTACTCGAACGTGCGAACCAGAATGTGTGGTTTCATTCGGCATATACAAGAAGGTATGCAACGCATTAAATGCAGGAGCCATTTTTGTACCTCTGTACTTTTCCTTTAGCTTATGTAAATTCTGTTTCAATCCCATAGCAATTATCCTATTTCTTTATACATTATGTCAAGACCGTTTCTAATGATCTGTTGGTGTGGTTGCTTACTTACGCAAACAAATTCTGTAAGCGCAAAATCTTCTGGTGCTACCTCATACATCCCCATAGCTTCCATTTGATCTAAATCTTTAACCATACAAGCTTTAAGCATTTGTAATGGATACATATCTAATGGAAAAACTTCTTCATAGATACCAGTCATCACGAAAGCTCTATGCTCTCCGTTAGTATTTGTATCTAGATCGTATACTTTATTTGGCATTAACCAAGAGAATGTTAACGCTCTTGAAGTAGATATTTTATCAAAAACAGGCTTATTCCAACCAAATAATTCGTAGTCATCACCTTCTGGAATTACAGTTACAGTATTGCTGTAATATCCTAAATGACCTTTTGGTGAAATTTTAGCTCCAGTAAGAACATCACCACTAATAACGCGTACGTTCTCACTGTTAAGACCAGAGTCATACAAGAATGTAGAAACCTCTGAACCTATTTTAGTTTTATAATATTTTGGAGCTTTTACTTCTGAACCTGAAAGAGCAACAGTTCTTTCAGCATTAAACTTACCAGTTAGCAATAACTCACCAATAATCACAAGATCTTGTGGCGCAACAGTCCAAACAACCTCACCCTTATTAACTGGTTGAATCTTGTTTATTAGCGTACCAACATTACCTGCTGGGTGCGGTCCTGAAACAGTATGCAGTGTAATATCTTTTAAACCTTTAAAAGGAGAACTTCCACTTTTACCAACACCAACATGCAGCTGTCCTTTAGTAAGTTTACTAAGAGCAGTTACAGCAGCTTGAAGCTCTTTTTCTTTACCATTTAAAGAAAAATCAACATCGTTGGCTAAAGGCGCAGTAGTATTTGCTGAAACATAGATAGCTTCTGGCTCTTGCTCAGTATTGGCAATAACCGCATATGGTCGCTGCATAATAAATGGCCAGCAACCAGATTCTAGCAACCTAGCTTTAATAGCATCAGCACTTGAAGATTCTGGGTTTAAAACACCAAAATCCTTATAAGTATCCTGCGTATCCGCTTCGATTAAAAGGTTAGTAATTACACGTTTTGCACCGCGCTCTATTTTAGTAAGAGTACCACTTACAGGTGAAACAAATTTTATCGATTCGTTACTCTTTGAGTAGAAAATGGTGTCACCAGCTTGAAACTTATCGCCTTCTCTAAGCACCATTTTCGGGATGATAAGATGAAAATCCGACGGTTTTATAGAAAAAGTTCTAGATCTTGGTGCGCTAGAAATTGTCTTTTCCGCTTCACCCTTCAGCTTAATAGTGAGACCTTTTTTAATTTTAATGTCTTTGGACATAATATAGATATTAATAATGCCTTTATATCACCTTAATAAACCCAAAATAATATATCCTCTGAGTTTAAGGGCGTGCAAATTTATAAATTAAAACCACCATTGCACAACAAATGAGTATAATTTTATTTCAGAAAAATAAGATTAGGCAAATTAAAAAGGGTTTAAAAGATTGTGTAACTTAAAAATTGCTTATTTTACATCAAAAAATAAATTTATCACAAGTTTCTTTATTCTGTCCTTTGATTAAAAAAATATTATCTTCCATCCAATACCTTCAGCTACAACCACAAAAAATAATTACTATTGCGCTATAAAAAAATGCAACACAGTTTATTTTGATTGTTTTATTATTATCAATGGAACAATATCAAAATAAGCAAACAGAAGTTAGAAGGGTGGAAAATGAAAAAAATTATTGGGCTGCTTGCAATAATTGTAAAGGGCGTGGCAAAACACGTCAAAAACTCAGCATAAAAGCTAGAAAACGCTATCAAAATGAATTAGATGAATTTAAAAATTCAACTACTAAAACCAAAGCCCCCACTCGGGCTAAAGCTCCTTCTAAACCTTGTACAACTTGTGAAGGAACAGGAATAATTCCTTCAAAAAGCCATCCAATCCCGGATAGTGAAACAATGCCACATATAGCAATTATTGGTGGCGGAATAGGTGGCGCAGCTCTTGCCATAGCTTGTTTACATCGCGGCATCCCCTATACTCTTTATGAACGAGACGATGATTTCGACACTCGATCTCAAGGCTACGGACTCACACTTCAACAAGCCAGTAAAGCCATTGCTGCATTAGGAATTCTCTCCTTAAAAGATGGCGTGATATCAAACAGACATCTAGTTCATACTGTAGAAGGAAAAATTATTGGAGAATGGGGAATGAGAAAATGGATTAAACCTGATTCAAAAAAGACTTCAAAAAAAACTAATATTCATATCGCAAGGCAATCCCTACGCTTGGCCTTACTTGAGCAGCTAGATTCAAAAAACTCAATTCAGTGGGGCCACAAATTAATTGACCTTAAGGAAAGAAAAGATAGTAGCGTTGACTTAAAATTTTTAGAAAACGGGAAAACTAAAACAGCAAGAGCTGATCTCGTTGTAGGTGCAGACGGCATTCGTAGCTCAGTGAGGAAGCTTATAATTGGTGAAATTATTTCTCCATTACGACATCTTGATTGTATTGTAATTCTTGGAGTTTGCTCTTTAGAATCCCTAAAAAACATTGATAACTCACTTTTAGATTCTAAAACAGTATTTCAAACCGCAAATGGCAACGAACGTATATACGTTATGCCTTTCACTTCAGATACTGTTATGTGGCAACTTAGCTTTCCAATGTCGGAAAAACATGCAAAATCATTAAGTGAAAAAGGAGCTAAAACGTTAAAGGAAGAAGCAATCAAAAGAACTCAGTGGCATTCTCCTATCCCTCAAATTATTAGTGCTACGGAAGAAGCTCAAATTTCTGGATATCCAGTTTACGACCGAGAATTACTCGATCCAAAATTATTAAAGAAATGTGGGGCAATCACCTTAATTGGAGATGCTGCCCACCCTATGAGTCCTTTTAAAGGTCAAGGTGCCAATCAAGCACTATTGGACGCACTTTCCCTGGCAAGAAAAACATCCATAGGTTGCAATGCCTCACCCCATTGGAGAAAAGCAGGAATAAGAGAAAGCGTTTTAAATGATTTCGAAGCTGATATGATAAAGCGAAGTGCTTCAAAAGTAAAAGACTCTGCAGCGGCCGCAAAATTCCTTCATTCTGAAATTGCACTCCATAAAGGAAACGAACCTAGAGGACGAGTTTTAAAAAGAAAAAATAATTCCAATAACGCCGAATAAACCTAATATATTGAATACACAATTTGAGGGAAGTATAAAGTATAAATCTTTTATTATTTCACATTAGGAATTTATTTATTTTAGCTATCAATTAAAACTTAGCTTAATCTTTACTGTTGAAAAAGAAACTTCTATTTACATTATTATCGATACTAATTATAGGTTTTTTAATTCCACAAAATTTAAAAATGCCTGTAAAAGATGCCACTAAGCATGATTATAATAATGATTCGTTTTGGTATTACCCGTGGGGGAAATCTGTTACACATAAAGGTGTAGATGTATTCGCTAAAAAACGAACTTCAATATATTCGGCTACAAATGGACTTGTATTATTTTCAGGAGAAGTGCCTATAGGAGGAAAAATAGTTTTAGTACTTGGACCAAAATGGCGGTTACATTATTACGCTCACCTAAATGATTTAAACACTTCTTTGTTGCCTTTTGTAAGTAAAAAATCTAAGATAGGTACAGTTGGAACCACTGGAAATGCTGCAGGAAAAACACCACATCTCCACTACTCTATTGTTACGATTATTCCGTATTTTTGGAGAATAGATTCCGACAAACAAGGTTGGAAAAAAATGTTTTATTTAAACCCTATTGAGTATTTCGAAAACTGATAAGTGGATATTTACAATTACTTTTTATAGCATTCTAGTATCACTCTAAACTTAGGTTAGCATTTCTTTACTATTTTGATACTGTAATCTGATTGTATATTTGCAAAGTCAATCAAAACGTAGAACCTCACTACAGGAGTTAAAGAAGGCTTCAAAAGTTCAGGAGCCTATTATGTAATTTTAATGGTGTTTTAATGTCCAATAATAACGATCAAATAAATAAGAAAATGAAGCTTGCTGAAGGACTTTTGCTAAGAGCAGACTTATTGAAGAAAATTGAACATCTTCAAAATAGAATTAGACCTGTTTTAGTAGTTTCAGACGACAAACTACCTCAAGAAGATCCTGATAAATTGATAGCTCAGTTACGAAAAGCAATTCAAGATTTAGAAACCTTAATTATACGAATTAATAAAACCAACAACGAAACTTTAGTTGAAGGTGAAGGAGTTCTTATGGAAGCACTAGCGAAAAGAGATTCTTTAAAAATGATTTCTGAAAGACTAAGAAGAATAAGACTTGACGCACAGTTTGACAACAGTGGCGACAGTAATTTAAAAAATACAATTAGCATCAAAAAGCTTCAAAATGAAATGGATGAGACAGGAAGAGCTTTTAGAAAAATTGACAGCAAGATTCAAGAAATAAATTGGCTCACCGAGCTCAAAGATTAAACCGAAAGGCTAGGATGGTCGGGGCGAGTACCAGCCCCTTTTTGTGGTAGTTTTCGGGGCAAACTGAAAACACTACCAATACAGAAGCTGCTTGGGTTGCGGCAAAACGTACTGTTTAAGACCCATTACCGCTTACAACTTACAAGTGTATAATTTACAACTTACTACCAGGTACTAACCGATCATTCTTTTTATCAATCATTTAATTATTTAAATTATGAGAAGCTTTATAACTTTACTTTTGTTTGTCTTAATCTCCTTTAGCATAAATGCACAAAGTTTAATTGGCGCTTGGGAAAATTATTTAACATCTGAAGATAATGAAGAATTAAAGAATATAGTGATTTTTACAGATGGCTATTATTCATCCACTACTTTTAATGCCAAAACTGGAGAATTTATTAAAACGCATGGTGGTGCTTGGGAGTTAAATGGAAACATCCTAACACAACATTTAGAGTTTAACTCTACCAATTCATTTTCTGTAGGAAATCAAGAAAACCACAAAATACTGATCACCGAAACTGAAGTTAAATTTCCTTTAAACAACCAACGGTTAAAAAGAATAGATAAGGGTGAGCCTGGAAAATTACAAGGTGCTTGGTTGATGTCTGGACGAGTAAAAGACGGGAAAACTGAATTACGAGATTCCGACGGACCGAGAAAAACGATGAAAATTTTATCTGGAACTCGATTTCAGTGGATTGCTTATAATACCGAAACTAAACAATTTATGGGAACCGGCGGAGGTACTTACACTACCTTAGATGGTAACTACACCGAAAACATTGAATTCTTTTCTAAAGACAATACTAAAGTTGGACTAAACTTGAAATTTAACTATAAGCTGAAAAATGGAGATTGGAACCACTCAGGATTTTCAAGCAAAGGTGACCCCATAAATGAAATATGGAGCCTTCGAGAATAGTAGATTATAAAACGCACCAAAAATTTATACAATAAACCTAAATTAATTTTCTTTTCAGCTTCAAAAGCAACATTCACAAGACAACGGTTGCTTAACATAATAAACAGGCATAAAATTTGTTTATCTTAGCTCCATAAATCAACATTATGCTAAAATCGATCCTACGTATTCTCATAATTATTATTACCGTGCCTCAGGCTTCGGCTCAAATTACTGAAAAAGTAGAACCACCCTACATTCAAACTGTACAATTTAAAGGTGCTACAGAATTAAGTGAATTACCAATAATCAGATTAGGACAATCTCTAGAATTAACGTTCGATGCGTTAAATGGAGATGAAGCAGATTACTTTTATAGAATCACTCACCACAATTTTGATTGGACCCCTTCAGACCTTTCAAAAAGTGAATATTTAGATGGATTTGACGATGTTCGAATTACCGAATATCAAAACTCATTAAACACACTTCAAATATATTCACATTACAAACTAATCATCCCTAACCGAGACACTCGAACAATTAAAAAAAGCGGGAATTATTTACTAAGCATATTTAGTAGTAATGGAGATTTAATTTTTACTAGAAAATTCTTAGTCGTAGAGGATATCGCATCGGTTGGAGTTGAAATTAAGCGTGCACGAGATCTAAATGTTATCGATGAAAAACAAGTAGTTCAATTTACTGTAAACTCACAAAGCCTATTATTGAGAAACCCTAAGCAAAGCGTAAAAACCCTAGTACTTCAAAACAGCAACCTTAAAACCGCTATAACAGACCTTGTTCCACAATACACTATGGGGAATGAGCTTATTTATAAGTATGACAAAGAAGCTGCATTTGGAGGCGGAAATGAATTTTTAGCTTTCGACAACAAGGATGAGCGTTCAGCCTCAAACGGTATAAGGTCGATCGCCGTTACCGATTTATACGAAAATTATTTATTTACAAATATTCCAAGGTACAATAGACCTTACACCTACAACCCCGATATTAACGGTAATTTTGTGGTAAGGAATATTGATGCTAGAAATCAAGATATTGAAGCTGAATATGTTCGTATGTATTTCAACTTACAGTATTATGAAGATTTAGGCGACAAAGAGATTCACGTTTACGGCAACTTCAACAACTGGACCATAGACGGAAGCACGTACTTACGTTATGACAGTGAAAGTGATTCTTACAGAAATACTAGACTTTTCAAACAAGGGTTTTACAACTACAAATATGTGGTAGTAAATAGAGATGGAAGTATAGATGAAGGCGCTATCAGTGGAGATTTCTGGCAAACAGAAAACGATTATACCGTAGTAGTTTACTTCCGAGACCTTGGAGCTAGATACGATAGAATTATAGGAATTGGTCGTGCAAACTCAACCTCAATTACCAATAATTAATTTATAAATTTCACTTAATGACCGAGTGATGAGTAAAAGTAAGCCAAAAGTTCACGGTGGAAGAAAATCAATGCGATACCGCGGAACTAAATGCTTGAACTGTAATCAACCACTCGATAAAAGCGATGTTTACTGTCCATATTGCTCTCAACTTAATAGTGACAAACAACTTTCTGCCAAAGATTTTTTGGCAGAATTCCTTAGTAGTATTCTAGTTTATGACTCTCGAATACGCACAACATTCAAGGATTTACTATTTAGACCTGGTGTAATTACAAAGAACTATGTAAAAGGACAACGTCTTAAATACGCCAATCCCTTTCGCTTTTTTCTAAGTGTTTCTATTATTTATTTTCTTTTAGAAAGTTTTATAGGGTTTGTACAAACCTCAGAAAAGTCTAGGTCATTCAGTCTAAACAATGATGTTGAAAATGGCGTTTCGATGGATTCGCTAATTAATGAACAACCAGAGAATTTCATTTTAAATAGTTCTACTAATGAAGTTTCAAAAGCTAAAGAACTGGGCATATCACAATATTACTCAGATAAAACTTTAGATAGTTTATCATTTTTTGAAAGCTACAGTAAGCGCGGAAATATCTATTATTCTTATTATTTAAAAACTAAGATTGAAAACCCAATTGCAGCTCTTGATAGTTTAGGTCACATCAACACCTTTAAACACCGATGGCTTTATTCGCGATCTGTTTCGGTTTACAAAATAATTCACAATACAGACGAATTCTTCAACTATTTAAAAGCTAAATTGCCTTTTTTCTTATTCTTTTTTGCTCCAATTTATGCTTTGTTTTTTTGGCTATCCTACTCTCGAAATAAATACAATTTTATTGAACACGTAATTTTTGTATTTCATATTTTCAGTTTTATATTTCTTTATTTGATTATTTTCAGTATTCCTGATATAATCTTTAACTCCACTTTTTTTCAAACCCTTTTATTTGCCATCATTGGCCCATTATATTTTTACTTCGCACTGAAGAAATTTTATGGTCAGGGAAAGTGGACAACATTGTTTAAATTTGTATTTTTAAGCATTATATTCTCGCTGAGTTTTATGGTAGCAATAGGATTTTTTGTAGCGATAAGTGCAGCTTTATATTAACAAAATGGTACAACAGGTAACACAGGGAATTAAAATTTCAGTACTTACTGAATTTGACGGGACATTTTACAAAAACCGTAAAATGCAATATGCCTTTGCTTATAATATCACCATTGAAAACCAAGGAAAAGACACTGTTCAACTCACTTCGCGAAGATGGGTAATCAAAGACTCATTAAACAACACTGTGATAGTAGAAGGTGAAGGAGTTATTGGGCAAAAACCTATTCTAAAGCCTGGTGAAAGACATTCGTACACTAGTGGCTGCTTATTATTCTCACCTTTTGGCTCGATGAAAGGTCATTTTAACATGATAAATTTTGAATCTAATCGTAAATTTAGTGTTGCAATTCCGCTTTTTAACTTGAGCGCTCCCTTCTCATTGAATTAAAATGCTGTATTACTTACTTTATCAGTTTGCAAATCTTCATACCGCATTGAAATAGCATCGTTATTCTTAACAATCTGTGTAATACTTTTAGTTTTTACATATTCCCGATCCATTACTAAACTACTGTTGAAATCTCCATCTCCTGATGTTTTATGAAAATTTAGCAATTCATCTGCTGTAGGTCTAATAGTTTTGAATAAGAACTCTGAAAACCATTTCTCTCTTTTTTTCTTTAAAACTTCAGGGTACAATGGTGAGGAAGACCATATTTGAGGAGCTAAGGGTTCTTCAGAAAAATGATATTTTTCCCCGTCCCAAACTAATTTAAATAATCTAACACCATCATTCCAATCTACAAGTATAACGGTAAATGGTTCAATATCTTGGAAATTGTATTGTTCTATTTCCGATTTTAAATCGTTTGATCTCAAAATATCTTTTAGCACTACTCCTCTACTTTTACGATAAGATTGTTTGGGTTCGTGAGCCACAAAGCCTCCGTTCATTAATGAAGCAACTCGTTTTCTATCACTTACTCCTATCCAAGTTCCTCCCGCAACCGCATCTTTAGGATAAAGTAGTTTTACGCCATCTTCATTATAAATTTCAGGCGGTAAGGTTTCTCGACCTGGAGCTTCGTCACGATTAGAAGTTAATATAAATCCGTGATTTGATATAGGAGTGAAAGTTATAGTGCACATTATGATTTATTTATTAATCGAATCTACAAAAGGAAACTTAAAAACACCAATTTACTAGCTTTAAATGTAAAATTAGACTGATTACCAAATTTATCCATTTTGGAATTAAGAAATATGAAGATTAGGTGCTTCAAAAATTGTATCTTTGCAACCTTTAAGAACACAAAAATAATAATGTAATGGGAAAAGGATTTTTTGAAGTACCGATCGCTGTAAACGAACCTGTTAAGGACTACGCTCCTGGTTCACCAGAACGAGAAGAAGTACTTAAAACGTATAGAGAAATGTATAAGGCAGAAATTGAAGTGCCTTTATTTATCAACGGAAAAGAGGTTAAAACTAAAGAAACCGCTACAATGTCGCCTCCACACGATCACAAGCACGTGTTAGGTACTTACTATAAAGCTACTAAGAAAAATGTTGAAGAAGCAATTGAAACTGCTTTGGAAGCAAGAAAAAAATGGGCTGCAATGCAATGGGAACAACGTGCTGGAATCTTCCTTCGCGCTGCCGAACTAATTGCTGGACCATATAGAGCAAAAATAAACGCTGCTACCATGCTTGGGCAGTCTAAAAATATTTATCAAGCTGAAATTGATTCTGCTTGCGAGCTAATAGATTTCTTGCGTTTCAACGTTCAGTATATGACTGAAATCTATGCTGAGCAACCAGAATCTACATCTTCAGCTTGGAACAGAGTTGAATACCGTCCGCTAGAAGGATTTATTTATGCTATTACTCCATTCAACTTTACTGCCATTGCTGGGAACCTTCCTGCAAGCGCTGCATTAATGGGGAACGTAGTAGTTTGGAAACCAAGTAACACTCAGGTTTATTCAGCAAAAGTTATTATGGATGTATTCCGTGAAGCTGGTGTTCCTGCAGGAGTAATCAACATGGTAATGGGAGACGCTGTAATGATTTCAGATACGCTTATGGCAAGCCCAGATTTCAGTGGAGTTCACTTTACCGGTTCAACAGGAGTTTTCCAAGGTATTTGGCAGAAAATTGGAAACAATATTTCAAACTATAAAACTTACCCACGAATAGTAGGTGAAACTGGAGGTAAAGACTTTATTGTTGCTCATAAAACGTCCAACCCAAAACAAGTTGCTACTGCAATGGCCCGTGGAGCATTTGAATTCCAAGGTCAAAAATGTAGTGCAGCAAGCCGTTGCTACATTTCCAGTACAATTTGGGAAGATGTTAAAAAGCAATTGATTGAAGATGTTCGTTCATTCAAAATGGGTACTCCAGAAGATATGGGGAACTTTATTACTGCAGTAATTAATGAAAGTTCTTTCGATAAACTTGCAAGCTACATAGATCAAGCTAAGAAAGATAAAAACGCTGAAATTATTGTTGGAGGTGGATACGATAAGAGCAAAGGTTACTTTATCGAGCCTACTGTTATTGTAACTAAAGACCCTAAATACACTACTATGTGTACTGAGCTTTTCGGACCTGTTCTTACAGTTTATGTATATGAAGATAAAGACTGGACAGAAATGCTTGAATTAGTTGATGGAACTAGCGAATACGCATTGACAGGTGCTGTTTTCAGTGAAGATAGATATGCTTTAGAAGAAGCTGTAAAAGCTCTTGAAAACGCTGCAGGTAACTTCTATATCAACGACAAACCAACTGGAGCTGTTGTAGGCCAACAACCCTTTGGTGGAGCTCGTGCAAGTGGTACAAATGATAAAGCAGGTAGTAAACAAAACCTTTACCGTTGGATTTCTCCTAGATTGATAAAAGAAACTTTTGTTTCTCCTACAGATTATAGATATCCATTCTTAGGGTAACCTAAAATCATTTAAATAGAAAAAGCCCCGATTTGAAGTTTCAAATCGGGGCTTTTTTATGATCTATTTTAAAGATTTTTATTCAAAATTCTTAGTCTCATTAATACTTGCAAACTGAGAGTTTTTAGCATTGTTGTCCTGATCAACTACCATAACTACAAAACTTAAGTTTTCACCTACATAGTTAGAAGGAACTGTAAAGGTGTAGTTCTTTTTAAATTCTTGGAAAGCAGGTGTTGAAGGAATTGCATCTCCAAACAAGTCAGAAAGTGAATTTCTCAACGCATCATTGTGTACATAATCTTCAATCGGATTTCCTAGACCTTCATAAGGATGCCCAGGAGTTTCATTAAAGTAGTTAGCCTGTGGCGCAACAACGCCGTTTTCTAATAAGTAAACCACAACCTTATCACCAGGAGTTGAACCATTTTCGTAAACAACTTTTACTTCTACAGTTAAGTTAGCACCTGTAAGCTTTGAGTTAATTGCAATTGCAACATCAGTATCTGCACCTGCCATTGATAAAATTTGACCACTTGGATAAGGATCTGGCCAAGCTACTGTACGGTTAATTTGTCCTTTAGGGAAACCATTACTTACACCAAACATATCTTGTAATTCCTGAATTCTAGGGAAATCTAATGGATCTGGTAAACTTGCCGCAGTTTTATGAATTGCTACAATACTTACATGCTCTGTAGCAGCTCTTAACTCGTCTATAGCCAAAGCAACCGCTGGACAGAATCCACACCAAGTTCCTGTATAATCTTCAACTACTACTTTACGTTTTGGTATATATACTGCAAAATTCTTTGTTGCTGAAGTATAAGTTTCATTGTTTACTACATACTCTGCATAAACCTCAAAGTCTCCTATATTATTAGATGAATATGTATTACCTTCAATAGCTGTATTGTTAACATAAAAAGTAGCTTCGTCTGAAGTATCAGTACCTTCATTATCTAGTAGGCCAAATGTAACTGTTTGATTTCTCATTGCTTTAGTAACACTCACTGTTAACGCTCTTTCAGTTTCAGCAAGTACTTCAAACGTTAATACATTACTTACTACATCATCATATATAGCTTTTACTTGATAGTTACCTAGTTCAGCAAACGTGTAGCTACTACCTTCAATTTCAACATCATTTACTAGAATATTCGCCAGAGATGTATAGTCTTGATCGTCGTTACCTATAACAGTAAAATTAACCACTTGATCAATGCTCACAACTTCTAACTCTCCATTCCCAGCGTCACTTTTGAGTTCTAATACTAAAGCTGGTCCTTGCTCAACAAATGGATCTTCTTTTTTGCTACAAGAAACAGCTGCCAAAACCGCAAAAAGGAATAAAAATTTAAAATAGGGATGTGTTTTCATAATAAAATTAGTTTTTTAAAGTGTGCTAATATAGCGCAATTATAAAAAAATGTTAAAGAATAAATTGTTAAATCAATATTTTTTCAAAAAACCAATCTTTAATTCATTAAAAAAAACTTAATATTGCCAATATAAAGTTAAATTAAAACCTTATCACAAAATGAAAAAATTAATCCCTCTTTTACTTCTACTTGTATCTTTAGCTGCTACATCACAAAATGAAATGCCAAAAGTAAATCTTACGACAGTAGACGGTAATGTTTTTAACTCTTCAAGCATTTCAACCGATGACAAAGTGACTATTGTATCCTTATGGGCTACTTGGTGTGTGCCTTGTTTAAAAGAATTAGATGCAATTAGCGAAATTTACGACGAATGGCAAGAAGAAACTGGTGTTGAGCTTTACGCAATTTCTGTAGACGATAGTCGAACTGTAAAAAGAGTTAAGCCTTTAATTAATGGAAAAAGCTGGGATTACACTGTGCTTTTAGACACTAATAATGATTTTAAACGTGCTTTAGGTGCTGCAACCGTACCATTAACACTTCTTGTAAAAAACAACGAAATAGTTTATCGTCATTCTGGATATAGCCCTGGTGCAGAGTATGAACTTTATGAAAAAATAAAGGAATTCTCTAACTAATCTTTACATTACAAACCCAACAAATAATTATGAAAAAACTTATTTTAGGCGCCTTTCTTTTAGTGGGAGCAATTGGCTTTTCACAAGAAAATGGCTACTTTTTTGGTGGACTTGAATCGAATTCTCAATGGCTTTTAGACGATGAAGATTTTGGTTATTTTGCCCCAAAAGAACAGTTTCGTTCTAACAATTACCTTCAATTAAACTATTCATTAGGAAAATTTACTGCTGGAGTACAATACGAATCGTATTTACCAAAGGCTCTAGAAGGCTATTCTCCTACTTGGGATAATCAAAACGGAATTGGAACTTATTACTTAAATTTTAGAAATGAAACCCTAGATATTACTGCTGGTTATTTCTACGAACAATTTGGTAGTGGATTACTGTTACGTACTTGGGAAGACAGACAACTAGGAATAAACAATGCCTTGAAAGGTGTTCGTGTTAAGTTTAGTCCAACTGCAACTTTCAATATGACGGGAGTTTACGGTCAGACTCGTAATGGTTTTGATGTTTCTGAAGGAGTAATCCAAGGACTTGATGCAAATCTAGATTTAAGTGCATTAATGAATATTGATGCAGTAGATTTAAAATTTGGCGCTAGTTACGTTGGTAGATATCAAGACAATGGTGCAAACGATACAATTCCAGCAAGTGTTAATGCTTATGGAGGAAGACTTGACTTTGTAGCTGGTAAATTTTACGGTGGAGTTGAAGCAAATACAAAGGATCCAGACGTACTTATAAATGAAACTATAGTAACATCACCTCAATTGTTTGACGGAACTGCTTTATTAGTAAACTTAGGGTACGCACAAAAAGGACTTGGTATAAATACTACTTTTAGAAGGCTAGAAAACTTTGCATTCTATTCAGACAGATACGCTGAAGGAAACCAATACAACGAGCAAATTATAAACTACGTTCCAGCAATTACAAAGCAGCACGATTATTTGCTTTCCAACATATATGTTTACAACTCTCAACCAAGACTGTTGTTTACTACAAACGAGCAAAGAGCTGGAGAAGTAGGTACTCAAGTTGACGTTTACTACTCTTTCGACAAAGAAAGCACCTTAGGTAAAGTAGGAACTAAACTAGCTGGTAACTTTTCATACTGGGCAGGACTTGATACCGAATTCAATAAAACAGATCAAAACTACGATGTTAAGTTTATTGGTAAAGGTGATAGATACTTCAGAGATTTGAATATTGAAATAAAAAACCGTTGGAGCTCAAAATGGAGCACTGTTGCATCTTTCCAAGATGTTATAATAGACAAGAGTGTTTCTAAAGGAGGAATTCTAGGTCAGCAAGGAGACATCCGCGCTCAGATTGCCGTTATTGAAGGAACTAGACGCTTTACAGGTGCTAAAGCTTTACGTATGGAGTTACAACATCTTTGGACTGCAGACGATGATAAAAACTGGGCAGCTGGAGTTCTTGAATACAACTTCAACTCATCTTTAGGTGTGTATGTAGCAGATTCTTGGAATTATGGAGGCCCAAATAACGACCACTTTTACAATATTGGAGGTAGTTATTCAAAAGGACGTGCTCGTTTCGGACTTAACTATGGTCGCCAAAGAGGTGGTTTAATTTGTGTAGGAGGTGTTTGTCGCGAAGTTCCTGAAAGTTCAGGAGTAACAGCAAACCTTGTAGTTACATTCTAAACTACTTATTTATATGTTTATAAAGGTCGTTCAAAACAATTTGAACGACCTTTATTTTTGGAATAAACTGAGGTTAGGACTTTCTATTTAACCTATAAGTATTTAGTAACAATGAATTATTTTCCAGATCTCATATATTGAGAAGTATTACTTGACTTTTTTAAAAAGCAAGGAAATGATGTTTAAGCATTTACCTTAATTGAAACACTTATTAGGTAATTAAATTAAGTTGAATTTCGAGATACATACGAAGCCTTAACAAAATTCAACGACGAGATGTTGCTAAATGAAGCCATGCTGAAACCAGTAAATCATTCAGACTTACACGTTTAACTTCATGAAATAGAAATCATTATTTGAAGAGAAACTTATTTAAGAGGTATGTAAAAACAAAAAAGACTATTCCGATTAAGAATAGTCTTTTAAGAAAGCTATAAAGAATAAACCTTACTGCTTTAGTATTTTAGTAGTTTGTACAGAACCAGCCTTGTTGGTTATTTGTAAAACATAAGCCTGTGAAGCTAAGTTTGAAACATTCATTGTATGACGTCCAGCATCAAAAGATGCTTGTTTCACAACTTTCCCCAAAACATTATACATAGTTAATTGAACAGGCTCAGCAATTTCCATAACAATTTCATTAGAAACTATTGTAGACTGAACAGCAAATTTAACTTTTCTTAATTCGTTAACTCCTAATGTCGGGTTGTAACGGTATGAAAAAATTAAAGGTTCATTAATTTCGTTTGTTCCTGCAGCATCAGAATATTGACGGAATGCAAATTTAAATTCAACATTGTCAGTTCCATTACCCGCATCGTTATTCCATAGGTGATTTCCAAGACCAGTAGTTTCTCCAACTCCAATTAGATATGCTGGGTCTGTAGCAGGAGGAACAGTCTCTCCTATTACTAAATCGTTATAACATAATCCGTAACACAATTGCTCAAATGTACCAGTTACAGAGTTTTGTTTTTCAATAACCTCAATTCGAGTATATATTTCTTCTGATGGATTATCATTGGTTACAAAAAACTCAAACTCGGCATCTACGTAGTCAATAGAACCATACTCGATAACATCTCCATTATTCAATTCATTTCCAGCTCTGTCTTTTACAGTAAACTGTGCATTAGCAACAGTAAAACATCCTATGGTCGCTAATAAAAGTAATTTGATTTTCATTAATTTAAAATTTTAAGGTTAAAAGGAATTATAATCTAACAAAAGTAACGATTTTAATTATATATAAAGTCCTGAATATTAAAAACATTTGAATTTTTAACACTTGTTAAAATCACTTTAAACACTAAAAATCAAATACTTATGTAAGAACAAACGTTTTATTTGTTTATTTATTAAAATTGTTTAATTGTGTAAAAATTTTAATCTTTTATTAACATTGTTTCAATGAAAATGGTAAATTTGTAGGTATTAAATCTTTTAAAACTCCTAAAAAACTAAAATCATGTTTAAAAAACTATCTCTTTCCTTAGTTTTTACAGTATTTGCATTTGGCTCGTACGCGCAAACTATTGTATCAACTTCCCCTCAAGACAAAAATGTTGTCTTAGAAGAATTCACAGGAATTTATTGTCAATTTTGTCCAGACGGACATTCACGTGCTCAAGCTATTAAAGATGCTAATCCCGACAGAGTCTCGTTAATAAACATCCACACTGGTGGTTTTGCGAATCCTTCAGGTAATGCCCCTGATTTCCGAACAAATTACGGTGCTGCCATTGCTGCACAAACTGGTTTAACTGGATATCCATCTGGAACGGTTAACCGTCACGTATTTTCTGGAAATAACACTATACTTGATAGAACACAATGGGCAGGTAGAGCTAACCAAATTTTAGGAACTGCTTCAAATGTAAACGTAGCTGCCGAAGCAAATATAAATGTGCAAACCAATGAGCTAACAGTTCACGTAGAAGCTTATTATACCAGTAGCAGTGTTGAATCTACAAACAAATTGAATGTGGCTGTATTACAAGATAACACCAAAGGACCTCAAAGTGGTGGAGGTCAAGGCAGCAATTACAACCATATGCATCGTTTGGTTGATCTAATTACCGGACAGTGGGGTGAAGACATTACGAATACTACAGCCGGAAGCTTTATCGATCGTACTTTCACTTATACTATACCGGCAGACTATAGAGATGTTCCTACAGATCTTGCTGATATGAAAGTAGTTGTATTTATTACAGAAACTACTCAAGAAATACCTACTGGTGTTACAAGTTTACCTACATATACAGGTCTAACAAATAATAATGATGCTGCGATAGCAGAAATTCCTGAAATAGAACCTACTTGTGATACTGAATTATCAGCCAATGTAGTAATCAAAAATTTAGGCGCAGACCCAATTACTTCGCTACCTATTACATACACAATTAATGGTGAAGCGCACACATTTACATGGACTGGCAACTTATTATCGCTTAGATCGGAGACGGTTTCTTTACCAGCAGTAACCTATACGTTAAATAGCACAAACACACTGGAGGTTACTATCCCTAACGACGACGATAACTCTAACAACTCACAATCTACCACTTTTGACCAAGCAGCTGAAGGTACTGGAACAGTAAACTTAGAAATTCGTACCGATGCATATGGATCTGAGTGCCGTTGGAACCTTAGAGATAGCAATGGAAACATTATCGAAAATGGAGGACCTTACCCTAACAACACTACAGTAAACCTTACATTTAATTTGGACGAAGACTGCTATCTATTTACTGGGATAGACACTTGGGGAGACGGTGGAACAAGATTCACTTTAACTGATAGTGAAGGAACCCAACTGTTTTACGCAGTAGGTAATTGGGGGGCTGAAACCACAGGACAGTTTGGTAGTAACGGTGTATTAGGTACTAACGAATTTAGCACTGAAAACATTGCTCTTTATCCTAACCCAGCAAGTACAGTTCTTAACCTTAAGAATGCTGAAAATGCAAATATCGAAGTTTATGATATTTTAGGAAAATTAATTCTAACTCAAAATAACATTGATGTAGACGCTCAAATAAATGTTGCTAATCTACAAGCTGGAACCTATTTTATTAAAATCTCTAAAGATAACTCGGTTACAACTAAGAAGTTTTTAGTTACTAAATAGTTTTGGAAGTACATATTTTGAAAACCCCGATTCGTTCGGGGTTTTTTTATACCTTAACCCTACCTCAGGTATACTGTATGAATATGCAATTTAAATCATTAAAAAAATGAAATATACTATCAAAGGAGAAAAAACAATATTTGATGACCACTATAAAATAACCGAGGGAAACATAACCCACGACACTTTCAAAGGAAGTGAAATAACAGTTAGACGTTTAGCATTTGAAAGAGGTGACTCTGTGGCAATACTTTTATATGAAAAGGAATCGCAAAGCTTACTCCTAACCAATCAATTTAGATATCCTACTTGCAAACACCACAACGGATGGCTGCTCGAAATTCCGGCTGGATCTCTAGAAAAAGATGAAAATCCTAAAGATTGTATTATCAGAGAAGTACTAGAAGAAATTGGATATAAAATTGAAAACCCAAAACTAATAAATACATTCTACACGTCACCCGGGGCTAGCACCGAACGTATATTTTTATATTTTGCAGAGGTTTCAGTTCAAGACAAAATTTCACAAGGAGGTGGAGTTGAAACAGAAAATGAGGATATTCAACTTGTCAAGTTACCCATAGCTGATATTCATTCGAAAATCACAGAATTTAAGGATGCAAAAACCATCCTTGCACTGCAATGGTTTCTTACAAATATTTAAACGTAATGTGGCTTTGTAGGGCTACCAACTAATTTGAATTAATATTCTACCCAAAGCAACTTTGCTTATCCTTTATATTTAAGCGGTAAATACACCACACTTTTCGTTTCAAAGAACTCTTCTTCAAAGTAATTTTCTAAAGGATAAATTTCAGCATTTTTATACACTTTTAATTCCTCTGTTAAATCACCTCCTTTTAGATAAAGAATCCCATTTTTGCGATCGTGTAAACTCTTTTTGGCGATTTTTCCGTTTACCCAATGTACAAATGTTTCCATTTGAGCTACGGCACGACTTACAATAAAATCGTAATTTTCTGAAATAGTTTCAACTCTTGCATTTGTAGTCTTTACATTTTCTAATTGCAAACCTTCTACTACTTCATCTACTACTTTTATTTTTTTTCCGATGCTATCTACCAGGTGAAATTGAACATCTGGATATAAAATAGCTAGAGGAATACCTGGAAAACCTCCTCCTGTACCAACATCTAAAACTTTAGATCCTGGCAAAAAAGTTTGAATTTTTGCAATTCCAAGTGAATGCAAAACATGTCTTAAGTATAGTTCGTCTATATCCTTTCGAGATACTACATTTATCTTTAAATTCCAGTCTTGGTAGAGTTTTTGTAACTGACTAAACTGTTCCTTCTGAATATCAGTAAGTTGCGGGAAATATTTTAAAATTAGCTCCATATTTGTAAATAAGTCGCAAAAGTAGGTTATCTTAACTAAAATTGTGAATTTCGACAACTAGATTTCCATAAAAGATGTCTATTTTTGTTGAATCTACAAATTAAATTACCCTTGTTAACTATTACATGAATCAAAAAAACTTAAACTTTTCAAGAAAGGATAGCGCCAAATTCTTTAGAACACTAAATAAACGAGTAAACGATTATTTCAAAGAAAACGAAATTGATAAATCAGGAAACTGGAAACTTCACCTGAAAACAATTATTATGTTTTCACTTTATCTTACCCCTTATTTTTTATTACTTACACTAAACTTCCCTGGATGGGCTCAATTATTACTCACCATTATTATGGGAGTAGGAATGGCTGGCGTGGGAATGAACGTTATGCACGATGCTAATCACGGGTCGTATTCATCCAAAAAATGGATAAATAAGGTTATGGGCAGCAGTATGTATATTCTTGCAGGAAACGTCTATAACTGGCAAGTACAACACAACGTGCTTCACCATACTTACACAAACATTCACGGTCACGATGAAGATTTAGAAGCAGGACGTATTCTTAGATTTTCAGAACACTCTAAATGGAAACGTTTCCATAAATATCAACACTGGTATAGCGTATTACTTTATGGTTTACTAACCTTTAACTGGGTACTAACTACAGATTTTTTTCAAACTAAAAGGTATTTAGCTAGAAAACTATCCTACGGCAAATTCCCTAGTCCGGTAAAACAATGGAGTATTTTAGTAATCACTAAAATTATTTACGTATCCTTATGGATAATAATTCCAATTTTATTCTTCAACATTGTATGGTGGAAAATACTAATAGGCTTCTTTATAATGCACTACGTTGCTGGATTGATCTTAAGTATTGTTTTTCAACTTGCTCACGTGGTTGAGGACACCGAAGTCTTCCTTCCAGACGAAAGCGGTACTATGAAAAATACATGGGCTATTCACCAGTTATTTACTACAGTGAATTTCTCTACAAACAATCCTATTGTAAATTGGTATACTGGCGGATTAAACCACCAAGTAGAACATCATATTTTTCCAAACATCAGTCATATTCACTACAAGAAAATTTCTGAAATTGTAAAAAGCACCACAAAAGAATTCAATTTACCTTATAAAGAATATAAAACTACCAGAGAGGCAATAGCTGCCCATTTTAGACATTTAAGAGAAATGGGGCAAAAACCTGCTACTCTAACTGCTTAATTATTATGGACAAAAGACTTTCAAATCGCGTAAATGCGATGGCAACCTCAGCTACGTTAGCAATGGCAGCCAAAACTAGAGAACTTAAAGACCAAGGAGAAGACATTATTGGGTTAAGTCTTGGTGAGCCTGACTTTACAGTTCCAGATTACATCAAGGATGCTGCAATTCAAGCCATTAAAGACGATTATTATTCATATACTCCTGTAGATGGTTATGGTGAGCTTAAAAACGCTATAATTCACAAATTTAAACGAGATAATAATATTGAATATAAACCTTCTCAAATAGTAGTATCTACAGGTGCCAAGCAATCTTTAGCAAACTTAACTATGGTCCTTTTAAATGAAGGGGATGAAGTTTTACTTCCAGCACCCTATTGGGTGAGTTATGCAGACCAATGCAAAGTTGCTGGAGGAGTTCCAATAGAAATTCCAACTACAATAGAAACCGATTTTAAAGTTACAGCAGAAGCACTAGAAGCTGCTATTACTCCAAAGACTAAAATGATTATTTACAGTTCACCTTGCAACCCAAGTGGTTCGGTTTACAGTAAAGATGAACTCAGAAAATTAGCTGATGTGTTGGTGAAATACCCTCATGTAATAGTAATTAGCGATGAAATTTACGAGCACATTAATTTTAGTGGAGGTCATGCTTCTATGGCTGAATTTGAAGACATGTACGATCGTACCGTAGTTGTTAACGGGGTTTCAAAAGCCTTTTCCATGACGGGTTGGCGTATTGGTTATATAGGCGGGCCAGAGTGGATTGCAAGAGCTTGCAACAAAATGCAAGGTCAAGTTACTAGTGGAGCAAATGCTATTGCTCAGAGAGCCGCAATTACAGCCTTAGAGAATCCACCTAGTAAAATTAAATTTATGGTGGATGCTTTTAAGAAAAGAAGAGAACTTATACTAGAATTACTCTCCGAAATTGATGGTTTTAAGATTAATAAACCAGAGGGTGCCTTTTATGTTTTCCCAGATATTTCTTATTTCTTTGGAAAAACACTTCGTGGAAAAAATATTAATTCCGCTTCAGATTTATCACTTTATTTATTAGAAGAAGCCAAGGTAGCCACTGTTACCGGCGAGGCTTTTGGAGACCCTAATTGTATTAGACTTTCTTATGCTGCTTCAGAAAGCGACATTAAAGAAGCCATTTTAAGAATCAAAGAGGCCCTTTCTTAATAATATTTTTCAAAGAGTAATATTTTAATAACAGGATTAGTTAAAAACAACTAATCCTGTTTTGTTTTTATAAATTCTCTGTAATTTAGGCACTTTAAAATCCAAAAAACTAACTTTAATGAAATCAAAATTTACATTATTTCTAATTCTTTTTGCTTTAGTGTTTGGCGCTCAAGCACAGGATAGAACCAAAGCCACCTATGTAGGTACAGTAGGAAATGTAGTGCACGTTCCTTCAATTGCCTCCCAAGCCGCACAGAACGAATTACCTCCTGCACGAGTTAAAAAATCTGTAATGCAAGATGGAAGAGCATCGCGAAACTTAATTGTACCTGGAAAAGACCCTCAAATTGAAGATGATTTCTTTGTAAGAAACCCTCATAAATTAACACAAGCCCTAAAGGGACGTACCCCTTCGCTAGTATTTGATGCTGCTTCATCAAACTCACAACCTACCGATCCTGCCGTTGGTGTTGGCCCTAACCACGTGTTTGTTGTTTTTAATACTGGCTTCAGAATATTCGATAAAAGTGGAAACCCTTTAACTGGACAATTAAGCCCTAATCCAACTATTTTTCCTAATGGTGGATGTTGCGACTTAACTGTTTCTTATGACAATGCAGCTGATAGATTTGTAATTACATTTCTTGGGAATGGTGCTCAAATAGCAGTATCGGATGGGCCAGACCCAGTAAATGACGGATGGTATGTTTATAATATTGCTCAAATTAACGACTATCAAAAACTTTCAATCTGGAGTGACGGATATTATATGACGGATAACACTAGTGCAACCAATAAGGTATATGCTATGGAGCGTTCAAAAATGCTTAATGGAGATGCTTCAGCTAAAATTATTGGATTTCCACTTCCTGGAATTGTAAGAAATGGCTTTTACAGTCCGCAAGCCTTAAACGTAACCAGCAATAACCTTCCTGCTCCTGGGGCGGCTCCTATTGTTTATCTTCAAGACGATGCTTGGTCTGGTGTTTCACAAGATCATGTAAAATTATGGACTATTGATGTTGATTGGGCAACTCCTGCCAATTCCACAATTACATCGCCAATTGAACTAATCACGACTCCATTTATATCAGTTTTTGACGGCGGAAGTTTTTCTAATCTATCTCAACCTGGTGGTGGCGCTGCAATTGATGCACTTCAGGCAACTATTATGAATCAGGCCCAATTCAGGAAATTTAACACTCACAACTCTGCGGTATTTAATTTTGTTGTTGATACGGATGCAACTGGTGGTGAACTTGCGGGAATCCGTTGGTTCGAACTGCGTCAAGATGGCGATGGACAACCATGGAGTATTTACCAAGAGGGCACACATACTTCCCCTGATGGAAAACACGCTTGGCATGGAAGTATGATGATGGATTTACAAGGTAATATTGCTATGGGATATACTGCAATGGCTGGTCCGAATACGCCAGACCCTACTTCGAAAAGAGTAAGTTCATATTATACAGGGCGTTTTGCAAATGATCCGCTAAACACCATGACTATCAGTGAAGAATTAATTGCAGCTGGAAATCAAAATATTCCTGGATTGCGATATGGAGACTACAGTAAAATTGATATCGACCCTGTAAACGATAAGGAGTTTTGGTATATAAACGAATATATGAACAACGGTAGAAAAGACGTTGTAGGTGTTTTTCAAATTGCTCCTAACTTCAATAAAGATGTTGGGGTAGTAAGCATAGACAGTCCTGAATCTGGAACACTTTCAAATAGTGAAACTGTTAAGATTACTATTTTCAACTATGGAGAAGACAGCGCTTCCAACTTCCCAGTAACTTTTCAGGTTGACGATGGCACGGTAGTTACTGAAACATTTTCAGGAACAATTCCTTCTGCAACAACAGCTGAATACACGTTTACAGCGACTGCAAATTTAGGAACAGTTGGCACAACCTACTCTATTACAGCTGCAACAAATATGGCTGGTGATGAAAATACAGACAACGATTCGCTTACAAAATCTGTCACCTTCTTAGAGCCGAATGACATTGGGGTGAGTGACATCTCCTCGCCTACCTCTGGTACACAACTAAGTGACTCAGAAGAAATAACTGTTACAATTACAAATTTTGGAGGTGAAACACAATCAAATTTTGATGTTTCATTTAATCTAGAAGGATCAATTGTTACTGAAACTGTTGCAGGACCGTTAGAAGGGAATTCAGAGATCACATATACCTTTACCCAAACAGGCGATTTTTCATCTTTTGGAAGTTACGATTTAAGCGCATACACATCGCTACCTAATGATAGTGATACTTCTAATGATGCGATAGCCGTAGTAATTACTAATCAGAATTGTACTCCAACAATGAACTGTAATTCAGGAGATGGTTTACGATTGTTTAATTTAACTACCATTGACAACCCATCAGAATGTGAAGGATATGCTGACTTTACCGATCAAATTGGGGTTATGGATCCGGATACTACTTACGACCTTACCTTAAAAACCAACTATGGTAATCAGTATGTTCGTGTATGGGTTGATTTTAACGACGATTTTGTGTTTTCACAAGATGAAATTGTTGTAAATAATGTAATTATTGGCCAAGGCCAAACAACGGGTACTTTTACATTAACAACTCCATTTGTAGTTCCTGCAGATGCTGCTATAGGACAACATTTAATGCGTGCTAAAACGAACTGGAATGCTCCTGTTCCTAATGATGCCTGTGAAGAAACAACCTTTGGAGAAACAGAAGATTACAGCGTTCAAATAGGAGAATTAGGAGTTGGAGATTCAATATTTAATGAGAGCGGACTTACTGTTTTATCTTTAGATAACAATGTGTTCGATATTAAAGTGGAAACTCAAGATTACTCAAAAGATCTTCAATTGTCTGTTTATAATATTTTAGGGCAAAGACTACTATTTAGAAAACTTGAAAATGAAGGAGGGACCTATAGTTATACACTAGATATGGGTTATGTAGCAAAAGGAGTTTACCTAATCCGTGTTGGTAATCGAGATACCGGAAGAGTACAACGTATAATTGTGAAATAATTATTTTTTACAATTAACATTAAAGCCCAAAGCATAAAATTTGCTTTGGGTTTTTTTATGAAATCTATTGCTGTATTTTTACCAAAAATCGATAAATGGCCAAAATTTTATTATTAGGAAGCGGAGAATTAGGCAAAGAATTCACCATTGCCGCCAAGAGAATCGGACAAACAGTTATAGCTGTTGATAGTTATAAAAATGCACCTGCAGCCCAACTCGCAGATTTTGCCGAAGTTATAAATATGCTAGACGGTAAGGCCCTTGATGCTTTAGTTGAAAAATACAAACCAGACTATATAGTTCCTGAAATTGAAGCCATCCGTACGGAGCGTTTTTATGAATATGAAAAGCAAGGTTATACAGTTATTCCTTCAGCGAAGGCAGCTAATTTCACTATGAACCGCAAAGCCATTCGTGATTTAGCTGCAAAAGAATTAGGATTAAAAACCGCAGCTTATCGATACGCAACCTCAGCCGAAAGTCTTAAAAAAGCAGTTTCGGAAATTGGGATGCCATGCGTGGTAAAACCATTAATGTCTTCTAGCGGAAAAGGTCAAAGCACCATTAAAACCGAAGCAGATATTGAAAACGCTTGGACCTTTTCACAAGAGGGTTCCCGTGGTGATGTGGCTGAAGTTATAGTTGAAGCTTTTATAGATTTTAATTATGAAATTACATTACTTACCGTAACACAACGCAACGGAGAAACACTTTTCTGCCCACCCATAGGCCACCGTCAAGAACGTGGCGATTATATGGAAAGTTGGCAACCCGCCCCAATGAAAAGTGATGTTTTAAAGGAAGCACAACAAATGGCTGAAAAAGTTACTACTGCCCTAACCGGTTGTGGCATTTGGGGAGTAGAATTCTTTGTGGCTGATGACGGCGTTTATTTTTCTGAACTTTCTCCAAGACCACACGATACCGGCATGGTAACCCTTGCAAAAACACAAAATTTCAACGAATTTGAATTACACTTAAGAGCCGTACTTGGACTTCCAATTCCAGAAATAACTCAAGAACGCATTGGCTGTAGTGCAGTAGTTTTAGCTTCAGAAAATTCAGATAATCCAATTTACAGCGGACTTGAAAAAGTAGCTGCATCACCTAATACAGATTTTAGAATTTTTGGAAAACCAACTTCCCGCCCGTATCGAAGAATGGGCGTTGTTTTAACCTATGATAATGTAGGTGGAAACATATCAGAAGTAACTGAAAAAGCTAAAAATTTGGCAAAACAAGTAAAAGTGAAATAAAAATAAATCTTGAGCTTCCTTAGTAAATTCCAAAATCAACTATCGATTAAAGCTTCATTTTTTATAAAAACTGAAGAGGAGAGTTAGACCTACAAGGTTATAAAAACCCTCAGAATAATGAAGTGGGTATAATTAATTATTATCCTCAAATCCTGAATCCTGGATTTGGAATTTGGAATTTCAAATTCCAATTATCGATTTCTCCAGAAAAATGGAGTTAATAAGATAAGTACTGTAAACAGCTCCAATCTTCCTATTAACATCAAGAAGCTAGACCACCATTTTGCAGCATCGGGCAAATGCCCATAGTTGTCAACTGGACCTAGACTACCAAGTGCGGGTCCTATATTTCCAAGTGTTGAAGCAGCTGCACCTATGGCTGTTTTAAAATCTAAGCCCACCCATGAGAAGACTAATGTTCCAACTATAAATGAAAGCATATAGAGTATAAAAAAGCCCAATATATTAAATACAATAGGTTGCTGTACAGCTTTTTGGTTGTATCTCACAGGCAAAATTGCATGTGGATGAAGTGTTCTTTTAAATTCTAACACACCGTTTTTTATCATTATTAGATGACGCATAATTTTTATTCCTCCTGAAGTAGAACCTGCACATCCTCCTAAAAACATCATTCCAAAGAAAAATATAGTTAAAAATGGTGTCCATGCGGTGTAGTCTGCACTTATAAAGCCTGTAGTTGTTATTACCGTAAGCACCTGGAACAATGCGTGGCGAACTGCGCTTTCAAATGGTCCCCAAACCATTGGATGAACAACACTAGAAAGTGACATATCTGCTTCAAAATAAATCAATAAAGCTGCTAGTAACGTAAACCCTAATACAATCGCGGCGTACATTTTAAACTCTTCATCTTGAAATATTTTCTGAAACTTTCTCTTGAAAGCAAAATAGCTTAGAACGAAGTTACTACCGGCCAAGAACATAAAAAATATAATAATGTATTGCACCAAAGGGTTGTCGTTCCAGTAAGCAACACTATTGTTTTTGGTAGAAAACCCACCCGTACTCAATGTCGATAACGAATGGTTTATAGCATCGAAAAAACTCATCCCAGCCAACTTAAGAAGAATTGTTTCTGCTATGGTATATCCCACATAAATAAGCCAAAGTCGTTTTGCAGTATCGGTAATTCGAGGGTGAAGTTTATCACCTCCAGGTCCCGGAGCTTCAGCCGCAAAAAGCTGCATCCCCCCTATTCCTAATAAAGGGAGAATAGCTATTGCCAAAACGATTATTCCCATACCTCCTATCCAATGTGTAATACTTCGCCAAAAAAGCACACCCTTAGGTACCGCTTCAATATCAGATAAAATAGATGCTCCCGTAGTTGTAAAACCACTCATAGTTTCAAAAAAAGCATCGGTAAAATTTGGGATTGCTGCCGTAAAAAGATAAGGTAGTGTTCCTATAAGCGCCATAAAAACCCAACCAAAGGTTACAATAATATACCCTTCTCGCTTTTGAATTTCTTTTCTATGATTTTTAGTTAAAACCATAACCACCCCTCCAAGCCCAAGCGCTACAGACCCAGAATAAATCATTTGGGCTAAAACACCATCACTATAATACCAACTAACTATTGCAGATAGAAGCATAAATCCGCCATTCACGACGAACAACAGACCCATTAAATGCGCTATAATCTTAAAGTTTAGCTTGGTGAGGGAGTTCATTACACAAATAGTTTTTCAACCTTACTTATAGATTGTGGAAGACAACATACTACCACTCTGTCTCCTTGTTTAATTTGGAAATCTCCTAAGGCAATAATCCCTACTCCGTCTCTAACTACACCCCCAATAATTGCAGAATCAGGAAAATGAAGATCTTTTATTTTTTTGTTACATACTTTAGAATGCGACGACACCATAAACTCTAACAACTCTGCATTCATATTATTCAACTTAGTCATAGCCACAACTTCTCCTTTTCTTACATAACGGAAAATATTATTGGCAGCCAATAGCTTCTTGTTAATAAGGGTATCTATTCCTATGGAATGCGATAATTGAAAATAGTCCATGTTTTCTACAAGCGCTATCGTTTTCTTAACTCCTTTCGATTTCGCTACTAAACAAGACATAATATTGGTTTCACTGTTCCCTGTTACAGCAATGAAAGCATCCATGTCTTCAAGAGATTCTTCTAAAAGCAAATCTACATTTCTACCATCTCCATTTATAACCAAACAACTAGGTATTTCATCTGCAATTTCGAAAGCTTTCTCTCTACTGCTTTCAATTAATTTCACTTTAAACTTTGCCTTGCATAAATCTTTGGCTGTTTTGTAACCAATTTTACTACCACCAAGAATCATCACATTTTTAATGTCTTGTTTACTCTTACCAGAAAGTTTAAAGATTTGTTCATTTCCTTTTTTTACAGTGGTGAAATAAACTTGATCACCTTGTTTAAACTGAGTATCACCCCTAGGTATAATTGTATATTGTGTCCCAAATCGTTGAAGCGCAATAGGCACATATTTTAAATCTGGATAAATTTTAGCGACTTCTTTAACTGTTTTCCCAACGAATGCAGAAGCTCCTGATAGGCTTAAACCAATCATGGTTAGTTCGCCTTCTTCAAATTCGTAACTTTCATTAAATGCACTTTGATTTAAAAGAAGTTCAATTTCATCGGAAGCTAGCGATTCTGGAGAAATAAGCTCATCAATTCCAAACTTAGAAAAACCTACGTCGTCCTTTTTCTCAATAAATTCGGTGTTAGAAATACGGGCAATAGTTCGTTTGGCACCTAATTCTTTAGCTAAAACACAAAGTGTAATATTGGTAGTTTCACTTGAAGTAACCCCAATAACTAAATCTGTTTCGGCTACTCTACTATCTTGTAATACTGATATTGAGGTTGCGTCTCCTCTTACTACACGTATATCCAAATGTGTATCAGCATTTGCTAATGATTCGCGATCGGTATCTATTAAGGTTATATCTTGCGATTCAAACGAAAGAAGTTTAGCAAGATGAAACCCTACCTCTCCCGCACCAGCGATAATAATTTTCATGAAAATTTTGTTTTAGCGAATGAAATAAGTGGATGCAAAGATATGTATTTATGATATTGATATTGAATATTAGCGCATTAAAGTATATATTTTTACTTCCTGAAACTTTAACAAAGGTAGTATCATCTGTCCAAAAAATATGTAGTTTTGTAGGCGTACAATTATGAAGAAAAAAATAACTCCCTACAAAGATTCGCAAGACGGTAAAAAGAAACAAGTTGAACAGATGTTCGACAACATTTCTGAGAATTATGACGGTTTAAACCGTGTAATTTCACTTGGCTCTGATATTAAGTGGCGAAAAAAGGTTATTAAAATGGTTGGTGACACAAAGCCAAACTCCATTTTAGATATTGCTACTGGAACAGGAGATCTTGCAATTCAGTTTGCTGAAAGCACAAATGCTGAAAAAATTGTCGGTTTAGACCTTTCAGAAGGAATGCTTTCAATTGCAAAGAAAAAAGTTTCTGGAAAACCAATTTCTCAAAAAATTGAATTTATTCAAGGTGATTCTGAAGCGCTACCTTTTGAAGACAACACCTTTGACGCAATTACAGTTTCTTTTGGTATTAGAAATTTTGAAAATCTTGAAGTAGGGCTTTCAGAAATACTTCGTGTGCTAAAAAGCAATGGTATTTTTGTAGTTTTAGAAACTTCTGTACCCTCAAAATTCCCTTTTAAACAAGGTTACAACTTATATTCTAAAAACATTTTACCGCTTATCGGAAAGGTGTTTTCTAAAGATAAAGTTGCCTATAAATATTTAAGTGAAAGCGCTTCCACATTTCCACATGGTGAAAAGCTCAACAATATTTTAGGAGAAATCGGGTTTAAGAATGTGGAAAACCATCCCCAAACTTTTGGTGTAGCTACCATTTATAAAGCAACAAAATAAGTATGAAAAAAATATTTTTTGTAATTGCCATTTTATTTTGTGTAACCAGCAGCTCTGCACAAGGAGGCCTTTTTAGTAAGGAACGCTTAGAAAATTTACAAAATTTTGATAAAAGATTTCTTACTTACGGTTATTTTTTAGGCTTTAATAGCTACGACTTTAAATTTGATTATAAACAACATCTTGGCAACGACACAGATGTATTGGTACAACGCTCCGCAGGTTTTAATGTTGGTCTTGTAGGGGATATGAAAATTATTGAAAATATTCACCTGCGTTTAGAACCTGGATTATATTTTACACAACGCGATTTAGAGTTTCGAAGTATAACAGGGGCTCAAGACTCTCTGCGTGAAGTTAAATCTACTTATATACACGTGCCGCTTTTAGTAAAGTTTTCTACCAATAAATTAAATAATTTTAGACCTTTTGTGGTTGGTGGAGTTTCGGCTTCCTTAAACCTTTCTAGCAATCAGGATAATCCCGAAGATAATGAACAAGGGAAATTCAGAATGATGAAAGGAACTTATTATTATGAGTTAGGCTTTGGTATAGACTTCTATTTGTATTACTTTAAATTCACGCCTTCAATTCGAGGAGTATTTGCGTTAAATGATGAATTAGTAAGAGATGACGACCCAAATAGCCCATGGACTGGAAATATTGATAAATTATCCTCAAGGGCAATATTTATTAACTTTACTTTTCAGTAGCGCTTCTAAATTCACTTAAAAAAATAGCCGTCGCTGTGGCAACATTTAAGCTTTCCGCTCTTTGGGTTTCTCCAAAACGTGGAATAGTTAACTTTTGATTCAGCATATTCTTTATCTCTTCTGATATTCCATTTGCTTCATTACCCATTACAATCACAGCATCTTTGGGCAACTTTTCAGAATAAATATTGTTTCCATCCATACAAGCACCGTAAGTTTTCTGTGTTGTATTATTCAAGAATTCTGGAAGTGATGTATAATGCACAGCTACCCTAGCCAAGGACCCCATTGTAGCTTGTACTACTTTAGGATTATAACAATCTACAGTATCTTTAGAACACACCAATTGTTGAACCCCAAACCAATCGCACAAACGTATAATTGTCCCAAGATTCCCAGGGTCACGAACAGCGTCTAAGACTACCGTTAATCCTGTATTTTTGATAGATTCATTTTTTGGAATTTTAAAAACTGCAACAGAAGTATTCGCTGTTTTTAAAAAACTTAATTTCTTCAGCGCTTTTTCATCTACAAGCAAGTGATTTTTGTCAACAATTTCTGATTGGTCTACGGTAAATAACCATTGAAGCTCTACGCCTTCATTAATTAATTCTGCAATAACTTTAGGCCCTTCTGCCACAAAAAAATTAGTTTGATCTCTATACTTTTTCTGTTGAAGACTTGTTATTAATTTTGTTTGACTTTTGCTAACCAAAATATAGTATTTTTGAAGTTGACTAAACGAGCACTTTTGACGCACTATCTTGCAAAAATATCATTATTTATAGTATTTATAAGCTTATTATATTCTTGTAATGCTGTAAAACAAGTACCAGATGGAGAATTTCTACTAACAGAGAACACTATATTGGTAGATAGCACTAAAATTAAAGACGCTGGGGTTTATAGCCAATTAGCGCAAAAGCCCAATCCTACCATTCCCTTAATAGGTGTTCCTTTAGGTTTACACATCTACAACTTAGCAGATCCACAGCCAGATTCTACATATTTAAAGTGGCTTCATAAAAATCCAAAAAGAGAAGAAAGGCTTATCCGATTTTTATCAAAAAAACAAGTTGACCAGATAGACAGTAGCTATGTTAGCTTCAACAAATGGCTTCAGAAATTAGGCGATGCTCCAGTAATTATTAGAGAAAATAAAACTGAAAAATCTTTAGAGCGATTAGAACGATGGTATGCAAGTCTTGGCTACTTTAACAATGAGGTAAATTTTAAAATCGAGCCTGACAAAAAAAGAGCAAAAAGAGCTTCATTAGTTTTCAATATTAATAGACAGAAACCCTATATTATTGGAGACACAATTATTGAAAAAATAAGTTCTCCAGTAGTAGATTCCCTTTTTCAAAGGACAAAAAATAATTCATTTATTAAGGCAGGAAGACAATACTCTGCTGCCGATTTTGTGAATGAAAGAGATAGACTTACAGTGCTTCTAAGGAACTCTGGTCTTTATCATTTTGAACAAGATTACGTAAGGTTTGAAGCCGACACTGTAAATACAGATCACAAAGCTAACATCACTTATTTAATTGCCGATAGAAAAATAACCGATGCCGATAGTTCCAGAACGGTTCCATTTAAAGTTCATAAAATTAATGAAGTTCACATTGTTACAGACTACAGTTATGCCAATCGGAACAAAATCTATAGTGATTCTATAAGTTATAATGGATATAAGCTATACAGTTATGGTAAAATGCGTTACAGACCGAAAGCAATCACAGATGCTGTTTCTATTACACCAGGTAAGATATTTAAAGATATAGACAGGTCGCTTACCTACAATCAGCTTAGCGATTTAAAAATTTTCAAATACCCCAACATAAACTATACCCCTGTTCCGAATGACACTACAGGCACCTTGCTTAACACCTCTATTTTATTAAGCCCTCGTGACAATAAGACCTTGGGAGTAGATTTTGATGCTTTTTTATCTACTATTCAACAATACGGGATTGGATTTAGTGGAAATATGACATTTAGAAATATTTTTAGAGGAGCAGAAATACTTCAAATTTCAGGTAAAGGAAGTTTAGGATCTTCGAAAGATGCTGCGGATAATTCAAGTAGCTTTTTTAATATTTCAGAATTTGGTGGGGATGCAAAACTGACTTTCCCGCGTATTATTTTACCATTTAACACCCAAAAGCTAATTCCAAAATATATGCTTCCAACCACAACTTTAAGTTTTGGTGCAAGTGCACAAAACAATATTGGCTTGGATCGACAGTCTTTTAACAGCTTTTACAATTACAGTTGGAAGCCTTCAAAAATCCTCAACTATCAAGTTGACGTACTTAATGTTCAATATGTGAAAAACCTCAATATTGGAAATTACTTCAATGTATACAAAAACAGTTTTGAACAACTCAATGACATAGCACAACAAACAGAATTTGCTTACCCAGGAATTATCAACCCCGAATATTATTCAATCAACAACAATAACGAACTAGTACTTGAAATTCCAAGTGGTGCAAATGGCTTTATTAGAGATGTATTAAATGGAGACATCACTCCTGTTTCAGACCAAGGAGAAGCATATCAGTTAGTTGATAATATTGATGAAAGAAAAGCAAGGCTTACCGAGAACAACTTGATTTTCGCTTCCAATATTACCCGTACAAGAGACACACGTGAAAACATTCAAGACAATAGTTTTTCACGTACAAGATTTAAACTTGAAAGTGCTGGGAATATTCTTTCTAGTGTTGCGAGCTTAATTGGCGCAAAAAAGAACGATCGAGGAAACTACGAAGTCCTTAACGTGCAATATTCTCAATACATTAAAGGTGAAGCTGAGTATATTAAACACTGGGAGCTAGACGACAATAATATTCTAGCTGTAAGAGCATTTGGCGGAATTGCTATTCCGTATGGTAATAGTAATAGTATTCCATTTACGCGAAGCTATTTTGCAGGTGGTGCAAATGACAATCGCGGATGGCGAGCATATGACTTAGGTCCGGGAAGCAGCGGCAGTAAAGATGAGTTTAACGAGGCTAACTTTAAAATAGCTTTAAACGCAGAATATAGGTTTACAATTATCGGTGCCGTAAAAGGTGCATTATTTGTGGATTCTGGAAATATCTGGAATGTTTACGACAATATACAAGATGAAGAAGCCAAATTTAACGGGTTTAAAGATTTAAAAGAGCTTGCTGTTGCTTCAGGAATAGGGCTTAGATACGATTTTGGTTTCTTCGTTATCAGATTGGATGTAGGCTTTAAAACCCATAACCCTGCACGTCCTGTAGGCGAACGTTGGTTTAAAGATTACAACTTCTCAAAAGCTGTTTACAACATAGGTATTAACTACCCCTTCTAAACCATATAAATTTGTTATTTTTGTCTGCTAATTGAGTTATCAGTTTATAGTTTCAAATAGAAGAATTTTCGATTAACATATTATCTCAAAAATTATGAGTCACGGAATTAAGCCAGGTGTTGCCACCGGAAAAGAAGTTCAAAAAATACATAAATACGCAAAAGAAAAAGGTTTTGCTATGCCTGCGGTAAACGTTGTAGGTTCAGATAGCGTTAATGCTGTAATGGAAACCGCTGCTGGATTAAATTCTCCTGTAATTATTCAATTTTCAAACGGGGGAGCTCAATTCAATGCAGGAAAAGGGCTTTCTAATGAAAATGAAAAAGCAGCAATTGCTGGTGCTATAGCTGGAGCAAAACACGTTCACGAACTTGCAGAGCTTTATGGCGCAACAGTGATTCTTCATACAGACCACTGTGCTAAAAAATTACTTCCATGGATAGATGGACTACTAGATGCTGGTGAAAAGTTTTACAAAGAAACTGGTAAACCACTATACAGCTCACATATGATCGATCTTTCTGAAGAACCTATCGAGGAGAACATCGAGATTTGTAAGCGCTATTTAGAGCGTATGAGCAAAATAGGAATGACCTTAGAAATTGAATTAGGTATTACAGGTGGTGAAGAAGATGGTGTAGATAATACAGATGTAGATTCTTCAAAACTTTACACACAACCAGACGAAGTAGCATATGCTTACGAAGAGCTTTCAAAAATAAGCGATCAATTCACAATTGCTGCAGCTTTTGGTAATGTTCACGGTGTATACAAGCCAGGAAATGTTAAGCTAACGCCTATCATCCTGAAAAATTCTCAAGAGTACGTTCAGAAAAAATTCAATACAGGTTACAACCCTATCGATTTTGTTTTTCATGGCGGAAGTGGATCTTCATTAGAAGAAATTCGCGAAGCAATAAGCTATGGAGTTGTAAAAATGAATATCGATACTGATATGCAATTCGCATTTACTGAAGGTGTGAGAGAGTATTTTGTAAAAAACCTAGATTATTTAAAAACACAAATAGGAAACCCAGAAGGTGATGACCTTCCAAATAAGAAATATTACGATCCAAGAAAATGGCTTCGCGAAGGCGAATTAACATTTAAGAAAAGATTAGAACAAGCTTTTGAAGATTTAAATAACGTAAACACGTTATAATATAATTCTCGTAACGATAGATTACAATATGCACTAAGCCATATTATCCAAATTTATTATTACTGAATTTAAAATCAACATAGTGAAACTTCAACCAATAACAACAGATGAAAATGCCTTGGTTTAAAAGAACGAAAAAAGGGATACAAACCCCAACTGAAGAGAAAAAAGACGTCCCTAAAGGGCTGTGGTACAAATCGCCTACAGGTAAAATTGTGGATAGCGAAGAGCTTGAAAGAAACTTTTATGTAAGTCCTGAAGACGGTTACCACGTACGAATAGGAAGTAAAGAGTATTTTCAAATTTTATTTGACGATAATAAGTTTAAAGAATTAGACAAAAACCTTACTTCTAAAGACCCTCTTAAGTTTGAGGATAAAAAGAAATACACAGACAGGCTAAAAGAAGCAGAAGAAAAAACAGGATTAAAAGATGCTGTTCGTTGCGCTGTTGGGAAATCGATGGGCGAAGATTTAGTTGTTGCTTGTATGGATTTTAGCTTTATTGGAGGTTCTATGGGTAGCGTTGTTGGTGAAAAAATTGCACGTGCTGCAGATTATTCTCTAAAGAAAAAAATACCACTAATGATTATTTCAAAAAGTGGTGGAGCTAGAATGATGGAAGCTGCGCTTTCGTTGATGCAACTTGCTAAAACAAGTGTAAAGCTTGCACAATTAAGTGATGCTGGTATTCCTTACATTTCTTTAGCTACAGACCCAACTACAGGAGGAACAACAGCTTCTTTTGCAATGTTGGGTGACATCAACATTAGTGAACCAGGTGCATTAATTGGTTTTGCTGGACCACGTGTTGTGAGAGATACTACAGGTAAAGAACTACCTGAAGGGTTCCAAACATCTGAATTTGTATTAGAGCACGGGTTTTTAGATTTTATCACACATCGTAAAGATTTAAAGCGAAAAGTTAACCTTTACCTAGACTTGGTTTCAAACAGACCAGTACGTAAAGAAACTGCATAAGTTTTAATAAGTAGTTATTATTCTAAAAAATAATATAGTAACTCAATAAGTTTTACTATTTTTGCAGCCTTGATTATCAAAATGGTAGTCAATACATAAAAATCATTTTAACAATATTGGCATGTATTTATCACAAGAAGCTAAAGAAAAAATTTTTGAAAAACACGGTAAATCAAAGAAAGATACTGGTTCTGCAGAGGGACAGATCGCTTTGTTTACTTACCGTATCGAGCATTTAACAAAACACCTTAAAAACAACCAAAAGGACTTCAACACTGAGCGTTCATTGGTAATGTTAGTAGGAAAAAGAAGATCTCTTTTAGATTATTTAATGAAAAAAGACATTCTTCGTTACCGTGCTATTATAAAAGAATTAGGATTACGTAAGTAATTATAAGAGGGGCGTTTTACGCCCCTTTATTTTTTATTCCAAATTTGATTTGGGGTTTTATTAGAGAAATCGATAATTTATAAAGAAGGCTACCCCCTTAGTTTTTCATTGGTCAAACCACAACAACACAACAACACTTAGCTTGAAAAACAAGCTCAGACCAAAAATTAACTGCACATATCTTTATGTGCAAAAATGAAAAACAAATGATACCTAAAGTATTTAAAGAGGTCATTGACCTTGGTGATGGAAGACAAATCACCCTTGAAACTGGAAAGTTAGCTAAACAAGCTCACGGTTCTGTAGTTGTACAATCTGGAAAATGTATGTTATTATGTACAGTAGTTTCTAACTACGACTACAAAGACTTAGATTTCCTACCACTTACAGTAGATTACCGCGAAAAGTATGCTGCTTCTGGTCGTTACCCAGGAGGTTTCTTTAAAAGAGAAGCAAGACCAAGTGATGGAGAAGTGTTAACAATGCGTCTAGTAGACCGAGTTTTACGTCCACTTTTCCCAAAAGATTACCACGCTGAAACACAAGTAATGATTCAGTTAATGAGTCACGACGACGATGTTATGCCAGATGCAATGGCAGGATTAGCAGCTTCTGCTGCAATTCAGCTATCTGATTTTCCTTTCGAATGCCCTATTTCAGAAGCACGTGTAGGAAGAATCAACGGTGAATTTATCATCAACCCAACAAGAGCACAATTACTAGAGTCTGACATCGATATGATGATTGGAGCTTCTGCTGATAGTGTAATGATGGTTGAAGGTGAAATGGACGAGATTTCTGAAGAAGAAATGACTGAAGCAATTAAGTTTGCACACGAACACATTAAAGTTCAATGTGCTGCACAAGTGAGACTTGCTGAAGCTTTTGGAAAGAAGGAAACACGTGAATACCCTGCAGAAAGAGAAGACGCAGACCTTGAAAAGAAGGTTTACGATATGGCATACGATAAAGTTTATGCTATTGCACAAGCTGGTTCTGCTAAACACGAAAGAACAACTGCTTTTGCTGAAATAAAAGAATCTATTAAAGCTACTTTTACTGAAGAAGAGTTAGAAGACTTTGGAGATCTTGTTTCAAGATATTATTACAAAGCTGAAAAAGCTGCAGTTAGAGATTTAACGCTAAACGAAGGTTTACGTTTAGATGGGCGTAAAACAAACGAAATTCGCCCTATTTGGTGTGAAGTTGATTACCTGCCATCTGTACACGGTTCTTCTATTTTTACTCGTGGAGAAACTCAAGCACTGGCAACAGTGACTTTAGGAACTTCAAGAGAAGCAAACCAAATAGACATGCCTTCATTTGAAGGTGAAGAAAAATTCTACCTACATTACAACTTCCCTCCTTTTAGTACTGGAGAAGCTAGACCAATTCGTGGTACATCTCGTCGTGAGATTGGACATGGTAACCTAGCGCAACGTGCACTTAAAGGAATGGTGCCTAGCGATTGTCCTTACACTGTACGTGTAGTTTCAGAAGTATTAGAATCTAACGGTTCTTCTTCTATGGCAACTGTTTGTGCTGGAACAATGGCAATGATGGATGCAGGAATCCAAATGATAAAACCAGTATCTGGTATTGCAATGGGATTAATCTCTGATGGTGATAGTGGTAAATACGCTGTACTTTCTGATATTCTAGGCGATGAAGATCACTTAGGTGATATGGACTTTAAAGTTACTGGAACGGCAGACGGTATTACTGCTTGCCAAATGGACATTAAAGTAAAAGGGCTAAGCTATGAGATTCTTGTAAATGCTTTAAAACAAGCAAGAGAAGGAAGACTTCATATTCTTGAAAAATTGACTGAGACTATTGCAGAGCCACGTGAAGATGTTAAGTCTTACGCTCCTAAAATGGTAACTGTTAGAATTCCTAATGAGTACATTGGTGCTTTAATTGGACCTGGAGGAAAAGTTATTCAAGAACTTCAAAAAGAAACAGGTTGTACAATTGTTATTAATGAAGATCCAGAAACTGAAGAAGGAATTGTAGAAATTCTAGGAACAGGTCAGGAAGGTATTGATGCTGTTTTAGCTAAAATAAAGTCTATAACATTTAAACCTGAAATGAATAGTGTTTACGAAGTTAAAGTAATTAAAATGCTTGACTTTGGTGCTGTTGTAGAATATTTAGAAGCTCCAGGAAATGAATCTTTATTACACGTTAGTGAACTAGCTTGGGAACGCACAGAAAACGTATCCGATGTTGTAAACATGGGAGATGTATTTGATGTAAAATACTTAGGTTTCGACCCAAGAACTAAAAAAGACAAAATTTCTAGAAAAGCTTTATTACCAAAACCAGAAGGCTACAAAGAGCGTGCTCCACGTGAAGACAGCCGAAATGGTGGACGTGACAATCGCGGACGCGATAACCGCGGACGTGATAATCGCGATAACCGTGATAGAGATAGAAAGAGAGATTAAATTTTAGTTGTGAGATTATTTTAACTCATAACCATAAACTTAAAAAAACGCCTTCAGAAATGAAGGCGTTTTTTGTTTTTATGCCATAATTTCATAAAAAGCTAAAAGTGTGCAATCCTGTCACCTTAAGATTTTCAGGTTTTTAAATAAGCTTAAAAGCACTTAAACCACCTTGTATAGTACGCTAACAGCGATTTTAATTTTAAACTTCAGAATTAAAAATTTTTATTGGCCCTCTCGCATAGTACTTGCAGCCTTATAGGCCTAACAATAAAACAAATTATGAAAGTACTAGTAATTGGCGCAGGAAATATGGGGTTGACATATGCCGAAGGCATGGCTGATTCTCCTTTATTAAATCGTAGAAAATTAATGATTTACGATGTTTCAGATGAAAAAATTTCATCTCTCGAAAAGGTTGAGAAATTTGATGTTTATAGAAATTTAGGAGACTGCCTTCCCAAAGCAGATATCGTTTTTGTAGCTGTAAAACCATACCACAGTGATGAGTTATTCCAGAGAATGAAAAGCATGATCAACGGTGATCAGGTTTTTATATCATTAATGGCTGGAGTTACTATCGAAACCATCCAAAATAGCCTAGATATTAAAAAAGTGGTTAGAGCCATGCCAAATCTCCCAGCAAAGGTTGGAATGGGAATGACATCATTTACAGCAGCCAAAGATGTTAGTCGCGTCGAACTTTTAATGGTGCGAAACCTATTAGATACAACTGGAGAAGCTATTCACGTAGAAAACGAAAATTTTATTAATGCTTCTACCGGTATTTCAGGAAGTGGCCCAGCTTACGTTTTCTACTTTATGCAATCTATGTTGGAAGCAGCATTAAAAATGGGCTTCTCACAGAATGATTCCAAAATATTGGTCACCCAAACATTTGAGGGTGCTGTAAGACTTTTCACAGAATCTGATCTTTCACCAAATAGTTGGATGAAGATGGTAGCATCCAAAGGAGGAACGACTCAAGCAGCATTAGATTCTATGGAGGATAACAATGTAAAGGAATTGATTAAAGAGGCTGCTTATGCAGCTTTTAACAGAGCTACAGAATTAGGAAAATAAAAAAAAGGAAATTATATGAAGGAAAAACGAGTGGTTATAAAAGTAGGAACCAACGTTATGACAAATAAAGACAATCGTATTGTAGGACCAATTCTCAATGAACTGGTAAGACAAATCGCTACCTTATACGAAGATGGGTACTCACCTGTTTTGGTTTCTTCAGGATCAGCAATAGCTGGTATGGAGGTTTTAGGTGAATGCAAGGCAAAGGATGACGCTACAAGAAGGCAAATATATTCTTCTGTAGGGCAACCTCGAATGATGCGACATTACTATAGCCTATTCCATGATTACGGAATGCGATGTGCTCAAATTTTAGCAACTAAACGCGATTTCACTCCAGGAAAACATCGTGAAAATATGATTAATTGCTATGAAGGTCTTTTAGCAGAAGGAATTGTTCCCATTGCAAATGAAGACGACGCAGTTTCGTTAACAATGTCTATGTTCAGTGATAATGATGAACTCGCTAGCTTAGTAGCTGAACTTATTGAAGCAGACGCTTTAGTGATCTTAACAGATACTGATGGCTTATATACAGGTCACCCAGATGATGAAGATTCTGAAAAACTGAGCAAAGTACACCCAGACCAGGCTGTGGAACAATACGTTCAAGCTTCAAAAAAAGGCGAAGGTGAAGGTCGTGGTGGGATGAAATCCAAACTTAAAATTGCCAAGCAAACGGCCAAGAAAAACATACCTACTTATATTGCTAATGGAAAACGTAAAAATGTAATTGTTGACATTTTAAACGGCCATGATTTAGGTACAAAATTTTACGCATAATTTAAAAAACAGAAGAGAATATGAAGTTGATAGAGGAAAAATTAAAAAATCAGGTTTTAAATTCGATGATAAATATTATCGATAAAAACCGTGAAGAATTATTACAAGCAAATAAAAAGGATCTACAAGCCTTTAAAAAGGATGACCAAGCACTATATGACAGATTGGTGGTAGATAACTCCAAGATTGATGGTATGATTAAAGCTATTTCTGAGGTTAAAGATCAAGAAGATCCAGTAAACCGGGAGATAAGCAGTAGGGAGCTAGAAAGTGGTCTTAAGATAATTAATAAAACTGCTCCATTTGGCACTATTATGATTATATACGAATCAAGACCAGATGTTACTATCGAAGCTGCAGTACTTGCTTTTAAAGCCAATAACAAAATTCTATTAAAAGGCGGTAAAGAAGCCTATAATAGCAATAAAATTTTGGTGAAATTCTGGCATGATGCGTTACAAGAAAACGGTCTAGAGAAAGATTGGATTACGATGCTAGAGCTAAACCGAGAAGAAACACAAGCCTTCTTAAAAAATCCTGATGAAACAATAGATTTAATCGTACCACGTGGTGGCGAACGATTAATTCAATTTGTAAAGGAAAATGCCAATTGTGCCGTTTTAGTTAGCGGTCGTGGAAACAACTTTTTGTATGTAGCTGAAGATGCCGATTGGAAAAAAACCCTTGAGGTAATTATCAATGCAAAAACCGATAAAATTTCAGGTTGCAACGCATTAGATAAAGTTTTAGTAGATAAGAACATCCCTAATTACGCAACAAAACTTCAAGAATTAAAAGAAGTGCTAGAAACTTCAAAAGTGGAAATTATTGTAGATTCTGAAGTTAAACAAACACTTTCTTCTTCAAAATTAATCGACGATGAAAATACTTGGTATGAAGAGTTTTTAGCAATGAAAATTGCAATTGGCGAAGTTGAAAACATCGACCAAGCTATTTCAAAAATAAATAAATACAGTGGTGGGCATTCAAGTGCTATTCTAACCGAAGACAATAGCAAAGCAGCTAATTTTATGGAAAACATAGACAGTGCTGCTGTTTACCATAACGCCTCTACTCGCTTCACAGATGGCGGACAAATGGGCGTTGGCGCCGAACTTGCTATTAGCACAGATAAACTACATCATCGCGGCCCCTTAGGTTTAAAGCAATTGGTGACTAATAAATACTACGTTTACGGAGATGGCCATATTCGAGCGTAGAGTTTAACATATTAAACTTTAAAAAGCCTTCTTCAATACTTTGAATGAAGGCTTTTTATTTAATACTTATTCTCGAAATCGATTCCATTGAAGTGATAAACCCAAAGCACCAATTGATTCAACAGAATTAATATTAGCAGCAAGTTTAAGCCCCATAGAGTATCGCGGACCTAGACTAAATTGCAATTTAGCGCCAATTGGAAAACCAATAGTATTTTCTGTTATATCTCCTCTTCTTCCAGTATTTGAATCTACTACTCCATAGGTATTGAAATGAAAATATCCAGCTCCCACAAAAATGTCGGTAAAAATTTTTTCACTTAATGGAAAACTCCGACCGTATAGAAAATTTACTTCGGTAAATTCATCATTACTACCAATAAAACTTCCTTCAGTACCAGCTCCAATTTCCAACCCAAAAATATTTTTCCCATAATTAAAGTTTACATCTCCACTTCCGGCAACACCCGAATTCCCTCCTACAAAAACCCCTAATGGACTAATAGAAAAAGAACGATAGGCAAACTTATTAGAGTTGGCTTCAGTTTGCGCTATAGTAGTTAATGATATTAAAAAGTATAGGAAACTTGAAATTACAAATTTGATTTTTAGATGTTTCATAATTAATAAATTAGAGGTTAATATTTTACAATTACTATACTTTGTTTATAATGCAATTTGTTATTAATTAGAATCTTCCTATAAATCCCACTGCAATGACACTCCACTTGAATAAATGGGGAATTCGAAATTGATATTAGTTTGTAGGAGTAAACCCACCGAAAACTTTTTACCCGTCATAAATCGTAATTTCGCCATTATTGGGAACCCCATAGTAGATCGGAAATTTCGTTGGTAATACGTTTGAAAAAACGAGTTGTGTTGAGGGTCTTCTAGGTACAAGTACCCCACGCCAGCGTGAGTTTCTAAAAACCATCGGTTTGAAAGTCTAAATTCTCTTCCGTAAAGTATATTAAGTTGAACGTATTTACTACTCCCCAATACCTCAAAGCCCGCAGAAGGAGCAAACGATAATAAGTTTCTTTTATAATTAAATGTAACATCAACAATTACCGCATAACCTGCAAAATAAGAATTTGTATTTCTATCAGGACGGCTCCAAAAAATATTTGTTGGAGTGATAGAGAATGATTTAATCGGGAATTTATTAGAAAGAGATTCTTCCTGAGCACATAATTTATTACTCATTAAAAAAACCAAAAGGCCAATTACGATAATCGCATACTTTGTAGCATTCATAATTTTCCTTTTAGTAAATAAGAAAAATCTAAGTTAATAGATTAATACTAAGGTAATGAATAAATCAATCCATTTAACGCAACCTTTTTAATATTATCAGACTATAGGGAAACAACTTAATCAAGCTTCTTATGAAAATATTTAAATTAGTTGCATTTATTTTCCTGATGGTCCTTTTTGGTTCTTGCGAAAATGAACCGCTCGGTAAAATCGATCCATCACAGGTTATACAAGTAAACTCTGAACTTTACAATTTAATTGAAAAGGCTGCTAACAGTGATTTTACCAATGAAATTACTTGTATAGACTTCAATTATGGATTCACTTTGATTATTTACGATGAAGACTTTGAAATTTTCGGCTATCAGGTTATAAATAGTGATAGTGAATTTAGTGACTTTTTAGACACACTCGAAGAAGGGAAGTCAATTAGCTTAAGCTATCCTATTACAAGTACTTTAAACAGTGGTGAGCCCTACACTATTAATAATAATGACGAGTTGAAAGAGGCTATAGAGAAATGTTTAGTTGCAGACGAAATTACCACATGCAACAATATTCTAACCGAAACTTCCTGTATTTGGAAAATCAGCCACATAGAAGGACCAAATAGTGAATATGATAGTTCTTATTTTGAAGTAAGCAACACTGGTAATGTAGGATTGTATTCCGATGAAAACTCATTTGCGGGGACTTGGATTACCTATTTTATAGAAGACGAACTTCATCTCAATATTTTTTTAATAGGTAATGAAGATGTAAAAGAAGCGTGGAACTACGATTGGAAAGTAATTAGCTATGACGAATCTCAGATGACCATAGAAAATGGTACCGACCGTTTTCAGTTATTAAAAGAATGTACAGAACCTTGTAAAAAATTTCTATTTGAAGAATGTGAAATTCGCCCTGGTTCAGAAAAAGCTATTTTCAATTTAGATAGTTATTTTGAGTGTTTCTTTCCTTTTACAAGAATAGACGATCCGGCAACAATTAGAACTACTTATTACGAAAACTACGAAGATATGCTTTCGGGTGTAAACCCAATAGTAAACTTACTGTATGAAAACACTATAAATCCTCAAATAATTTATGTTAGATTTGATGACATAATCACAGGAGAACTGGTAACATCTATGCCACTAGTTTTAAAAGTAATTGAATGTTCTTAAATGGATAGTTACAATTGAAAGAAGACGATTTAATAAGGAGATGTTGTAAAAACAACCGAGCAGCTCAAAGCGAACTATTCAGGAAATATAAGGATAGCCTTTTCTTTATTTCGCTGAAATATTGCCGAAACGAGGCAGATGCAGAGGATAACTTGCACGATGCTTTTATTACAATTTTTCAAAAAATAAGAACTTTTTCAAGGAAAGGATCTTTTGAAGGGTGGATGAAACGAATAACCATCTATAAGGCCATCGATAAATACAAAGAACAAATACCTTTTTCTATTGAATTTAAAAACGATATTCTAAAAGATTCAGTCGAAATTGAAGTGGAAAATGAAGACAGTCTATCTTTAAATCAGCTTTTAAAATTAATACAAGATCTTCCAGATCAATACAGACTGGTGTTTAACTTATACCAATTAGACGATTTTTCACATAAGGAAATCGCTTCGCTTTTGAATATTTCAGAAGGAACATCAAAATCAAATTATTATCGTGCAAAATTAATTTTACGCGATAAAATAAAAGAGGCACAGAAAATTCTCAGTTCAAAAGCACTTTAGAATGGAAAATAAAAAAGATATAGGAAAGCTTTTTGAAGACAAGCTCCAATTCGGAAAGAAAGAACCTAACACAAAGGTTTGGGAAAGACTAAACATCTCTTTAGATGCTGAAAAACGTAAAAGAGAGAAAATTATGTATTACTGGTTTACAACAATTGGCGTTGTTCTTTTACTTGGGGTTATCTTAATCATAAACATAGACAGTAAAGAAGAAAATAATAAGTTAACCAATCAGAAAAAAGTTAATGCTTCGGAATCAACTTTAAAAAAAGAAGTGGTAAACACAGCAAACAACCTTAAAACTTCGATAATAGACACTTTAAATAACTCTAATAAAAAAGTTGAAAGTACTTCCAATTCGAATGTTTCTGTTGAAAACTCTGAAGGTGATAAAATAGAGAATGCTAAAGAAAATATATTGAAATCTAATCAAGTTAATGGTAAAAATGAAAAAGCTACATCTAGATTTAATGAAAAAGAATTTAAGGTGTCAAAAAATTATCATTATTACAACAGCAACACAAATCAGCACTATATAACGTCTAATAAGAAGGAAATTGACAGTTTAATTTCTGAAAATAACAAATCGGCAGATTCACTAATACTTGATAAAGCAAATTATATAGAAGACTAACCATCGCATTTAGAGAGTCTAAAAAATTAATTCTGATTTTTTATTAAGTTTTTGTAACCTTTACAGGAATTCTTACGTATAACCCAATACAAAAGTTTTAAAACTTAATCTACAGGACACACCTTAAATGAGACAACTTAAAATTACAAAGCAGGTTACCAACAGGGAAACCGCTTCATTAGACAAGTACCTTCAAGAAATTGGAAAAGTTGACTTAATTACCGCAGAAGATGAAGTAGAATTGGCACAGCGCATAAAAGCGGGTGACCACGTTGCATTGGAGAAATTAACCAAAGCTAATCTACGTTTCGTTGTTTCGGTAGCAAAGCAATACCAAAATCAAGGTCTTACCCTACCCGACCTTATAAACGAAGGAAATCTTGGTTTAATTAAAGCCGCGCAACGTTTTGACGAAACCCGTGGTTTTAAATTTATATCGTATGCAGTTTGGTGGATTCGTCAATCTATCTTACAAGCTTTAGCAGAACAGTCTCGTATTGTTCGTTTACCGCTTAACAAAATTGGAAGCATCAATAAAATAAATAAGATGTATGCTTCTTTAGAGCAAGCAAACGAACGTCCACCTTCGGCTGAGGAAATTGCAAAAGAGTTGGATATGACGATTAGTGATGTAAAAGAGTCTATGAAAAACTCTGGCCGTCACGTATCTATGGACGCTCCGCTTATTGAAGGAGAAGACAGTAACCTTTACGACGTTTTACGCAGTGGTGAAAGTCCAAATCCAGACCGTGCATTACTACACGAATCTTTAAGAACAGAAATTGAGCGTGCTTTAGAAACACTTACTCCTCGTGAGGCAGATGTTATCCGTTTATACTTCGGTCTTGGCGATCAACAACCTATGACATTAGAAGAAATAGGCGAAACTTTCGATCTTACTCGTGAGCGCGTACGCCAAATAAAAGAAAAAGCTATTAGAAGATTAAAGCATACCTCAAGAAGTAAGATTTTAATGACATATTTAGGATAAACTTAAAGGTTTACCTCTAGCTAAGTCTAAACAAGACAAAAACTTTTAACGATAACCAACAGTATAATCCTAATCTAGTATTAGGGTAACAACTGTTCGTTTTTTGATTGATGAATAACCTCCGGCTGATTACCGGAGGTTTTTTCATTTAAACTATAATCCTATCTGCGGAGTCTAAAATCGCACAAACTGCAAACTAATTTGTAACTTTGCCAACCCATGAAACATACCATCTGTTATTTAAGCAAGGATCACCAACCGATGAAAAATTCGGAATTAGAGGACTTGTTCAGCCAGGTTTTAGAGTTTAATAATTCCTCAAATATTTCGGGGATATTGCTTCATAACAACCACTTTTTTCTTCAAGTTCTAGAAGGAAAAAAAGAAACAATTCAGGAGCTTTACGCCAATATACGAAAGGATAAAAGGCATAAAGACATATTAAATGTTTTGGATCAAAAAATTGAAAGCCGAATTTTCAATAATTATGACGCTAGGTTTAGTATCCTAAAAAACAAAGATGATATCGAAAAACTAAATATTTATCTGTCAAGATATAGTTTAAACAATAATTACTCAACAAACGTTAAAAGACTTTTAGAACCTTTCTTATTATAAGCTATCATGAAAAACACACTTATTGCTCCCTCTATACTTGCCGCAGATTTCGCCAACCTTCAAAGAGATATTGAAATGGTTAATGCTAGTGAAGCAGATTGGTTTCACCTCGATGTAATGGATGGTGTTTTTGTGCCGAATATCTCGTTTGGTATGCCAGTTATTAAAAGCATAGCCAAACACGCTAAAAAGCCTTTAGACGTGCATTTAATGATTATCGACCCAGACCGATACATTAAAACATTCGCCGATTTAGGGACAGATGTATTAACAGTTCACTACGAAGCTTGTACACATTTACACCGAACACTTCAAGCTATCAAAGCCGAAGGAATGCAAGCAGGGGTTGCCATAAATCCACATACTAATGTAGCTTTATTGGAAGACACAATAAAGGATATTGATTTAGTGTGCATTATGAGTGTAAATCCAGGTTTTGGCGGACAGAGCTTTATTGAAAATACTTATAAAAAAGTAAAACAACTTCGTGAAATTATAGAAGCAAATGGCGCTACTACCAAAATTGAAATAGATGGTGGTGTAACCAATAGAAACGCTAAACAACTAGTAGAAGCAGGTGCTGATGTTTTGGTTGCAGGTAGCTATGTGTTTGGTGCGAGTAACCCTACTGAAACTATTGCAGACTTAAAGAAAATTGTACTCTAGTGTTTTATTATGTCTAAAACTTCTTCAATTGAAAATATATTTGATGTATTAATTATAGGCGCAGGTCCTATTGGGATAGCTTGCGCCTTAGAATCAAAAAAAAATGGCTTAAGTTATATTGTAGTTGAAAAAGGAGCACTTACCAATTCGCTTTACAACTACCCGCTAAATATGACTTTCTTCTCTACTTCAGAGAAGCTAGAAATTGATGAGATTCCATTTATAAGCAACAACCCTAAGCCAACCCGTAATGAGGCTTTAGAATACTATCGCCGTGTAGCTACATCAAATAATCTCAATATTAATTTATATGAAAAGATTATTTCCGTTGAAAAGAATGAGGATAGTTTTAATGTTGAATCAGATAAAAATAATTACAAGGCCAAAAACATAATTGTAAGCACAGGGTTCTACGATATCCCAAACACTCTAAATATTCCTGGGGAAAACCTTCCCAAAGTGATGCATTATTACAAAGAAGCTCATCCTTTTGTAATGCAAAATGTTATTGTTGTGGGCGCTAGTAACTCCTCTGTAGATGCGGCATTAGAAATTTGGCGTAAAGGCGGAGATGTAACCATGGTAGTTCGCGGACCGGAAATTGGCGAGCGCGTAAAATACTGGGTAAAACCAGATATCGAAAACAGAATAAAAGAAGGAAGCATTAAAGCTTATTTCTATTCTGAAATAGAAGAAATTACAGAAAGCGAAGTTTTAATTAACACGCCACAAGGTAAAATAACCCTACCGAATGATTATGTAGTAGCGCTTACAGGTTACAAACCTGATTTTAATTTCTTACAAACACTAGGTGTAGAACTTTCAAATGATAAGAAAAGGCTTCCTCAATACAATTCCGACACTATGGAAACCAATGTGGAGGGGCTATATCTTGCAGGAGTAATTTGCGGTGGCATGGAAACTCACAAATGGTTTATCGAAAACTCGAGAATACACGCCAAGATTATCGTTGACCATTTAACCAGGTAGTTGGTAGTTGGTAGTTGGTAGTTGGTAGTTGTAGTTGGTAATAAAAAATCAAGGCTTAGCCTCAAAAAAGAATTAATTAAATATCTTTTTTCACATTCACAGCATTCTAAATAGTATTTCTTTTCCTTACATCTATGTTATGTGGAGGAATATTTAAAAGTCTTTTATTTACTTAAAGATTTCAAACAAGGACTTGAAGCCTTAAATCCATTTTAATTTCACTACTAATCTTCTCATTAACCCTCTTAAAAGGCTAATACAGCCTTTTTGTATGACTAATCTATGTTGCAGCGGGAATTGATTTACATTAATGATAAATACAGCATATTGAATTAAATGAAAGTGTTTAAAAATGTATACCATTAAATACATCCAAAAAAAAAATCCCCGACATTGCTGTCGGGGATTTTAGATTTATAATTATCGATTTATTAGAAATCGAAAGTATAGAATTTATCCCAGAATAATCTAGTTTCAGCAGCATCACCACCAATAGCACTTGAAGCAGCGCTCCAGTTAGCCTCGTTCAAGGTTTGTTCTCCAACTGGGTAAAGGTAACGCGTTGGGAAACCAGTTTCAGCGTCAGTAGGCTCAACTAATATAGGGTAATCCAAACGACGAATAGAGTTATAACTAGCAAAAGTTCTGTTGTAAAGACCTAGATACGCTTGCGTACCAATTACTTGTTTCCAAGCTGGGCTTGAAGAACTATTAGCAATTGCTGTATCGTAATCAACAGCAGGTGAAGCTAAGTAGTCAGATAAGCCTTCAGCACCCCAGTATTCGAAAGATGCAGTAATAGCAGCTTCGTAATGAGTTGCAGCATCGCCACCAACAGCATAACCTCTAGCAGCAGCTTCAGCTAACAAAAATCTAACTTCAGCATAAGATAAAAGTACACCTGGTTCAGCTGGATCTACCAAACGGTCAGCTACATGAGAGTGCTCTGCGTAAGCAGAAATCTCACCAATAACACCACCAATATACTCTCCATCAACAGTAGTAAAGTAAACTTCTCTTCTTGGGTCTTCCAAATCGTTCATCAAGTCGATGATTGTTTTAGCAGCAACATAGTCATTACGACCACTAAGAACTAAGTTATCGTTCATAGGGTTGTTGTTTGGAGCTGCAGGACGATACATATAACTGCCGTTATCTGCATTACTTGTGAATACACCGCTTGTGTAAGCAGACTCAACAGTAGATTGAGAAAGTGCTGGATTTACATCTGCAAGCATGATACCCATTCTTAACTTTAATGAGTTAGCAAACTTTTTCCAGTTTTCAACATTTCCTGAATACATCATGTCTTCAGTATCACTAAAACTTCCTACACTAGTATCCATACTACTAATAGCAGCATCTAAACGAGTAAGTAAGTCTTTGTAAATAGTAGCAGCATCATCATAAGCTGGCAAAAGATTTTCGATATCTAATGCTTCGCTATAAGGTACATCTCCATAAGTTTCTACTAAGTTACTGTAAGCAAATACAGTCATCACTTCTACAATCGCCAGTTTATTAGGCTTAAGAGCGTTTGTTAAATCATTATCGGTAGCTGCAATAACTCTATCAGCTTCGTTTAAATCTTTAAGTACATCGCGATACAATTCTCTCCAGTGGTTGTCAGGAATTGCACGTGTGATTTGATCGTATTGACTTTCGTCTAAATATGTAGTTTCCTGTAATTGTTGTGTCCATAACCTTAAGTTGTTAAGGTTTACGTTTGGCGTTACAAATTGATCTGCTAATTGTTTTTGAGCAGAAGCAAACAAACTCTCACCACTTACGTTAGTAGGATCTTTTATATTCTGATTCAGATCTTCTAAATTATCTGAACACGACACGGCCATAACTGCCGCGGTTAATATTAAAATTAGTTTCTTCATCTTTTTTTTTATTAAAATTGAGCTTTAATGTTAAACCCGTAATCTTGGGTAGTTGGTAATGAACCAGTAACATATCCTTGAAGGTTACCTGAACTCAAACCTGCTTCTGGATCAGCATAAGGAATATTCTTATCGATAATCCATAGGTTTGATCCTGACACGCTAAACTGTAATCCAGTCATGAATGTGTTTTCAAGGAATCTAGATGGCATAGTATAAGTAAGCGATACTTGACGTAACTTAATATAACTAGCATCGTAAACAAATGCAGCAGCTGGTAATGCCCTATATCCAAATGCACTAAAGTTGTTTGCATCAGTTCTAGTTGTGTTTGGAGAACCATCAGGGTTAACACCTGGGTTGATAAATCCACCACCATTTTCAAGTGAATTTCTCACTGGGTTTCCTAAATCGTTTGTATAAGAAGTGTTTGCATAAAGACCTGTCGCTTCACCATAGTATTGGTCAAGAGAGAAAAGGCTTCCACCTTCTTGGATATCAATTAAGAAACTAAAAGAGAAATCTTTGTAAGTAAGTGTATTTGTAATACCTGCTAACCAGTCTGGGTTAGTATCTCCAAGAATATTATTAGAGTTTGCAGACTTAAGGTATCTTCCAGAATCTGGATCAACAACTTTTTCACCGTTTAAGTAAACGAAATCTTGTCCGTAAATCACACCGTAAGGCTGTCCTAATTCAGCGTTGATAGAAACACCACCTTGGAATCTTCCTAATTGTAGGTTTTTAATTCCATCAGGTAAAGCAACTACTTCACTCTTGTTTTGAGTCCAGTTTGCATTAATTGCCCAAGTAAAGTTATCATTCTTAACTGGCATAGCGTTTAAAGATACTTCAATACCTTTGTTTTCAATTTCACCTGCATTAAGTAATTTACCAGTATAACCAGTAGAAGCTGAAATTGGAACTGTCACAATTTGGTCAATAGAGTTTGATTTGTAGTAAGATACATCAAAACCTAATCTATTGTCAGCAAATCTCATTTCTAAACCTGCCTCGTAACTCTTTGTAGTTTCTGGCTTAAGGTTGGCGTTGTTTGCTGTATTAGGAATAGAGTTTCCTATATCACCATTAATTGTATAAGTATCAACTAATCTATCAAATGGAGCTCCGTTACCTACCTCAGCGTAGTTTAATCGAAGTTTACCAAAGCTAATTGCATTTACATCTAATATTTTGCTAAATACAAAACTAGTAGATATCGATGGGTAGTAGAATGAACTATTTTCTTCTGGTAGTGTAGAGAAACGGTCTCTTCTAATAGTACCATCTAAATATACTACATTGGCGAATCCGAAAGATGCACTTGCGTAAACACCATCTACACCAACTTTCTCAGCCTGTTCAACTGGGTTAGGATTTGGAGAAGCCCCATTCTGTAATGAATAAAGTCCTGGAACTACCAATCCACCAGCAGTAGAAGATGTTAATGAATTAAATTCACTTCTTCTAATGTTAGTACCTAAGATACCAGCAAAGCTTAAGTTATCGGTAATATCTGTGTTGAAGTTGAACATTAAATCGTAGTTTGTTTCAACAGCAGTAATATCTCTTCTTAAGTAACCTGAATTAACATTTCCACGAGAAACACCAAAGTTTACAGCTCCAGAACCTACAGCTCTACGCTCTTCTTGTTGCTCATTGTAAGTATCAGTAGAAACTCTACCTGTTACATTTACCCAGTCAGCCAATTCGTAGTTTAACTCAAAGTTACCAATAAAACGGCTTCTTCCATCATTTTGGTAGTTTTCGTAACGTGTCCAGTATGGGTTATCCCAGTATAGTGGTGCTGCACCTGGAGTTGTACTATTTGGGTTCCAAGTTACGTTTCTTTTTGTAGCAAAATAAATATCTCTTTGAGCCTGCAAGTCTGTACTGTTAGACCACCACTGCTTCATCATACCAACAACGTTGTCTGTATAACCAGTAGAGTTACGTCCAAGTGCATCAGACTTAATATAGTTAGCAAAACCACTAGCAGTTAATTTTTCACTAACATCGTAAGTTCCACTAAAGATAAAGTTATGTCTATCTATCTGGCTATTTGGCATAAGACCTGATTGATCTAATTTAGTATAAGACATACGGTACGAACCACCTTCTAATCCATTAGAAATAGAGATAGAGTTAGTAAGTGTTACTGGAGTTTCAAAGAAAGTAATAGGGCCATTCTTTGCTGCAGTATAAGCAGTTTTCTTTAAATAGTTTGGTGAAGCTGGATCAAACGAATCCCACTTATAGATAAATAAGTTTGGATCGTAAGCTGGACCATAAGATGCATCATCTCCATAGTTCTCAATTTGATCATCAATACCATCACCATCAACATCACCAAAAGTGAAGTAGTCACCATATCCAGGACCATACTGTGTTTGGTATTCAGCAAAAGTACTTTTGTCGATAAAACCAACAGTTGCATTACTATTAAGAGTAACTCCTAATCCTTTTGCAGACTTACCTTTTTTAGTAGTAATAATAATTACACCGTTTGCAGCACGTGAACCGTAAAGTGCAGATGCAGCAGCACCTTTAAGTACGTTAATACTTTCGATGTCGTCTGGGTTAATATCTGCAGCAGCATTACCGTAGTCATAATAGTTACCAGATGCTTGAGTTTGTCCAGCAGAGTTGGTATTTCTGTTACTAATTGGCACACCATCAACAACGAATAAAGCTTGGTTATCTCCAGTTAAAGAAGTGTTACCTCTAATAACTACGTTAGTAGATCCACCAAAGTTGTTGTTTCTTCTAATCTGAAGACCAGAAACCTTACCAGAAAGGGCATTTGTAAAGTTATTCCCTTTTACAGTAGCAACATCGTCACCACCTACTTCCTGCGTAGAGTATCCAAGAGATTGTTTCTCACGAGATACACCAAGTGCAGTTACTACTACTTCGTCCAGAGCAGATCCGGCTTGCATAGTAACGTTCATACTATTTGAAGCCCCAACAGCTACCTCTTGGGTTTCAAAACCTACATAACTATAAACGAGTGTTTGACCAACTGCAGCCTCAATGGAGTAATTACCATCAAAATCAGACTGTGTTCCGGTACTAGTACCCTTTATAATAATGTTAACTCCTGGAAGCGGGAGACCTGTGTCATCAGTCACCGTTCCGGAAATCGATTTTTCTTGTGCAACCGCGAGCTGCACAACTAACGCTAATAATAGCGTTAAAATTCCACTAAACTTTGTTTTCATTTTTTTGTTTGTTTGAATTAGCACCTCAAAAGTGCCAATAAAATCTTACAATTCCAACTTTTAATGGATGTAGATTCACAATTATTTAACTGAAAAGAATTTTTTATCAAAGAAAAAATCATAATCAAAAACCCATTTTTTTTCACAATCATCTGATTTTGTTACGCTTCGAAGCTTGCGCGAACACTAATATTAGCTTTAATACGGAAATTATGCGGGTCAAATTATTTTCACACACATTATTAACAATTTGGTTAAAACGACGATAAATTTGATTTTTTCTGCATTTTAACATAATAACGACCTTTTTCAGAAATTAGATATTACACGAATAAAAAAACCTCAATTACTTAATGCAATAATTGAGGTTTCTAAATTTATAGGATATACAAATTATTTTGAAGCTCCTTCTCCTTTGAAATTTTGGGAGTTACTCTTAAAAAGAACATTGAAGGTTGTTAAACTTCCATAACAACGAGTGATATATTGCTGTAGGTCAATTTTTAAACTTTCATCTAATTCTTTACTAGAATTTATCTTTTGCTCCATCACTCTAAGCCTATCTCGCAACATCACTATTTTATGAAAAAAAGTGTCTATTGGAATTTCCTTAGAACTTAAATTACTATCTGCCGGTTGCAAAACCATTGTACCGCCTTTCCACTTATCAGCGATAGGAACTATTTCACTTATACCATTCCATTTTTTAAGAATTTCACGAAGACTTCTCTCTACTTCGTAAAAGCTTACAGAATCTACTTCGTCTTCGGCAGCTTCAATAATTTCAAATTCATCGTCAACACCAATTGTTTCTAGGCCATTTTCAATAAAAGTTACCCAGTACATTTTTGCAGTAACATTTGTAATAACTCCTTTTCCGTAAGTGGAGTGATTTATCCTAGAGCCTATTCCTAAAATTTGTTTCATTTATTTGTAATTAATATGTTTTATTCAACTCGTAAAATTAAAAAATTAGATCGAAATCTTTTTTATAAATAACCCGCTTAAAATTAAAATCCACTTCGTTTTCTGGAAGTGGATTTTAAAGTAATTATACCTTAATATATATAACACCTATTAAATTAATTTTATTCTTATTGATATTTGCGATAATTATAGTGCATTAATGTTTTCTAATTTCAAGTAACACCCACACGTAATCACCACACAATAAGCGCCATAAAGTTAATTTTACTCTTAAGGTCCGAAACAAAAATATCTTCAATTAAAATAAAACCTCCCTTAATAGATATAATATTAATAACCTACAATTTGAACTTTAATTCTACGCTAAATAAGCCCTGCATTCTTCTGCGCATTTTCTACAAGCTTCTGCACAATCTTTACAATGTTGTGTATCGTGTTTTGAACACTCATCTGCACACATATCACAAATTTTTGCACAATATTTTACCAAATCATCTACGTCGGTAAAATTCATTGCTAACAATTGGTTTAATGTACTACAAACTTCAGCGCAAACTCTATCCAAACGGATACAGTTTACCATCATTTTTACATTGTCTTCATCTAAACAGGCATCTGCACAATAATTACAATGATTGATACAATTGCCTAGGGCGTGGATTAGCTTTTCGTTTTTCATGGTAATTGCTTTTATAATGAAATACAATTTACTAATTCATTTAGCCTTAGTGTATTAAAGAAATAATAAAATAAAGTGAAAGTTCAAAAAGAACTATTGATGATCTTCGACAACTTTAGGATCGCGGTACTTACAGCAACCCATTAAATTTTCATAAGCTTCATCCGTAGCCGTTATTTCTTGAGTATCGTGACCACTATCGGCAATACTTTGTTGAATGGCGTTTAAATCTGTTTTCTTTTCGTTGTAAATTAAACTCAACTGATGTGTATCTACATCCCAAGTTGCCATTTTAACACCTTTAGCTTGAATTGAAGCTTTTTCAATACGCTCTTTACACATGCCACAAACTCCATCTACTTCAATAGTTGCTTTTGCGTTTTTGTTTTGAGCAAAACCTGTTGCTCCTATAAACATAACTCCTAGAATTAAAAGTATTTTTTGCATAATATTCGAATTTTAATAATTAATAAATTGTTTGTTTTTTTACTCTAAACTTTTTTAAATAATCACTTCCTTATAAAATAATAAAAGACAGCAATTAGTTAAGTCTATATCTCAAACCCGCATAATATGAACTCCCAAAAATTGGTCCATAAACATAGGTTGTATCAAAACCAGCTCCAAACGGATTGTCGCTTCCTATAATTGGATTTTCTTGTTTAACATTAGTCAAGTTTTCACCCCCTACATACAATTCAAAGCTGTTTGAAAAAACCTTAGTTATCTGTGCATTCACTGTTGAAAGACTTGAAGAAAATTCTGAAAGACCAATAGTGTTTAGATAGGTTGCAGACGAAGCAAAACGCTGTTCTCCTATATAGTTGTAAGTTGCATCAAACTTCCAGTTTCCTCCTTTTGTATTTAGTTTAGTTTCATACGAAGCATTTGCGAAAAACCTGTGATTTGGCGTTAACGGATTCTGTTTCTTTCCGCTTAAATAGGTAGTTTCTACATCGTAATACTTATAGGCTAAACGCATATCAAAGCGTTCGAACATATTATAATTAAACTCTGCTTGAAAGTTGTTGGAATAACTCTCACCATCTAAATTATAGAAATTAATTTCTGTAGGGTTTTCCCAATCGACCACTATTTGATTTTCAAAATCTGTTCTATAAAAATCAACTGTTATATCCGCTTTTCTATTGAACAAATTAAATCCTTGCATATACGAGATTCCATAATTCCAAGCAATTTCAGGGTCTAGTCCATATATTTTACCAGAATTACCTAAGACATTTAAACTACGTGAGGTAGCGAATAGACTTTGGTTTTCTGTGAAAATATTAGCACTACGTTTTCCTCTTCCCGCAGAAACACGAATAGCAGACTTATCCCAAGGTGTGTAGCGCAAGTGGAAACGAGGCGTAACAAAAGCGCCAAGTCTGTTATGAACATCTCCTCTAATCCCAAGGCTATAACTCAAGTTGCTAGAATTATCAAAGTTGTATTCAAAAAATGCACCTACTGAATTTTCAATTCGGCTGTAGTTTTCTGTTAAAACCAACTCTTCGTAACTATCATAAGTTCCGCTAAGTCCAGTTTTAATTTTATGCCTAGAATCACTTATTATTGAGTTATACGTTAATTGCGAATACAAACTGTTATGTTGAATATTGTAATCGTTTAATCCGAAATAAGATTCTTGGTCGTGATGGCTATATGCTATTTGTATCCCACCTGTACGCCAAGGTATATCGGGGTTAACAAATCCAAATTTTCCTGAAACATCAAATCGCTGTGTCTTAATTTCGCTTCCCCAAGCATTTGTTGTCCCACGGTCTATTTTGGGATCAAAATTCACCTGACCAGTTTGCTTCTCATCATTCAAATACCTTACATTAAAAAAACCAACATAGCCATTTTCCTGATCGGTATATTGCCAGCGATTCATAACGTTTACCTGCTGCATTAATGGAGCATCTATAAAGGAATCATTGTTTTTATCAAATTCATAATCACGCATATTACCGTGAATATATAATCCCGTACTCCATCTATTAGTTACTTGTGTATTTAAATGAGTATTCAACTCAAACCTTCCATTTCCAGAGCCATAGGCATTTACAAAAAGCTTATCATCTGTTAACGGTTTTTGAAGTTCAGCATTAATCTGTCCTGCAATACTTTCATAACCATTTACTACGCTTCCCGAACCTTTAGTTATTTGTATACTTTCCACCCAAGTCCCAGGGATGAAACTCAATCCATAAGCTTGAGACGCTCCACGAATACTTGGTACGTTTTCGGTTGTAATTAAAATATACGGACTTGTGAGCCCTAACATTTTAATCTGTTTTGTTCCCGAAATAGCATCTGCAAAATTTACATCTATAGAAGGGTTTGTTTCAAAACTTTCCGCAAGATTGCAACAAGCTGCTTTTAATAATTCAGCACTGCTTACATTAATCACGTTTTGAGACTGTAAAAAAGATCGTGAGCTCGCCTTTTTACGGGCTGAAACCGTTACTTCATCTAAATTTGCTTTAGAAGTAAGTGTATGCTTTATTCGTTTTGAAGAATTAACCGTAATTGTATCAGTTTTATACCCTACAAAACTCACTACCATTTTTTTGTATTCTGGCTTGTATTCAATTTCAAAATTTCCATCAAAATCTGTAACCGCACCCACCGAAGTATTTAACCAGTATACATTCGCTCCAGCCACTGGAACCTCATCATTATTGATGTTTTCGGTGATTATTCCTTTTAATTTTTCCTGTGAAAAAATTGAGAGCGGAAATAAAAGGGCTATTAATATTAATTTATAACTTTTCATATAATTTTATAAGTGTTTCTTTTAAACCTAAAACATAAGCCTACTTCTCAGTTTGATATTCGTCCTATGCTTTAAAGTTTTTTTATTTTATTTAATCAATTTTAGCAGCACGCAATCTTAAAGCATTTGTTATAACTGAAACCGAGCTAAAACTCATTGCTAAAGCCGCAATCATAGGAGACAACAAGATTCCAAAAACAGGGAACAGCACTCCTGCAGCAACTGGAACACCTAGCGTGTTGTAAATCATTGCAAAAAACAGATTCTGTTTAATGTTTCTCATCACCTTTTCACTTAGTTGAAACGCTTTTACAATTCCGTGTAAATCACCTTTAACCAAAGTAACTCCGGCGCTTTCTATAGCTACATCAGTTCCCGTTCCCATCGCAATTCCCACATCGCTTTGAGCCAAAGCAGGAGCATCGTTAATTCCGTCACCTGCCATTGCAACCTTTTTACCTTTAGCTTGTAGTTCTTCTACTGCTTTAAGCTTGTCTTGAGGAAGCATTTCTGCCTTAAAATCTTTTAGATTTAATTCCGTGGCAACCGCCTGCGCCGTATGGTGATTATCGCCAGTAAGCATAATAACCTCAATTCCTTTTTCTTGAAGATCAGCAATAGCTTTTTTACTAGTTGCCTTTATTTTATCAGAAATAACAACATAACCAACTACATTACCTTCAACGGAAAGCATTGGAACAGTTTTACCTTTTTTCTGTCCTTCTGAAATATTAGCTTGCAGAGAATTAGAAATTTTAGCACCAGCCTCTTCCATCATCTTTTCATTTCCAAGCGCCACCTTTTTACCATTGATAATTCCGGAAACACCTTTTCCTGTAACTGAATTAAAGCTTGTAGTTTTAAAACCACTTGCTACTGTGTTTACTTTTTTCTCTTTTCCATATTTAACAGTGGCATCAGCAAGAGGGTGCTCACTATTTTGATTGAGTGAAACTATATATTGAAGCACCTCATCTTCAGAATAACCTTCTGACGAACCCACTTTTTCTACCGAAGGCTTTCCTTCTGTAATTGTCCCTGTTTTATCTATGATTAACACATCAATTTTATTAAGCGCTTCAAGAGATTCGGCATTTTTAATTAGCACTCCATTTTGAGCTCCTTTCCCTACACCTACCATAACAGACATTGGCGTAGCAAGTCCTAATGCACACGGACATGCGATAATTAAAACCGCAATAGCATTTACTAACGCATACACATAAGAAGGTTCTGGACCGATTAATGCCCAAACCACAAAAGTGATTATGGCAATTAAAACAACTATTGGCACAAACCAACCCGATATTTTATCTGCTAATTTTTGAATTGGAGCACGACTCATACTGGCTTTATTAACCATATCGATAATCTGAGATAGCAAAGTATCGCTACCAATTTTTTCTGCTTTCATAACAAAGGTCTGCTTCCCATTTATAGTTCCCGAGCTTACTTGGTCACCAACTGATTTAGTTACAGGCACAGGTTCTCCGGTTATCATCGATTCGTCTATCGAGCTTTCACCTTCAATTATACTACCGTCTACAGGAATTTTCTCACCAGGTTTTACACGAAGTTTATCCCCTAATTGAATATCATCTATCGCAATTGTTTCTTCTACACCATCTACAACTCTTACAGCCTTATTAGGCGCGAGTTTCAATAATTCCTTTACTGCAGAATTTGTGCGGTTATGAGCTCGAGCTTCTAGCACCTGCCCCATTAACACCAAAGTAAGAATTACAGCAGCCGATTCGAAATAAACGTGAACACTTCCCGATTCAGTTTTAAATTGAGAAGGGAAAAAATCTGGAAACAACATTCCGAAAACACTGAAAATCCAAGCGACACCTGCACCAATACCGATTAAGGTAAACATATTTAAGTTCCAGGTTTTTATGGATCTATAGGCGCGTTCAAAAAACATCCAAGTAGCATAGAACACAACAGGAATAGACAAGACGAATTGAACCCAATTCCAATTTTTCATCGGCATCCATTCATACAACGGATTGTCAGGAATCATTTCAGACATTGCGATAATAAATATTGGAATTGTAAAAGCAACGGCTATCCAGAATTTTTTCAGCAGTAGTTTATAGCCACTGTCATCTGCCGCTTCATCTGCAGAATTACTTGCCATAGGCACTAAATCCATTCCACAAACGGGGCAATCGCCAGGCTTATCATAGGTTTTGTCACCTTCGCAGTGCATCGGGCAATAAAAAGTTCCTGATTTGCTTTGGCTTGCTCTTCTTTCTTCCTTTCGCTTTTGGTGTCTAGCAGCGGCCTCTGTATCGCCTTTTACAGCAATACTATAACTTCCTCCATCATCCTCGAAAGCCTTTTCAAAAACTTCTAAAGGAATCTGACTTTTCATTTCGATTACAGCTTCTCCTTTTTCTAAGTTTACCGACGCCTTCTCGACTCCTTTAATTTTGTTTAAAGTCTGTTCTACGTGACTTCTACAACCATCGCAAGTCATTCCGTGAATTTGATAACTCTCTTTAACAGTAGCTATTTTACTTGGCTGAGCTACTAAATGCATACCACAAACAGGGCAATCACCCGGCTTATCATATGTTTTATCACCTTCGCAGTGCATGGGGCAATAATAAACACTAGAACTGCTTTCACTGTGTTTTTGTTCCTTATCATTTTCCTTAAGCGAAGCTTCTTTCACAGTATCATCAGGTGAAGAAATTTTGTATTTACCCCCGTCTGATTTCAATGCACTCTCAAAAACTTTAAGCGGGATATGCTGCTCCATTTCAATCACTGCTTCACCTTTTTCAAGGTTTACAGATGCATTAGAAACACCTTCAACATCATTAAGTATCTTTTCCACGTGACTTCTACAACCATTACAGGTCATTCCGTCTATAGTATATTTATGTGTCATTTTTTTTTGATTTTAAATCTATAGTTAATCGAATTACTGTTCTAAAAGTTTTATACAGCAAAACCTACATTCCAAATTAATGAAATATAAGCACAAATAGATTTAAGAAATCAAATTAAGAAGGTCTCGTAGAGAATATTTAAATCCCGTTCGAGAGGTGGCGGATTGTATTCCGCATAGAAGATTTTTTGAAAAGAAGTTATATCAACTTCCTGCAGTACAAATACCGAAACAAATGTAGCGACAAAGGTTTTGTTGAACTTAACATCAAAAGATGCCTTGGTAAAATTTTCGTCGGTTTGTATTTTAGTTATATGGTCATCACAACAATCTGGGGCTTCAGAAGTTAAGTTTTCCATTTCGCAATTAGCGTCGGAAGGTTCTGCATCCATTCCGCAGGAAAGCTGTTTTTCGACTAATATAACCTCAGAAGTGATTTCCATACCCCCACAAAAATGTTGGGCATAAGCTATTCCTGAACTGCTAACGAGCATCAATATGGACAAGAATATGGATATCACTTTTTTCATTATAAAGCAAAAATACAAAAAAAAGCCTTCCGAAATATTGGAAGGCTTTTTTGTAATTAGTTAATTTCTGAATCAACCCTACCACATTTCAGCATCTTATCACCGAAATAAGGGTTTAGAATATTTTTACCACTACTAATCCAAGCAGCACCTTTATTATTAAAAGCCATTGGGCAATATTGTTTGTAAAGTGTACCAGACGCTAATGCTCCTTCTAGCATACCTTCAATCCCTGCAGTAAGAACTTCAAAATGCTCACGCTGTACATTAACATCCTCTGATGCAGCCATAGCAGCAACTGCTGTTTGAGTAGCTTCATTTACTTCTACTTCTTTAATAAGAACTTCAAGCTTAGAAGATTCTGAAGCTGTTTTTTCAGCATCAGTATTCACTAAAGCTTCTTGAACTTCAATATATTGGTCAAAAATAGCTTCTACCTTTGGGTCGTTGAATTCAGCTTCTCTTTCTGAAATTTCATAAACTTCTTTTTCAGAAGCAGTATTATCAACAGTAACTATTTCAGGCTCTTCCACCTTTTTCTCATTGTCCTTACAAGACGTAAATGCAATAGCTGTAAACGCTAAAACAACAAAAGATAACTTTTTCATAATGAATTTTAAATTTAAGTTGCAAATATATTGATTTCAATTTGAATTGTAATTATGAAAATAAAAGGCTGGAAGTAATATCAAAAGGAACAACGGTTGAATTAAAAAACGACGCACATAGAAAAGTACAAAATGACTCGATGTTCCTTCTGAGATGTAAATTATTAAACTGAATACAATCATTAGTACCACGAAAAGTATTGCATAAAGAAACAATGAAATTTTAATCACTTCCCTATTTCCAAATAGTAACGATATAATTCCTAGTGAAATAACAGAATTTAGAACAAATCGAAATGCTGTATTCACATGCAACAAATACACATCCATTTCAGGAAGAGGCGCGGTTTTATAATCGGATTTAAAAAAATTCAATAGAGGATCGTAAAAAAGAGTGTCTTCAAAAGCGCGAACTAGCACTAATAAGGAAGTGAGAATTACAACTAGTAATATTCTTATAAGATTACTCACTTTACAAGATTTGATTTCGGATTCACATTTAACATTCGCACCCATACCATCCACAGTATAAATACAAAACCATAAATTATTCCTGGAAAAACTACGGCGTGAAGCACGTTTTCATATTCAGGGAATTTATAAAGTGCTACAGTTAAAATAGCTATTCGAATAATGTTTATTATGTAAATTAACACTGCGCCTGCAAAGATGTAAAGAATAGTTTTCTTAAATTTTTCTGCAAATGCAATAATAAAGGCTACAAAAAGAATGATTACACTCACCGAGTTACAACCTTCTACAATATTTACGGTGTATCTCCCGTCTATTGTCAACAACATCCCCTCTACGGTTTGTGCTGGATTTAAATATGCAGCATAGCCAAAGGTGTTCAACACAGCATTGCTCTGCTTCGCAACAAGGTGTGTGATATAATCAGGATAAAAAGAACCGTTTTTAGATAAATTTAAATAAACTGAATACAGAATACCCAGCAACAAATACGTTCCGATAAAAAGACCTACAAAGCGCACCACTGATTTGTATTTCAACAAGAGTTCTTTCACCGATTAGTTTTTAGATATTTGAAAAGTTACAGTTTAATTTTTTGTTCAATTTTAACAAAAATACATTATTTGTTTTTGGTGCTTAATGAGCGATTTAAAATACTTTTGCCTAAACATTTTAGATACCATAAAACTATGCCTTTTTCAGAGTTAAAACCAAATATAAATACAATTCTAGCCAATGATGCTGTGAGTACAAATGAGCGCCTAAATCAAGTTTGTGAATTACTGCAAACAACTGTAAGCTATTACGATTGGGTTGGGTTTTATTTTGCAAATGAAGCAGAAAAAACACTTCACTTAAAAGCATATGCAGGCGAGCCAACAGATCATACCGTTATTCCTTTTGGGAAAGGGATTTGCGGACAAGTAGCTGTTAGCAATCAAAACTTTGTAGTACCAGATGTAAAAGCACAAGACAATTATATAGCTTGTAGCATTACTGTTAAAGCTGAAATTGTAATTCCACTTTTTAAAGATGGTAAAAACATTGGTCAGATAGATATCGACTCTAATACTGCAGATCCATTTACTGAAGCAGACGAGAAATTTTTAGAATGGGTGAACGAAAAGGTTGCGGAGATACTTTAGTGGTAACCACTGCGAAAATTCTAGAACTGAACCTTCTAATGACTAACAAATTCCAAAGACATAATAAAATGCTTTTGGAATTTTGTTTTTAATGTGATGTTTCTGCAAATCGCAATGCTTTACATTCCAGTTCTAATTGCTTCAACTGGATCTAATCTCGACGCTGAAATTGCAGGAAGTATTCCAGATATTAAACCTATAGCTGCACTTATAGCAGTGCCGATAAGCATATTCCACGGCGAAAGCACAAATTCAAAATCGCCCGTAAATTGCGATGCTAAGATTGAAACTATAAATACTAAGAACAACCCTATCAAACCGCCTATTACAGCTAAGATTACAGCTTCAAATAAAAACTGGAATAAGATAAATTTATTTTTAGCTCCTAATGATTTTTGAATTCCAATTAAATTGGTTCGTTCTTTTACACTCACAAACATAATGTTTGCAATTCCAAAGCCTCCAACCAATAATGAAAAACCACTAATTATCAACCCAATGAGGTTCATACTTCCTGTAATATTGTCTATTAAATCGGCAAAGCCTTGAAGTTGATTAATAAAAAAAGTACTAACCTCATCTGGTTTTAAACCTCGTTTTAATCGGAGTTGTTGGGTTAGCATTGCGATAAACTCGGCATTGTCAACTCCTTTTTCAGGTTTTACTACAATTTGAGGGAAAGTATTTTTGTTGTTATCTCCAAATATTCGTCTAACAATATTTACTGGAATCCAAACAGAAGTATCTTTTGAATTACCGAATAAACCAGCGCCTTCTTTTTCTAAAACCCCAATTACATTAAATCTTCGTCCGTAAATTCTCACTTCTTTTCCAATGGCATTAGCAGCATCTCCAAAAAGTTGATTCGCAATTTCGTCTCCAACAACCACAACCATTGAGCCGCTATTAGATTCTGCAGCATTAAAAAACCTTCCTTGGCCAAGCTTAAGCGCTTCAATATCGTAATAGCTTTCTGTAACTGCACCAATAGGCACATTATCCACTTGATTGCTTTCCGATTTTATACTTTCGTTTGGCACGCCTAATGTGAAAGATGCAGCTTCTAAATTTGGAGTATTTCGTTCGATGTATTGAAATTCGTCATAAGTAACATCTGGAAACTGTTGCCATTTCCAACGGGGGATTTCGGTAGGTCCAAAACTAAAACGCATTATGATGATTGTACTATTATCTAGTCCACTCATACTCCCCTCTATCTCCCGTTTTAAAGAATCTACTGCTGCAAGTACAGCTATAATCGAAAAAATTCCAATAGTTACTCCAACTAAAGACAAAAAAGTCCGCAATTTATTGTTCCGAAGTGCATTTAATGCGAAGTTGAAACTTTCCTTTAAAACGCGAAGATATATAAGCATTAAGATTTTAAATTAGCGATTGACGATTTCGTTTTCGACCTGGTTGATAAATTTATTAAATGTAAGACGTTTTCTCATTGTATATGTTACAAATTTACTATTCAATTATGTACTTTTGCACCTTAATTTTTAGCAATGAACAATTCCAAGAAAATCAAGTCAGCTTTAATCTCTGTTTTTAGCAAAGAAGGACTAGCTCCTATCGTAAAAAAATTGCATGAACAAAATGTAAAAATTTACTCAACAGGAGGCACCGAAAAATTCATAAACGATTTAGGCATCGATGTAATTGCCGTTGAAAACATTACCGATTATCCATCAATTCTAGGTGGTCGTGTAAAAACATTACACCCAAAAGTTTTTGGAGGAATTTTAAACCGACAAGATAACGAGAGTGACGTTGCGGAAATGGAAAAATTCAACATTCCACAGTTGGATGCTGTAATTGTCGATTTATACCCTTTTGAAAAAACTGTTGCTTCTGGAGCGTCAGAGGAAGATATTATTGAAAAAATTGACATAGGTGGTATTTCGTTAATTCGTGCCGCAGCTAAAAACTTTAAAGACACTATTTGTGTTTCTTCAGTTGATGATTACGCTGAGTTTTTAGAATTAATTTCAGCAAACGACGGAGAAATTTCACTTAAAGATCGCAAGCGTTTTGCTGCAAAATCATTTAATGTTTCTTCTAATTACGACACTGCTATTTTTAATTACTTCAATTCAGAAGAAAACTTACCAGCGTTTAAGATAAGTGAAACTAAAGGTCAGGAGTTACGTTACGGCGAAAACCCACACCAAAAAGGATTCTTCTTCGGAGATTTTGACGAAATGTTTACTAAACTTCACGGTAAGGAATTGAGCTACAACAACCTTCTGGATGTTGATGCCGCAGTAAACCTAATGAACGAATTTAAAGGCGAAGCACCAACTTTTGCTATTCTTAAACATAACAACGCTTGTGGAATTGCACAACGTGACACTGTAAAAGAAGCTTATTTAGATGCATTGGCAGGTGATCCTGTTTCAGCTTTCGGAGGAATTTTAATCAGTAATGTTGAAATTGACGAAGCTACAGCTATTGAAGTTCACAGTCTTTTTTGTGAAGTAGTAATTGCTCCTTCTTACTCAAAACAGGCTCAAGAAATTTTAGAAGGAAAAAAGAATAGAATTCTATTAATTCAAAAAGAAATTGAACTACCTTCAAAAACTGTAAGAACTTGTTTGAACGGAGTTTTAGTTCAAGATAAAGATAATATTACCGATACTGCTGATATTTTAACACATTCAACTAACAATAAACCTAGTTCATCTGAGTTAGAAGACTTGTTGTTTGCTTCTAAAATATGCAAGCACACTAAGAGTAATACAATTGTCCTGGCAAAAGGAAAACAACTTTGCGCTAGTGGAACCGGACAAACAAGCCGCGTAGATGCACTTAGACAGGCAATTGACAAAGCAAAGTCGTTTAACTTTGAACTTGAAGGAGCTGTAATGGCAAGTGACGCATTTTTCCCTTTCCCTGATTGTGTGGAGATTGCAGACAATGCAGGTATTACTGCAGTAATTCAGCCTGGAGGTTCTATTAAAGATCAACTAAGTATTGATTATTGCAACGAGCATAATATGGCAATGGTATTTACCGGAACACGTCATTTTAAGCATTAAAAAATCATTACTTTTGTTAATATAAATTACAACAGCTTAATATTCAACACCGCTAATTAAAAACTATGGGATTTTTTGACTTCCTAACTGAAGAAATAGCCATTGACCTTGGTACCGCGAACACACTGATAATTCATAATGACAAAGTAGTTGTGGATGCGCCATCTATAGTAGCCCGCGATCGTACTACTGGAAAAATAATTGCGGTAGGTCGTGAAGCCGCTATGATGCAGGGGAAAACTCACGAAAACATCAAGACTATTCGTCCGTTAAAGGATGGTGTAATTGCAGATTTTGACGCGAGTGAAAAGATGATAAACATGTTTATCAGTGATATTCCTGCTTTAAAAAAGAAATGGATTAAACCTTCATTGCGTATGGTTGTTTGTATTCCAAGTGGTATTACTGAAGTGGAAATGCGTGCGGTAAAAGAAAGTGCCGAAAGAGTAAACGGAAAAGAAGTTTACTTGATCCACGAACCTATGGCTGCCGCAATTGGTATTGGAGTTGATATTATGCAACCAAAAGGAAACATGGTTGTGGATATAGGAGGTGGTACAACAGAAATTGCAGTTATTGCCCTTGGTGGTATTGTTTGCGACAAATCTGTTAAAATTGCTGGTGACGTATTTACAAACGATATCGTTTATTATATGCGAACTCAGCACAACCTTTATGTAGGTGAACGCACTGCTGAAAAGATAAAAATTCAAATTGGTGCTGCAACTGAAGACCTTGAGCTTCCACCAGACGAAATGGACGTTCAAGGACGTGATTTATTAACTGGAAAACCAAAACAAGTACAAACTTCATATAGAGAAATTGCAAAAGCATTAGACAAGTCTATTCTACGTATAGAAGACGCTGTAATGGAGACATTATCACAAACTCCTCCAGAACTTGCTGCCGACATTTACAACACCGGTATTTACCTTGCAGGTGGTGGTTCAATGCTACGCGGATTAGATAAAAGACTTTCACAAAAAACTGATTTACCAGTTTATATCGCTGAAGATCCTTTACGCGCAGTAGTTCGTGGCACAGGAATATGCTTGAAGAATCTTAGTAAATACAAAAGCGTACTTATAAAATAATTTCCTAAAAGCGATTAATCAAAAACAATAGCATACTGTTTATGGCGTTGCTACCATTAGAAAGCAGAATATTTTAACCCTATTAAGCAATGCAGCAAATAATATTTTTCTTTATACGGAATAAAAACTTCCTGTTATTTGCTGTATTGTTTATTATTGCTCTTGCTTTAACGATTCAATCTCACAATTACCACAACAACAAATTTATAAGTTCCGCAAACGTTCTAACTGGTGGAGTCTATACTGTGAGAAATAATATTACAGATTATTTTACGCTAGCTAAGGAAAACGAAGATTTATTACAAGAAAATTTAATGCTCCGTAAAAAACTAAGTCAATACAATGAATTGAACTTAGCTCCTACTTTAGATAGCGGTAATATCATCAACAAATTTGAGTATTATTCTGCACGAGTAATCAACAATAACTATTCGAAAACTAAAAACCAACTTACCTTAGATAAAGGTAGAAGAGATAGCATTAAAAGAGATTATGGCGTTATTTCTTCAAAAGGTATTGTTGGGATTGTAAGCGATATATCAAACAACTATTCTACTGTTCAATCTATATTAAACACCAAAAGTAGAATTAACGCTAAATTGAAAAAATCTAGCCATTTTGGATCGCTTATCTGGAATACAAAAGACCCAAACATAGCACAGTTGATTGATATCCCAAGAATTGCAGATATTGAAAAGGGAGATACAATCATCACAGGTGGGCGATCAACTATTTTTCCCGAAGGTGTACTAATTGGAACCGTGAAGGATTTTCACCTAGACAATGACGATAATTATTATTACGTAAACATCGATTTATTTAATGATATGACTAGTCTTGAGCACGTATTTTTAATCAAAAATAATGATGCAATAGAGATCAATGAGCTAGAAAAAAGAGTGGAAGATGCAGAGTAACGATATATTAATTAATATAGTACGGTTTATAGTGCTTGTTTTTATACAAGTGCTACTGCTTAATAATATTAATTTAGGCGGTTACATCAATCCATTTCTTTATATCTATTTTATACTACTATTCCCTCTTGATGGTAATAAAAGTTTACTAATTTTTTTAAGCTTCCTTTTAGGTCTTTCTATCGATATTTTTGAAGATTCAGGTGGTGTTCACGCGGCTGCATCGGCGTTTATCGCATACGTTCGTCCGTTTGTTTTAAAGTATTCATTTGGGGTAAGCTACGAATACAAATCTGTAAAAATTAAAAAAGCAGATACAACAGAAAAAATTACTTATATCACTTCATTAGTATTAATGCATCATTTTGTTATGTTTTCACTAGAAATATTTAGTTTTAAACATATACCATTGTTATTAAAATCTACGTTATTTTCAGGAATATTCACAATAGTCTTGACAATGTGTACAATGATTTTGTTCAATAGAAAATCGAAATGAGAAAAGTTGTACTTATAGCATTAGTTTTACTAAGTGGTGTACTTTTCACGGCTAGGCTTTTTTATCTGCAAGTGTTAGATTCTTCTCCAGAATCTCTTGAGCAAAATAGCGCTATTAAAGTGATGTATGATTATCCGCAACGCGGGTATATATTTGATCGTAATGAAAACCTCTTAGTTTCCAATCAACCTTCGTATGATGTCATGGTTATCCCTAGAGATGTGAAGCCATTAGATACTTTGGAGTTTTGTAAACTTTTAAAGATTTCTAAAGAAGATTTTAAAGAAGTGTTACGTAAGGCTGAAATTTACTCTCCGAGGTTACCTTCAGTAGTGGTCCCACAACTAAACAAAGCCGACTATGCTTCACTTTCAGAAAAAATGTACAAGTATGAAGGCTTTTACATTCAGCGTCGTTCCCTTCGCGACTATCAAGTAAAACACTCTGCTAACGTTCTAGGATATATTGCTGAAGTAAACAACGCAATTATTAAAAAGAATCCCTATTACCAAATGGGGGAACTAATTGGAACCGCTGGTGTTGAAAAAGAATACGAGGAAGTTTTACGCGGCGTAAAAGGAGTAAAATACATACAAAGAGATCGCTTTAACAGAGATATTGGGCCTTATAAAGACGGAGTATTCGACACAATTCCAGAAAGAGGTAAGGATATACAACTTACTATAGATGCAGTACTTCAGGAGTATGGAGAAAAGTTAATGGTTAACAAAAGAGGTGGTATAGTTGCTATCGAACCAAGTACTGGTGAAATCCTTGCCCTTGTTACAGCGCCAAGTTACGATCCATCGCTATTGGTAGGAAGGGACAGATCGAAAAACTTTACAAAACTGTGGTATGATACCATTGCAAAGCCTTTATACGATAGAGGTTTAATGGGTGAATACCCACCAGGATCTCCCTTTAAAGCATTAACCGCACTTATTGCACTTCAAGAAAATGTAACCACAGAAGACGACCGAATAAACTGTCCTGGAGGGTACTATTACAATGGAAGACGTTTGATGAAATGTCACGGGGCTCACGGCGCCACAAGTATGGTTTATGGTATTGCAAAATCTTGTAACACTTACTTTGCAACGCTATACCGCAGATCTGTTGATAATTACTCTACCATTCAAGAAGGTACCGATAAATGGAAAGAACATTTAGCGAGTTTCGGACTTGGTAACTTCTTAGGATACGACCTACCAAGTGGAAAGAGAGGACTTATTCCAGATTCTAAATTTTATAATCGCTTTTATAATTTCCCAAAATACAGATGGTTTTCAACTGCTACCATTTCAAACTCTATTGGTCAAGGTGAAATTAACTTAACACCAATTCAAATGGCGAACTTTACAGCTGCCATTGCAAACCGAGGATGGTATTATACTCCCCACGTAATTAAAAACATAATTGGAACTGATACCATTCCACAAAAATTCAAAGAAAAACACCATACAACCATCGACCCTAAGCATTTTGAACCTGTGGTTGAAGGAATGTATCAAGTTTACGAATCGGGAACTGCATCTTATCTTAGAATACCAGGAATTGAAATATGCGGTAAAACAGGTACAGCCGAAAACTTTACCAGAATCGATGGAAAACGCGTACAACTTACCGACCACTCCATTTTTGTGGCCTTTGCACCAAAAGATAATCCTAAAATAGCTTTAGCAGTATTTGTAGAAAACGGATATTGGGGTTCTCGTTGGGCAGGTAGAATCGCTGGTTTAATGATTGAAAAATACATTAAAGGTGAAATAACTAGAAAGGATATGGAGAAATTTATCCTAGAAGGTAGTCTAGAAGATGAATATGCTAAGCCACATAGCGGAAAACCTTTTACAATTAATAGATAATGTCTGCAGCTAAATCATATATGAAATTTGACTGGTTGATGATTTTTATTTTCATCGCCTTAGTTTCTATGGGCTGGATTAATATTTACTCCGCATCGCTCAGTGATTCTGCTCAGGGATATTTTGATTTTAAGCAGATTTACGGCAAACAAATGATTTGGATAGGATTAAGTTTTATACTTATCATTTTCATATTAGCAATAGAATCAAAATTTTACGAAAATTACGCAAGTATTATTTATTTAGTCTCCTTACTTTCCCTTGCAGGGCTCTTTGTGTTTGGCCGTACTATAGCTGGAACAACTGCTTGGTATGACTTTGGTGGTTTCAGCATTCAACCCAGTGAATTTGCCAAAGCAGCTACTGGTCTAGCACTTGCGAAATACGTAAGTGACATTCAAACCAATATGCAAGAGTTAAAGCACCAAATAAGTGCATTTATTATTCTAGCTCTTCCTGTTATACTCATTATACTACAACCAGACCCTGGAAGTGTATTGGTGTATGCTGCATTTGTATTTCCATTATACAGAGAAGGATTACACGGAGTTTATTTATTACTAGGACTTTTTGCCACCGTTATTTTTGTTTCTACACTTGCGTTTGGAGCAGTTTGGGCGGCAGTAGCGGTTTTACTAATTGCTGTAATAGTTTATTACAGAAATAGAAAAAAACGCCCCAATGTTTTAAAATATATAATGATTGTTGTTGCTTGTATTGGGTTTGCATTTTCAGTGAGCTATATCTTCAACAATGTATTTAAACAACACCATAGAGACCGTTTTAATATAGTTCTTGGTAAAGAAGTTGATTCACGAGGAATTGGCTACAATACAAACCAAAGTGAAATTGCAATTTCGAATGGTGGATGGTTAGGAAAAGGCTGGACACAAGGCACACAAACGAAAGGAAATTTTGTACCTGAACAGCATACCGACTACATTTTTAGTACGGTTGGTGAAGAGTGGGGATTTGTAGGAAGTATGATTGTAGTCCTCCTATTTATTGGCCTCATTCTCAGAATTATTTATAAAGCTGAAAAACAGAAAAATCAATTCGGGAGGGTTTATGGCTATAGTGTAGCAGCAATTATCTTTCTTCACTTTTTTGTGAATATAGGGATGGTTACTGGTATATTTCCAACCGTTGGTATTCCACTCCCCTTCTTTAGTTACGGAGGATCTGGACTATGGGGCTTTACTATCTTACTTTTTATATTTGTAAAGCTAGATGCAGCCAACTATTACTACACCTAACACAGAGCTGAAATTTAGTATTTTCTGCTAACCGAAAACTTTTTTAGCTACTTCTTTCCCCAAGCTTTTAAGTCAATCATACTTTCCATTTTATCTTCGATTGAATCAGGCAAGGCAGGAAAGAAATCTATACCTGTTTTAGCTTCTATTTCGTCGATAGAAACTACATATTCATAAAAAGACTTACTACTAGGTTCGTTGGGGATTAAAAAAGCTATAGCTTTATGATTGCCATCTGTAACATCTACAACAATTTTATAAAACTCATTAGGCACAGAAACATTTTCATACCCAATAGTTTCCATATTTCCATTTAAAACACCTCCAGTTACCACATAAACTCCGTCGTATTTATTTGCCCAATACCTAACCTTTTGTTCTAAACGATTCCAAATTCCAGCATTAAATTCACGGTTTTGAGGACTAACATTACTGGTTAAAAAAGTTTCATTATAAGCTTCAAAAGACATTTTTCTATCACCAGCAGGAACTAAATGCCCGCGATCATAACCAGAGTTTTTGTAATTGCGCCAGTCTGCAGATGTTGTTGACACCTTATTGTCAATTTCAAAATAAGGTCTTTTAAATTCATTTCTAGACAAATCGCTTTTACTAAGCTCATAAGCAACCCATTCTGCCTGTTCATGATCTTCAGAATAAGAAAGTGTGAAATAGTTGTGTCTTACTATAGCTCCAGTAGTAGATTCTGGAAGAAATGAGTCATCAAATTCTTTCGAATTTCTAACAACTTGTGTTGATGTATCTGAAATAATATTATTATTCCCATTAAAGATATCGTCTGAATAGTACAATACAACGGTAAGAATAATAATAACTAAGGGATAAATGTATTTTCGATTCATAGGGTCAAAAATACTATTAACTTATAATCTTTAAAAGTTTGAAGTGTTTATTCTATGAGTTTAAGATTTAATGAATAACATTAATTTCTCACATCCATAGCATCTCTTAAAGCATTCCCGATTAGCATAAAAGCCGTAACCAAGCTCATAATTGCAAGGCCAGGAATTAAGGCTAAATAAGGTTTTCCTAAAATAATATATGCGTAGTGATCTTTTATGATTCCTCCCCAACTTGGCATTGGCGGCTGAGCACCTATCCCTAAAAACGAAAGGCCACTTTCTATTAAGATTGCTCCCGCAAAATTGGCTGCCGAAATTATAATAACTGGCGCCATACTATTAGGCAAAATATGTTTTACTATAATTCTAAAGTCATTAAAACCAAGAGCTCGAGCAGCAGTTACGTATTGCATCTGTTTCACACCCATTACCTGCCCTCTAACCACTCTTGCAACTTCTACCCACATTGTGAGCCCTACAGCGATAAAAACCTGCCAAAAACCTTTACCAAGAGCTAAGGTGATAGCTATCACTAATAGTAACGTTGGAATAGACCAAGTAACGTTAATTACCCACATAATTGCTGCATCCACTTTCCCTCCAAAATACCCAGCAATTGCGCCCATTGTAATCCCAATTACCAAGGAAATAAAGACCGCTACAAACCCTATGGCAAGCGAGATTCGGATTCCAATTAACATTCGGCTTAACAGATCACGGCCATATTTATCTGTTCCGAGATAGAATTTCTTTTCTGATATGTATTTGTTAGGAATTTCCTTCACTGAAGAAACATCAAGAAAAAGCGATACTGAATATTCCTTTTGAAGTCCATCAGTGCCCTCAGGAGTATATTCGGTTATCTCGATAGTATTAGACTTTAATGAATAATTTGAAATAGGAATTTCAGTATTTGCATTCTTTTCACCAAAAAAGAAAACCGAGATTGGGTTTTGATCTTCTATGGCAACAGGAATTGTAAGCATTTGTACCGAAAACCCAGGGTTTTTAGAATGAATTGACAAGTGCATCTGATTTGCATTTTGTGAATTATCCGGCGCCAATGCGTAAGCGAATATGGCCACTAATACACAAACCATTAAAAACCCCAAACTGAAAACGCCCCAGAAGTTCTTTTTAAACTTCTGAAGCGCTATTTGTGTTAATGAGGTTGAGTTTTTCACGTTTCAAATTTACTGAAAATTTTAGGTGAATAGCCATAAAAAAACCTACAAGGTTTTTGAAATCTTGTAGGTTTTAAATCTGTCTTCTAGAAATACTCGAAAGTACTAGTTTTTAATATCCGCTACTTTTTTAGCTTTTATATTATTAAGTTTTAAGTCTTCTAACACGTGGATAGCTTCTTCAACATAAATATCTTTACTTAAGCTTTTATGCCATCTCTTACGTTTTTCTGAAAGCGTTGTATCTTGTTTCATCAATTCAACTTCATAAGGCAAAGATTTAAAAGTTAGCTTATTGTCATACTTATCAATTGCCTCAAAACGTTTACTTATTTCTTTACGTTTTTCAATTTCGGCAGTATAATCATTAAAGTTAAGATTCACTTCCTTTTCATCTCTGCGCTCTTTAATCCACTTCGCATTTTCATCTATTAGTTGCAACTGCTCATTTTTAGCCATTCTAGCTTTACTGTTATCAATGGTTTCTTGAAAACCAATATAGCCATCCCAAATATCATACTTAGCCGCATCAATTTTATCATAAGGTAGTGGGTTTGGGTAATCACGCTCCCCTATATCGATATAACTGTAACGATCTGGCATAACAACATCACTATTTACACCTTCTAATTGTGTTGAACCACCATTAACTCGGTAGAATTTTTGTGATGTAATTTTTATAGCTCCTAAGTCTCCTATATCATTGTTTCTGACCCATTGGTTTAAATCTACAACATTTTGCACAGTACCTTTTCCGTATGTTTGTTTGCTACCAATTACAATAGCTCTTTTATAATCCTGCATAGCAGCAGCTAAAATTTCTGAGGCTGATGCAGAGAGTTCATTTACTAAAATTACTAAAGGACCGTCCCATACAATTTCGTTGCTTTCATCTTCTAAAACCTCTTTTTTACCTGCTGAAGAAACCTGAACAATTGGTCCTTTCTTAATAAATAACCCAGCAATATCCACAGCAGTTCTCAGTGATCCACCACCGTTATTTCGAAGGTCTAACACAAGTCCTTCCATTCCTTGTTCTTTTAAACGTAGAATTTCTTTTTTAACATCGGAGGCAGCATTGCGCTCTTTATAGTTCTCCATGTCGAAATAAAACTGAGGTAAATTTATAAGTCCGAATTTGCGACCGTTATTTTCTATATATGAAGATTTAGCATACGTTTCTTCAAGTTCAACTACATCGCGAGTAATAACTTTATCTGAAATAGTTCCATCAACATTCTTTACTGTAAGTGTAACTTTAGTTCCTTTTGGACCTTTAATTAGTTTTACAGCATCATCTATACGCATACCAACTATGCTTACCGATTCATTTTCTCCTTCTTGCTTTACTTTAAGGATAGCATCACCAACTTCAATTTGTTCACTTCTCCAAGCTGGTCCTCCACTTATTACCTCAATTACCGTTATGTAATCGTTTTTCTTTTGAAGTCTAGCCCCAATTCCTTCTAGTTTTCCAGACATTTGAAGGTCGAAACGATCCTTATCTGGCGGTGCGAAATAGTTGCTATGTGGGTCAAACTCTTCAACAATAGTATTTAGATAAATTGCAAAATAATCTTTACGCACAAGATCTTTTGTGAAATCGAAATATTCATCTAATGATGTCTTTGCAGTTTCTCGAGCCTTTTGCTCTAGCTCAGCCATAGATTTTGGTTCGAATGGCTCTTCAGAGGTTTCACTCGATTCTTCTTCATTTTCGTCATCATTATCTTCCACTTCAGCATTATCATCGTTATCGGTTTTATCTAAAGCTTTTTGTTTAGTTTTTTGCTCTTCAACATAGTCGTAATAGCTAGAAAGTGTTGTAAACTTTAATTGCTGTTCCCAACGAGCCTTTAAAGCTTTGGTTGACGTAGCATATTCGATATTATCGTAATCTACATTAATAGTTTCTTTTTCCTCAAAATTGAAGGGCTTGTCTAAAACTTCAGGGTAGATTTTCTTCACATCTTCCATTCGTTCTTGGAAGCGATTATATACTAAATTGAAAAAAGATAAATCTTTATTCTTTATTTGGTCGTCAATTTCAGTTTTGTACTTACTAAACTCTTCAATATCTGAAGCTAAAAAGTATCTTTTTAAAGGATCAAGGCCTTTAATGAAATTTTCAAAAACATCAGCCGAAAAAGCATCGTCGATAGCCTTTGGGTCATAGTGTCCTTTTTCAAGAACATAAGTTATAAGATCGAGTAATAATTTATCTTTATCCGGGTTTTCAAATTCTTTAGTTGTGAAACTGCAAGAAGCTACAGAAACAAAAACTGCCAAAAATAAAACTTTAAAATTCTTCTTCATTATCCGCATAGTAAGGGTGTTGATTTAAGAGTGTCTAAATTATACAAAAAACCGTGCCATTAAACTATTTTGCTACTAATATTTTGTTAAACAGCCATTATTGATTGAGAAACAAGGATTCTTATTTCAAATTTAATAAATGTACTTTTGTGTCTTCAAAATTTTAATGAATGACAAACAAAAGACCACTTATTTTAGTAACCAATGACGACGGAATTAACGCTCCTGGCATAAGAGCATTAATTGAGGTTATGAACACATTAGGGGACGTTTGTGTGGTTGCACCAGATTCTCCACAAAGTGGAATGGGACACGCTATTACCATAAACGACGCTTTGTACTGTAATCGTATAAATATAAATAAAGACGAGCCACAAGAAGAGTATAGCTGTAGCGGTACTCCTGTAGACTGTGTAAAAATTGCAGTAAATGAAATTTTAGATCGAAAACCTGATTTATGCGTTAGTGGTATTAACCACGGAAGCAATTCGTCTATCAATGTTATATACAGTGGCACTATGAGCGCAGCGGTTGAAGCTGGAACTACCGGAATTCCGTCTATTGGTTTTTCTCTTTTAGATTATTCGTTAGAAGCAAATTTTGAAGCCTCAAAAAAAATTGTAAAAGCCATTGCTGAACAAACGCTTAAAAACGGACTTCCTAATGGAGTGGTTTTAAATGTTAATATCCCAAAGCTTAATTCTTCTGAAATAAAAGGGATGAAAGTTTGCCGCCAAGCAAATGCCTATTGGCAAGAAAAATTCGACAAACGGACTAATCCCCTAGGGAGGGATTACTATTGGCTTTCTGGTGAATTTGTTAATCAAGATAAGGGACAAGATACAGATGAATGGGCTTTAGAAAATGGGTATGTTTCAATTGTACCGGTTCAATACGATTTAACAGCCCACCATGCTATTAAGGTAATTAATTCTTGGGATTTACAGTAAGATTTATTGGATGTAAAACACTAGATAATTAGTGATAATACAATTGTTATAATATTTATACACAACGAATGAAACCACACGTAAAAGAAATTTTAATAGGACTAATAATAGGCTTACTGGCAAATGTTGCAGGAACCTATCTATATATCTTCTTTTTTTCTGATTTAGAAATTGAAGATACAATCAAAGCTGCATTAGCCAATGATTTTCTAGGTAGTTTAATAGCCTTAGGAGCCGTTTTAAATTTAATAGTTTTCTTTATTTACCTTAAGAAAAACCAAGTTTATAGAGCAAGAGGAGTTGTTATGGCAACAGTAATTGCCGCATTAGTAATCTTATATACAAAGTTTCTATAAAATTATAGCTAGTTTTTCTTTAACTCATTAACTTAGTAATTCAATAACCTAAAATTAAAATACAAAAGAATGAGACGTGCAGTATTTCCTGGAACTTTCGACCCTATTACACTTGGACACTTAGACATTATTAATCGTGCACTACCCCTATTTGATGAAATAATTATTGCTATTGGTGTTAATGCCGATAAAAAAACAATGTTTACTTTGGAAGAACGCTTGAAGTTTATTGAAGACATCTTTAAATATGAAGAAAAGGTAAGCGTTGAAAGTTACTCTGGTTTAACAGCTAAATACTGTATAGAGAAGGGTGCTCAATTTATTGTTCGTGGTTTGCGAAATACTACCGATTTAAATTACGAGCAGCCAATAGCTCAAACCAATTACCAAATGGCGAATGTTGAAACTATATTTTTAATCTGCTCTCCTGAGGTTTCTAATATCTCATCTACAATAGTAAGAGATATTATGCGAAATGATGGCGAATACCAACATTTAGTACCGAATTCAGTTAAAAAAAATTAATTGCTTAATTAGATAAGTTTAATCATTTTATTTTTGCATATACAACTTATCTTCAATACCTTATAGAATCAATTTAGCTAAAATGATTGGCTATCGAATTCTATATTATTCTTTAATAGCAATGCTAATATTATCCTGTAATAAGGATGATACAGGACTATCTTCTTCTACCTCCACCAATCAAAACCCTGTAGCATTTATAGAGCCTGAACTAAAACCCTTCGTAGAGAGTTTTTATGTCGAAATGGAAGAACGTGGCATAAACTATAGGAATAGGCCGCTATCTGCAATTTTTGTAAATGAGCTTTCTGCTCCCAATAGCACTCAATTTTGTGCATATGGTTACCCAAATTTAAATGGGATAGCTACTGTAGAGGTAATTAAAAACAATGGATGCTGGTTATCAAAAAACCACACAGAGCACGAAAACTTGATCTACCATGAATTAGGTCATGCACTAATGAGCAAGGGCCATACCTACTCTTTATTCCCAAACGGCTCACCCACCTCAATTATGTGTTCTTCAGAAGTTGCCGATAATTACAGAGTTTATAACAAATATCAAAGTGATCAAAAAACATATTATTTAAACCAACTTGCTTCTGGTATTACGACGGAACCAGATTGGGCTGGTGAAAAATATTACAGTGAAACCTTGGAGATTGATACTTTTGATAATTCTATAGATGGATGGGAATCTGATACAGAGTATAGCACTAACAATTCATATACTTTTTTTATTGATGAAAATCATGCAACCTCTCCCCCTTATGCCCTTGGAATATCAAACACTGGAAGTAATAATCCTGATGCTGTAGGATATTGGTATAAGTATTATGATATAACCAACTTTAGCAATTGTTCAAATGTAGTAGTGAGTGCAGATATTATTGTGGATAATTTGACAGAGGGTTATTTCGGTTTAGTAATAGATTTTATAGAATATCCAAGCCCGGGAATTCCTTTGCGCTTTGGAAGATATTATAATTTAACCACAGAAAATTCTACAAATTTAATCTTATACGAAGACTTTAAGGCAACGGCTATTTGTTTGACAGAGGAAGTTCAAGCTCTTAAAATACATTTTTATTTAAAGAGTACAGCCCAGACATCTGTGTATTTAGATAATTTAAAAATAGATTTATATGAATAGCATACATAAAACAGAGGTTTTATTTTTAATAGCTCAATAAAACCGAAAAGTTATTCTATAAAAAAACCCTTTCAGTTTCCTGAAAGGGTTTTAAAAATTTTAATTAATCTAGAATTAAAGCGCAGCTACATGCTTAGCCATATTCGACTTCAAGTTAGAAGCTTTATTCGAATGAATAATATTCTTCTTAGCCAATTTGTCGATCATAGAAACAATTGAAGGGAACATTTTCTCAGCTTCCGACTTATCAGAAAGCTCTTGAAATCTCTTCATGGCATTACGAGCAGTTTTATGCTGATAACGGTTACGCAAGCGTTTAGCCTCGTTGCTTCTAATTCTCTTTAATGCTGACTTGTGATTTGCCATTGTATTTTTATTTAATTCTAAATTTTTGTAGTCCGTAGGGGAATCGAACCCCTGTTACCAGGATGAAAACCTGGCGTCCTAACCCCTAGACGAACGGACCATTACATTGTTTAATGCGGGTGCAAAAATACACCTTTTTTTTAATGTTCCAAATCCTTTTTAAAAAATTTTTAAAATTTTAATCAGGATTATGAAAAAGAACTTTTTTAATCAATCTCCCCTGTTCGAAAACAAAACTAATTGTCTAAAATAACCGGTTTAATCGTGCATTATATTTTCAAATGCGGGTGCAAAAATATACCTTTTTTTCAATACTCCAAAATGTTTTGAAAAATTTTTTGAAAAAATTAATATGCTTTTGCAAAAAGCACTTTTCCAGTCGATGGTTTACCTGTAACCATACAAGTTCCCGCTACCTTCTCACCATCTAAAGGAATACATCTAATTGTAGCTTTTGTTTCGTTCTTAATTTTCTCTTCAGTTTCTATAGTTCTATCCCAGTGGGCTAGTATAAAACCTCCTTTGGTCTCTAAAACCTCTTTAAACTCTCCATATGATGACACCTCGGTTGTATTCTCTGTTCTGTATGCAACAGCTTTATCAAAAAGATTTTTTTGAATTTCATCCATTAAAGACTTCACCTTTTCAACTACATTTTCATTAGAGATGAATTCTTTTGTTAGCGTATCTCTCCTTGCCAATTCTACAGTACCCTTTTCAACATCTCTAGGACCAATTGCAATACGCACAGGAACTCCTTTTAATTCGTATTCATTAAACTTCCAACCTGGCTTTTGAGTATCGCGGTTATCGTATTTTACTCTAATACCTTGCGACCTAAGTTTCTTCATTAATTCTAAAGCAACTTCGTTTACTGCTTCAAATTCTTCATCTTTTCTATAAATAGGAACGATTACAACTTGATCTGGAGCCAAATTTGGAGGCAACACCAATCCGTTGTCATCACTATGTGTCATAACTAAAGCCCCCATTAAACGTGTAGACACACCCCAAGATGTAGCCCATACGTAATCTAACGCACCATCTTTTGCGGCAAATTTCACATCAAAAGCCTTAGCAAAATTCTGACCTAAAAAGTGAGATGTTCCCGCTTGAAGCGCCTTCCCATCTTGCATTAAAGCTTCAATACAATAAGTTTCTAAAGCACCAGCAAAGCGTTCACTTTCAGTTTTAGTTCCTTTTACTACTGGTATAGCCATAAAGTTTTCAGCAAAATCCGAATATACATTCATCATTTGTTCTGCTTCTGCTATAGCTTCTTTTTTAGTGGCGTGAGCAGTATGCCCTTCTTGCCATAAAAACTCGGCAGTACGTAAAAACAAACGTGTACGCATTTCCCATCGCACCACATTTGCCCATTGGTTTATCAATAATGGTAAATCTCTATAAGATTGAATCCACTTTCTATAGGTATCCCAAATAATAGTTTCCGATGTTGGACGTACGATTAATTCCTCTTCTAGTTTAGCATCTGGATCTACAACAATTCCGCTTCCATCCTCAGCATTCTTTAATCTATAATGAGTAACAACTGCACATTCCTTAGCAAATCCGTCAACGTGACTTGCCTCTTTACTGAAATAAGATTTTGGTATAAATAAAGGGAAGTAAGCATTTTGATGTCCTGTTTCTTTAAACATTCTATCCAATTCAGCTTGCATACGCTCCCAAATTGCATATCCGTATGGTTTAATCACCATACAACCTCTCACAGCTGAGTTTTCAGCTAGGTCTGCTTTGATTACCAGTTCGTTATACCATTTCGAGTAATCTTCTTCGCGTGTAGTTAATTTCTTTGCCATAGGCCGGGTTTTGGCACAAAAGTTGCACCTATGTTAAATGATTAGTTATTGTCCGCAAAACTACTTATTTTTATAATGTCCAACAATTAAATTACCCAAGATATGTTCACTCAAAAATTCAATATAAAACGTTTCACCCCGATAGCATTTGCAGGAGCTTTAGTCCTTTTACTATCGTCCTGTGGAACTCACAATAACGGCTATTACGACTCGGATGGTATTTATGCATCGGGAAATCAATCCCGCACTGAAAGCTACGACGACAACCCATCGAGCGAAAAAGCTAATTACTACCAACAATACTTCAAAAGCAAAGCTGAATCCATTTCAGAGATGCCTGAAGAGGGCGCTATTTTTACTGATATCGAAGCCTACGCTACTACAGAGCGTTTAGACGATGAAGGATATATAGTTATTGAAGATAATTACGAAGATGAAGGTTATGGCGCTTGGGGAAGCAACACAGAAAATATTACTGTAAATATTTACAACTATGGCGGACATGGATATGGCTTTTATCATAGGCCTTACTGGTATGGTGGATATTGGGGACACTCTTATTACACACCTTTTTGGGGAATAAATTATGGTTGGGGTTATCCTTATTATGGATATGGATATGGTTACGGATATGGTTACCCGTATTATGGATATGGCTACTACCACCCGCACTATTACAACAATTATTATTACAATAACCACTATTACAATGGTGTGTCATATAATCGCGGACGAAGAAATACTGACTACAGTAGATCACAAGCTCGTGGACGATCTAACAATGTTTCAACCAGAAACTCGTCTTATAGCAGATCAGAAACTACTCGCAGAATAAATAGAAATAGTGTTCGCGCGAATTCTAATACGCGCTCATCAAACAACAGCACTATTAGAAGTGGAAACACACGTTCAAACAACACTAGGTCAACACCTGTTATTAGAAACAACAGAAATACAAAACCTAGCGCTACTCCTACAATTCGAAACACACGTACCAATAGAAATAGTAGTTACTCACAGCCTACAAGAAGTAATAGCAACACTACAAGAAATAGTACATTCTCTTCTCCTTCAAGAAGTAGTAGCTCTGGTTCTATGAGAAGTTCTGGTGGCAGCACTCGTTCTAGTGGAGGCTCAAGAAGTAGCGGCGGAAGAGGATAACATTAAACGCTATGGTTTATATAAAACTCATCGATTATAGTATTTATCACTAGCGTAGAATATCCTTAATAACGGAATATCAATTTCAAAATTCTAACAATGCCCATTAAACATTTCATCTTTATTCGAAATGCTTATTTTGGGCATTATCTTTTAATAAAATTTTAATCAATATCATCAAAATGAAAAGAATTGCATTATTAATAACATTAAGCATCTGTTTTGCAACTTCTCAAGCTCAAGACATATCAGACGGTTTGCGCTATAGCAGCAACCAAAACCTTGGAACAGCTCGATATACAGCTTTAAGTGGTTCAATGGGTGCCTTGGGTGGCGATTTTTCTGCCATCAGTTCAAATCCTGCTTCGGGAGCAGTTTTTTTAACTTCTACCCTTTCACTTTCTTCGGCTTTCAACAACATAAATAATAGCAGCAATTATTTTAACAATGAAGAAGAGGCTTCTAAAACTGATTTTTCTCTAAATCAATTAGGTGCTATTTTCGTGATAAACAATGCAAATGAAGAATCCTCCTTTAAAAAGTTTACTATTGGATTAAATTACAATCAGTCAAACAACTTTGAAAACCAGCTCTTTATTGCAGGAACTGGAAATAACACTATCGGTAATTTCTTTTTAGAACAAGCGCAAGGAATGCCTTTAAACCTATTAGACTTAAGATCTGGAGAAACAATTACAGATCTATATCAATACTTAGGTGAAACTGAAGGTAGTGCAGCACAAAATGCTTTTTTAGGCTATCAAGGTTTTCTATTTGACCCTTTAGATCCTGGTAATCCCTTAAATACTGAATACATTTCAAATATAGCCGGAGGAGTATTTAACCAGGAATACTCATATCTTTCACAGGGATACAATAGTAAGTTTACTATTAATTTTGCCACTCAGGTTACAAATAACTTATACTTTGGAGCAAATATAAACACCCACACTATTGAATACGACCAAAGTACATTTCTATTAGAAAAGAATAATAATCCGGGCTCTATTGTAAGAAGCGTAGGATTTGAGAACAACCTTTCGGTTACAGGCTCTGGTATCTCTGCTCAAATAGGTGGTATTGCTAAAGTAGCAAACAATCTTAGATTAGGATTAAGCTTCGACACTCCTACTTGGTATCAGATAGCTGAAGAAACAACTCAATCTCTTAAAAGCAGTCGTGTTTTTGAAGGAAAAACGCTTAATGAATATATAGATCCAAGAGTAATTAATGTTTATGAAGATTACAACCTTAAAACTACTGCAAAGGTTACTGCAAGTGCCGCTTATATTTTTGGTCAAAGCGGATTAATAAGCTTTGATTATTCTTATAAAGATTACTCTTCTATTAAATTTAGCCGTTTAAACAATTATTATGACCCATATTTTGATATGATGAATAACAATATTAAAAATACTTTAAAAGCAGCTTCTAAATTTAATGCTGGTGCAGAATACCGTATTAATCAATTAAGCTTACGAGGAGGGTTTCACTATGAAGAAACTCCTTATAAAAATAGTGAGGTTATGGGAGACTTAACAGGGTTTTCTTTAGGTGCAGGTTATAATTTTGGACGATTTAATGCAGACATTGCATATTCTCGATCAGAACAAGAAAGAAACCAACAATTGTATTCTATTGGATTAACTGATACCGCTTTAATAAACTCAGTTTACAACAACTTTATATTGTCATTGAGTTTTAATTTATAATTACAAAACCATTTTATAGACTAAACACATATAGTTCTTTGAAAGCAAAAAGCCTCCACATTACGTAACGTGGAGGCTTTTTGTTTATTACTCTATTATACTTATCGTTTTAAGGTGAAATGTCCTGTAAACACTTTCGGCATATCATCTTCTTTATACTCAACTCTAAACCAATAATCACTTGAAGGCATTGGTTTTCCGTTAAACGTTCCATCCCAACCTTCTCCAATTGGACTTAACTGTTTTAGAAGTTTTCCGTAACGGTCAAAGATGAAAATCTTAGCAGTAGGATCTGCAGTTCCAATTCCAATAATATTCCAAGTATCGTGGTAGCCATCTTCGTTTGGAGTAAAATATAATGGATAATCAACTACTCCAACTTCAATAGTTACGCTTCCACATCCGTTTACATCTCTTATAGTAACAGTATGTATACCTGGTGATACTCCCTCGAAAACATTATTTGTTTGGAAAGGCCCATTATCTAGTTGATATACATATTCTCCTAATCCTTCAGCAGAAACTTCAATGGCATGTGGGTTAGCAAAAGCGGACGTTATAACTTCAGCACTATAAACTAAAGGTGGAGATGAAAGGACAACAGTTGTTACAGCCGTAATTTCACATCCCGAAGCTATTTCGGTTATAATCACACTATACTCACCTGCTTCTAATGCTATTATAGAAGCTCCAGTTTCACCTGGAATCATAACACCATTCAACATCCATTGGAAGGTATAATTATTAGGATTTAGCCCCGTGTCGATTAATGGAGGAGAAGTCTGGCCATCTTCGTTTTCAATAGGATTGCCATTCTCATCTACACATAACCTGTATTCGTCTTCTAAATTTACTTTAGGTAATTCTTGTACTTTTAAAATAACCTCAACTACTTCAAAACATTTTGGGTCGTATTGGTTTTCGCTATTGGTCACTCTAGCATAAATCACCTGAGGATTGATTACGTTATAGTAAGGGAATGAAATTGCGTTTATATTATTTAAAGCATTTTCATAAGTTTCAAAATAACTAATCAAATAAATGTTTGGATCTTGTCCAGCTAATATTTGATTACGAAGCGTTACAACATCAGGATTCGTTAGGTCTTCTAAATCAAATTCGGCGATGCCATCATTTGCCTCAAAGTTGTCACACACTATAAGTGGATTAGGTGTGTTTGCAATAGCGCCTTCTTGAACAATTAATTCAAAACTTTGATTTCCACCTATAAAACAACCCGTTAGTGAATTTTCAATTCGCGTGTAAATAGTTTGTGGAGACTCTGGGTTACCAGCTAAATCTCTGTTTTGATGTGCTGTCGTATTTACAATTTGATTAATTCCGTTGGCAGCATCAGTAGCATCCAAATAAAAACTAACCATTAAATTAAAAACTGATTGCTCTCCTAATATTTCTGGAATCTTAGTGGTTAGATCGAATTCTGCTACACCATCTGTATTAATTTCACATATAATATAAGGTGAAACTATAGCACTATCATCTGGTACAGGATCCACAATCAATTCAAGTTTTACAATTTCAAAACAAGAACTATCAGGATTACTTCCTTTAACATATATAGTCTGTGGATTGCTAATATTTTGATAGCTTTCTGGGTTTGGAATTTGATCTACTCCGTTGAATGCATTGTCGTAACTTTCGTAATACGTAACATCCCATGCACCACCATTAAGAATTTCGTCTTCTCTTATAGTTAAATCAAATATTTCAACTTCATCATCAGGTCCAGGACCAACCACAATATTCTCATCACACAATCTTATAGGTTGTGGCTCAACTAAGTCTGGATTAGGCAACACTCGTAACAATAATGTAGTAAATGCAACACAGTCTGTTGAACCATCTTCTACTCTTACATATAGAGTTTGTGGGTTTACAGTGTTAACGAATGCAGTATCCGGATCAATTTTACTGGTATTATTTTGAGCATCGTTTTCATTCAAAAAATAACTAACTCCCATTCCTGGAGCACCATTAGTTATTTCAGAGTTCTTAAGCGTTAAATCAAATGTTGTAAACCCATCGTTTATAGGACCTAAATCCTCACAAAGCTCAAAAGGAGTAGGATCTACTATAGATACAGCCCTAGATACAATTAGCGTAAACTTTCCTACAGTATAGCAATCAGATCCATCGATATAAGCCAAACGAACAAAAATATCTTGTGGGTTTGTAACGTTTGTATAAGTTTCGGGTACACCAATTGGATTCAGTCCTGATTGAGCATCTTCAAGAGTCGTGTGGTACGACAATTCAAGTTGCGTAGGATCTTGTGAGCCATAAATTAAAGGTTCTTGCACCGTTAAATCAAATTCCGCAAAACCATTACCATCAGGATCACAAGCTATCAAGTCTGGTAAATCTAATGGTACTATCGGACTTGGTTTTACAATTAAATCTAATGGCACTACTTTAAAACATCCACTTGTATTTGGTGGTAAATCAAAAGAAGCTCTTGCGTAAATCGTTTGGTTAAAAGCAACAATATTTTGAAATGGAGACGCCAATGGGAAAGTTCCATTATTTGCATCGATTAAAGTTTCGTGATAAGTCACCACTATAGAAGGATCCCCTCCTGCAATTTCATCGCTTTTTAGGGTCAAATCAAATTCGGCAAAACCATCGTGGTCTACGTCACATACTTCTAATGGAGTAGGCTCTACAACTGTAGGAACAGGAAGCACCTTTAGAAGCAACTCTGTAGTTGCCACACATCCGGTTTGACCTTCTACAGCCACGTAAATTGTATAAGGTGTGATTCCAAATCCACCACCATCAACTGGGTTAGTGTAAGTTGTTGGGTTTGGAATTGGATTGTCATTTTGTAAATCAACTAAAGTTTCAAAATACTTAACAGTTAATGTAGCATCGCCATTTGTGATAAATGCGTTATTAGTTGTAAGATTGAAAGTTGAAATTCTATCCGTATCACTTCCACTTTCCAAATCATCACAAAGCTCCATTGCATCAGGATCTTGAATTATTGGGAATTCACCTAGAATCACATCAAACTCATTGATTCTTGCACAAAGAGTGATATTGTTTTCTAAGCGAACCCATATTGTTTGGCCAGAACTCGTAAAAGCATTTGGAGTTAAAATAGGATTTTGGCCGTCTATGGCTTCTTGTAAAAGGGTGTGATATGAAATAGTAAAGTCGGTCGTTGATTGAGTTCCATAAACAAAAGGAGTGTTTATAGTAAGATCAAATACTGCTTCACCACTTCCATCCTCATCACACGCAAAAAGATCTCCAAATTCCGAAGTAGGTTGATTCGGCAATGGGTTTACAATTAGTGTAAGTTCAACAACAGCGAAACAACCTGACGAAATATTTTCTACTCTAGCCCAAACGGTATCAGTATAAGGGACATTATTTAAATATGGACCAGTAATTTCACCAGCTCCACCTGCTTGGGCAAGTGCTTCCAATGGGTAATACTTAACTATTACACCTGGTTCACCTCCTATTATTTCGTCGTCTTTTAAGGTAAGGTCAAATTCTGCAAAACCATCGTTATTATCATCACATACTTCTAAAGGTGTTGGCGCAACAGGTGTAGGTAATTGATCTACTACAAGAGTTAGCGTAACTAGTTTTTTACAACCAAAACCGTTAGAAACACGAGCAATTAGAGTTTGCGGATTACTAGGGGCTGGTGGAATTGCTCTGTTTTGATATGCTTGTGGATTTGCAATTGGATTGTCTGCCAATTCATCAGCTGCAGTTTCGTACCAGGTAACAGTTACGTTAGTATTCCCCCCAGTAATTTCAAAATTTCTTGACGTTAAATCGAATGTACTAAGCTGATCGGTTGGTGTACTTCCATTTACCGTATCATCACATAAATGATAATCTTGAGGCTCTATAGCAATAGGCTCTGGATCCACAAATAATTGAAGCTCTACAATATCATAACATCCAAAACTTCCATTATTAGGTGTTGTGTTAGTAGCATTTCCTACGCCGAGAACATAAATTGTCTGAGTGTTGATTGTTTGATTTGTGAAAGCTCCTGGTGTAGCAATTGCTTGTGAGTAGTTAGGAGCAGTAAGCGCTACCTCCCCAGCATCAATTGCCTGCTGTTCATTCACATAATAATATAAATCGTATTGAGTTGGATCTAATGATCCTAAAATTTCTGAAGCTTTTGAGGTTAAATCAAAAACTGCATATCCATCTTGGTCATCATCACAAATACGATAAGGTGTTGGCACGGTTAAAATTGGACTGTCACGAACCTCTAATGGCAACTCAACAATGTTATAGCAACTTGTATTTCCACTTATTACTCGTGCATATACACGGTCGTTATAAGGGTTACGGTTTTCATAAGGGTCCATCAACTCGCCCTCATTGGTTTGCGCATCCAAATAAGTGTAGTGATAAGTAACTGTAAGTGCTGGGTCACCACCTGTAATATCGTCATCTGCATCATGAAGTGTAAACAAAGTAAACCCATCATTACCTGGGTCACAAGCTATCAAGGCATCAGGAGTAGAATTCACAGTTGGAGGACCATCCAAAATAATATCGAATTGAGTAGTTTCAAAACAAGTATTGTCGTTGTTATTTTGTACTCGAGCATATATTGTTGTAGGACTTGCTGCCACTGTATAAGGCTGCGGTAAAGAATTTGTTCCATCATTAGCCTCCCCTTGCGTACTGTGATAAGTAACTGTATAATTTAAAGGGTTCTGACCATCTAGAATTGTTGCTGAGAATACAGCTTCTAGATTAATCACTTCTTGGCCATCCTCATCTTGGTCACATAAGTAGTGTGGTGAAGTTGGTGCAGTAGCTGTAGCACCTTCGTAAGTCAATTCAAATGTATCAATTGCATAACAATTTCCTTCTTCATTTTCAATGCGAACCCATATTGTTTGATTTGTCCCCACAATAGGGTAAGCATTAGCTGGATTAATTGGATTAAGACCAGATTCTGCCTGTAATAAATTTAAATGATATGTAATTAAAAAGTTAGGGTTTTGAGCTCCCAAAACAACGTTGTTATTCTGAGTTAAATCGAAAATACCAGGTGTGGAACCATTATCACAAATTGAAAGATCCAAAGGAGGGTTGGCAATAATTGGTTGCGGATTAGTAATAATTTCAAATTCTTTAATTTGATCGGTTCCAAGAGGAAAACTTATTGTAACTCTATAATCACCCCCATCAGTAACTGTGATAGTTGGAAAATCCCCATTAAATATGGTCACAAAACCAGTTCCATCATCATATTCCCATAAATAGTTATTAGCTCCTTGTATCTCAGCATCAATAACAAATTCGTCACCCACACATCCTGTTTGCGTAGTTACAATAGAACAGTCTGTTGAACCACTATTTGGATTTCCCGCATTGGTTTGTTCTAATTTTATAAAACCTGGATTTCTATTATAATTGGTTATTACAAGTACATATATTTCACCAGGTTGGGCATTTGCAATAGTAAAATTCTCGATAGGTTGAGCTGAATAACTACAAGCTATTTCATTAAAAGCTTGAAGTTGTGTATAATCACAAAGATCATCCCCCTGCTGAAAAGGTCCCCACGCAATAAAATCAACATCTAATCCCTGGCCTATGGGGTCACCATTTGCATCAAAAGCTGTGTTCTGGACGATTTCAAAATCTAACCTTCCTGCCTGATCTACTTGTAAATAAAACCAAGCTGGATATGGCTGGGTAAACAAACATCCGTAATCTGGACCTGCCTCTGCGGTAGGATTACAATTTGGATCTTGATCATTACAATTTGGGAAAATTAACGCTTGGTCACCAGCACAAAATGGCTCGATTGTTGCACAAGTACTGCCTTGTGCAAAAGCAGACAATCCTGAAAATAAAAAGGAGATTATTAATACTAATAAATACGGGGAATTTTTCTTTATCATCTTACTAGGGTATAATGGGCGGGAAATTAAGAAAATTTTATGAAACCACCTTGTGAGTTTTATTAAAAATATAAAGACACGCTTTTCATATACAATAACCTATTGTGTATCTTTGCAACCCCAATAAAAACTTATTTTTAAAATACAAATGGGTATAGAAAAAGAACTTAGAGAAATAGAAGAAATGGGTAACGATCATATTGGCAGCTCCACAGAGACGCCTTTACGCCCAGATGCCTTCGAACTTAGCGATATAGAAAAGATTGCGAGCATTAAGAAAGATGTACACAACATCATGCAAACCTTAGGACTAGACCTAACTGATGACAGCCTAAAAGGCACCCCAAATCGAGTAGCAAAAATGTTTGTACAAGAGATTTTTGGCGGACTACATCCAGATAGAAAGCCAAAAGCATCAACTTTTGACAATAAATATAAATACCAGGAGATGCTGGTAGAGAAAAATATCACACTTTATTCTACTTGTGAGCACCACTTACTTCCAATTGTAGGGAAAGCACATATTGCTTATATTAGCAATGGTACAGTTGTAGGCTTATCAAAAATGAATAGAATTGTAGATTACTACGCAAAACGACCACAAGTTCAAGAGCGTCTTACAATTCAAATAGTTAAGGAACTTCAAAATGTTCTAAAAACTGAAGACGTAGCTTGTGTTATAGATGCAAAACATTTATGCGTGAACTCTAGAGGTATTCGCGATATCGATAGCAGCACCGTAACAAGTGAGTTTGGCGGTGCGTTTAAAAACCCTGAGACTCGTAGAGAATTTTTAGACTATATTAAATTTGACACTGAATTCTAATTATTGACAAGACACCTCTTGACTGATGTACTATTAACTAATATTACGCCAATCAGTTTTTTAAGAGGTAGAATTTTCAAGGATTTAAGCAAATCAGCAGAACTCAGACTAAGCAATTTAAAATTTACACATTTTTGCAGACCTAACTGAAGAGGTTAAAACTAAAAAGTAATTTAAATTGAAAATATATCATCTTGTAATTAAGATGGTTGTACTAAGAAATAAAATCGATTAAATTTTTGGTAACCAAATCGGTCACCTGTCATCCGTCATCTACCCTATAATTATGAATGACTTACACATATACAATTCAATTTCGAAAAAGAAGGAAAAATTCATTCCCATACACGAGGGTGCAGTAGGCATGTACGTTTGTGGACCAACAGTTTACAGCAATGTGCACTTGGGGAATTGTCGCACCTTCCTTTCTTTCGATTTAGTTTTTAGATATTTAAAGCACCTAGGCTATAAAGTACGCTATGTGCGTAACATCACAGATGCAGGACATTTAGAAAATGACGGTGAAAGCGGCGATGATCCAATTTTAAAGAAAGCACGTCTTGAGCAATTAGAACCTATGGAAGTGGTTCAAAAATACACGGTTGATTTCCATACTACAATGGCGAAATTTAACGCTTTGCCACCAAGTATCGAACCGACTGCTACAGGACATATTTATGAGCAAATTCATATTGTTGAAAAAATTATTAAAGAAGGATTTGCTTACGAAAGAAACGGCTCTGTTTATTTCGATGTATTAAAATTTAACGAAACGAACGATTACGGAAAACTAAGCGGTAGGAAGCTAGAAGACATGATAGCCAATACCCGCGAACTTGCCGCTCAAAGCGATAAGAAAAACCCACAGGATTTTGCTCTTTGGAAAAAAGCTGAGCCGCAACACATAATGCGTTGGCCATCTCCTTGGAGTGATGGATTTCCTGGCTGGCACCTAGAGTGTACCGCAATGAGCACAAAATACCTAGGCAACAATTTTGATATCCACGGAGGTGGGATGGATTTGAAATTCCCTCACCACGAATGTGAGATTGCACAAGCTGAAGCTTGCAACAACACATCTCCTGTAAATTATTGGATGCATGCCAACATGCTAACCCTTAACGGGAAAAAAATGTCCAAATCTACCGGAAACTTTATTTTACCAGACCAAATGTTTACTGGCGATAACGACATATTGAGCAAGCCATTCTCTCCTACTGTTACAAAGTTTTTTATGTATCAAGCGCACTATCGCAGCATATTAGACTTTAGTAGTGATGCACTTGAAGCTTCTGAAAAAGGATTTAACAGATTAATGGAAGCACACAGGATTCTTTTAAAATTAGAATCTTCCAATGATAAAAGTACGATTGATATTGAAGCTTGGAGAAAGTCTTGCTATGATGCTATGAATGACGACTTTAACAGTCCTATTTTAATTGCCCACCTCTTTGAAAGCATTAAGTTTGTAAACGCTCTAAAGGAAGGAAAAGAGACTATTTCTAAAGCAGATTTAGAACTTTTTAAAAAGACAATGCACGACTTTCTTTTTGAAGTTTTAGGTTTAGAAGATAATACTTCAGATAACTCTCAAGACAGTGAAAAACTTTCTGCAGCCGTAGAACTTCTTATTCAATTACGAAATGAAGCACGTGCCAATAAAGATTTCGCACTGAGTGATAAAATTCGTGATGAGCTTGCTGCAAAGGGAATTCAACTTAATGACGGGAAGGAAGGAACAACATTTTCACTGAATTAAGAGCCAAACCTTCAAAAAAAGTTTTATGAAAAAAGTCCTTATATACCCATTTGTTTTACTCATAAAAGGGTATCAAGGCTTTATTTCACCTTTGTTACCTTCAAGTTGCAGATACACTCCTACTTGTTCACATTATGCGGTTGAAGCATTGCAAACTCATGGTTTGTTAAAAGGCAGTTGGCTTGCAATAAAACGAATAGGCAGTTGTAATCCTTGGGGAGGTTCAGGCTACGATCCCGTACCACCAAAAAAGAAATAAATTAGTTCGGCGTTACTTTTTCGCTTTTGTTATCTTTACGCGACGCAATAAAATTATCCATATGCATTACTTAAGTTTTACCTGGAATCCTTCTGAAGGAATTGACCTTGGTTTTTTCATGATACGTTATTACAGCTTGATGTTTGTTGTAGCTTTTACGCTTGGTTGGATTCTAACTAAAAAAATATACGAACGTGAAGGTATAGCTCAGGAAAAACTAGATAGCCTTTTTATCTATATGGTTGCAGCTACACTAATAGGTGCACGATTAGGTCACGTTATTTTTTACCAACCAGAACTATTTGTTCAAGATCCGCTTTCAGTATTTCTACCTATTAGTACTGTGCCGGAATTTGAATTCACAGGATTTCAAGGTTTAGCAAGTCACGGGGCTGCAATCGCAATTCTAATTGCTATGTATTACTACACTAAAAATGTTGTGAAAAAGCCTTTTTTATGGGTAATGGATCGAATAGTAATTGCTGTTGCAGCAGGAGGTGTTTTTGTAAGAATTGGGAATTTTATCAATTCAGAAATAATTGGTAAACCTTCAGGCGATTTCCCTTTAGGTGTTCGATTTTTACATGAAAGCATTAGCCCACAAGAAGCCGTAAGCGTAACTGGAATACAACCTGTAAACAAGGCTTATGATGCAATCGCAAATAACCCTCAATTCGCAGAAATACTTCAATCGGTACCATTTCGTCATCCAGCACAACTATATGAAGCTGCAGGCTATGTTATTGTGTTTTTAGTATGTTGGTATTTGTACTGGAAAACTGAACGCAGAAAACAAACCGGTTACATCTTTGGGGTATTTTTAATCCTTCTATTTATGGTACGATTTTTAGCCGAGTATGTAAAGGCTAGCCAAGGTGGTTTTGAATCTGTTTTAGGACTTCTTTCAACTGGTCAATGGCTTAGCGTTCCATTTATTCTTGCAGGTATATTCATTATGTGGAAGGCTTCAAAAAAACCAATTACAGAATAACTAACAATAACAGAAACTCAATTATTAAACCAAATAAAAATCCTCCTAACTTAAGTCTTGGATGGTTGTGTTAAAACATATGATTAGAAAAATCTGTGTAAGTTAAGTATAATAATAAAATGAAAAAAATATTTATCTCTGCTGCAATTGTCGGTTCTATGTTGACCTTATACAATTGCAAAGACGCTCCAAAAACTGAAACTAAAATTCTAACCAAAGAAGTTACTTTTAAAAAAGAAGGTGAACTCGAGTTATTAAAAGCAGAAAACGATTCAGTAATCGCAAAACTAGATATCGAAATAGCTGATGACGACTATAAAACTCAAACAGGTTTAATGTATCGCCGTTCTATGGACGAAAACCACGGAATGTTATTTATATTCGACAATATGCAAATGCGATCATTTTATATGAAGAACACCGAATTTGCTCTTGATATAATATACTTTAATTCAGATATGGAGATTGTTAGCATCCAAAAAAATGCCCAACCTTTTAACGAAACTTCTCTACCATCAGAATCACCGGCGCAATACGTATTAGAAGTTAATGCAGGTCTTTCTGATAAATGGAAATTAGAGAAGGGTGATAAAATTCGATACACTAGAAATTAACTTAAAGCTTCTACCTTACGTTATTTTTAAACTTATCACTACTCTATAATTAATAACGTTTTCAAATAATATTTGCGAAACTGCTAAAATAAAAATAGCCCTTTTCTATCCGAAAAGGGCTATTTTCTTATTATTGAGATTTGAATTAAGCTTCTACAGCAGGAGCTTCTTCTTCCTCTTTTCTATCTAGTAAATCCTCAATGTTTTTACGTTTTACAGTATCATACATAATTGGAGTTGCTATAAACAATGAAGAGTATGTACCTACAAAGATACCTACAATAATTGCAAACAGTAGACCTCTAATAGACTCAGCTCCAAAGAAGAACATACACAACAATACGATAAGAGTAGTAAATGAAGTATTTAAGGTTCTTCCTAAAGTACTATTTAAAGCCACATCAATTACTCTATTCATTTTCCAGTTTGGATGCTGACCGAAGAACTCACGAATACGGTCAAACACAATTACGGTATCGTTTAGAGAGTAACCTACAACCGTAAGGATTGCCGCGATAAACGCTTGGTCAATCTCCATACTGAATGGCATAAACTTATAGGTAAGTGAGAAAACACCTAGTACAATTACCACATCGTGGAAAATTGCAGCTACCGCACCAAGTCCAAATTGCCATTTTCTAAAGCGTAATAAAATATAAAGGAAAACAACGATTAACGAACCAAATACAGCCCAGAAAGAGTCTCTCTTAATGTCGTCTGCAATGGTTGGACTTACTTTATAGTACTCCATTCTTCCAATCGATTTTCCTTCTTGATCACCCACGAATTTTTCGAAAGTCATATCTGCAGGCATATCTTTTTTCACAGTTTCAAAAAGCATACGCTCTATTTCATCATCTACTTCTGTACCAGTTTCTTCTACTTTATATTTAGTAGTAATCTTTAACTGGTTATCTCCTCCATAGGTTTTTGCCTCTGCACTTCCAAAAGTTGCAATAAGGTTGTCTTGAATTTCAGCAGAATTTACATCCTTAGCAAAACGAACAGTATAAGTACGTCCACCAACAAAATCAACACCTTGGTTAAGTCCATTAGTAAAAAGTGAGATTGCACTAATCGTAAGCATTATTGCTGAAAAGATATAGGCCATTTTACGCTTCTTCAAGAAAGCGATATTTACATTCGTAAATAGATTCTTTGTAATTGAAGTTGAACAAGGTAAATCCTTTCCATTCTTTGTATAATTATCAATAAATAATCTTGTGATAAATATTGAAGTAAACAATGCTGTTGCAATACCAATTAATAAGGTAGTAGCAAACCCTTGAATAGGTCCTGTACCAAATACTAATAGAATTAAACCGGTAAGACCAGTAGTAATGTTAGCATCTAGAATTGAAGAAAGCGCGTTGTTGAAACCATCTCTAATAGCATCTTTTTGTGCCTTACCTTTTGCTAGCTCTTCTTTAATACGCTCAAATATAAGTACGTTAGCATCCACAGACATACCTATTGTTAATACGATACCCGCAATACCAGGAAGCGTAAGTACGGCACCAAGACCTGCTAATATTCCGAATATAAATAGGATGTTTACTAATAAAGCGATATCAGCAAAGATTCCAGCTTTACCATAGTAGAAAATCATCCAAACAAGCACTATCCCTAAAGCTAATAAGAACGATAATACACCACTGTTAATTGCCTCTTGTCCTAATGTTGGTCCAACAACTTCACCTTGTACAATTTCTGCAGAAGCAGGAAGTTTACCCGCACGTAGTACGTTTGCTAAATCCTGACCTTGAGGCACAGTAAAGTTTCCAGAAATCTGGCTACGACCACCAGCAATTGGTCCTGAAGTAACACCTGGAGCAGAATATACGATATCATCAAGAACAATCGCAATCTGACTTTGGTTTTGGTATGCATTACCGGTCATTTGCTCCCATACTTTAGCACCTTGACCATTCATTTGCATAGATACAACTACGCGGCTCATTTGGTCAAACTCTTGTCTTGCATCAACAACTACACTTCCGCCAAGAGGTGGTGTATTGTTTCTGTTTCCTTTTAATACATATAATGAAGAAGTTTCTTCACCCTCTAATTGTGGATTAGCCTCTGGTAATCCCCATACGAATTTTGCAAAACGCAATTCATTTGGCAGTAATGATTTAATTTGAGGGTTGCGTAAATATCCGTTTACAACAGAAGTATCCTTTAATCTAAAAGTCGCTATTATTGGACTACCTTGACTTCCTAAAGAAACCATCTTTGAAAGAATTGGGTTCGACTTACCGTCATCTACAAGAGAATCTTTAACGTCTTGCCCACCTAGTAATTTACTTACATCATCTTCTTCTGTAGCAGTAGAATCTGTTTCTTCTTGTGTAGTTTCAACTGTATTTACAGTTTTAGATTTAGCCAATTCTATTTCACCTGCTTTTAAATCTGCAGCTTGTAGGAACCCTGCTACTTCTTCAAATTTGTATACATCCCAAAACTCAAGTTGAGCTGTACTTTGAAGTAATTTTTTTACACGATCTACATCCTTAGCACCTGGAAGTTCAACAAGAATTCTTGCAGACTTACCAATACGCTGAATGTTTGGTTGAGTAACACCAAATTTATCGATACGCTTTCTTAAAACCTCAAAAGCTGAAGTAATTGACTCATCAATTTTCTTTTCGATAATAGGCTTTACTTGAGCGTTAGTCATTCCAACCTCAATTACATCCTCTAGGTTTTTGTTGAAGAAAATATCTGGCGATGCAAGATTATTTTCACCTGGAAGTGCTTCAAACGCTTTAAAGAAAGACTCTAAGTAAGTGTCCTGGCTTGTTTTCTGAAGCTCTTTTGCATTTTCTAATGCTTGATTGAAAGCAGCGTCTTTAGTATTATTTGCAAGTCCTTGTAAGATATCTTTTACAGACACTTCAAGCATTACGTTAATACCCCCTTTAAGGTCAAGACCTTTATTCAATTCTTTTTCTTTAGCAGTTTTATAATCAACTCCTAAAAATACTGGGTTGTTTGCCACAGAATCTAGGTAACGTGCCTCTGCAACGTTTCTTTCGTGTGGTTGATCCTCAGTGAATTTGCTGTTTGCAAATTCTTTTGCACTATCTTCTACTTTACTTGTAATAAACGTAAAAGAAAGCTGATAAATACTTACCAATCCAAAGAGGATGGCAAATACCGATACTAATCCTTTGTTTTGCATAATTTGTTTTTTGGGTCAGATTTTACACTCCTATTCCGAAGTCTCGAAACAGGGCCGCAAATATATGGTTTGCGAATATATCTGACAATATGATTGTGTTTAAATAAGTTGTAGTAAACTTTAAAGGTAAAGAACCCATAAAATTTTCAGAAAAGTGAAATCTACAGGTAGACCTCAACTCTATAATGTGTAGAAATTAAGAAAAAGGACCTGCTCTTACCTCTGGTATTTTGTATGAGGTATTGTCTATTAAAAGTGAAAGTTTGCGGTAATTCTTAAAAGCAACAGCATCATATCCCGTTTTATAAATTACCTCAATTTCTGAAGCTCTTAATGATACAATGGGATTTAAGTACTGATCTTTTAAATGTTTAGTTGCAACTGGTAATCCTTGAAGACCTGAATCTGTATTAAAATCTTTTTGAATTACAACTACCTCCAACTTGTAAATCTTGGAGTCAGACGAATAAGGAAACTCAGTACGATTATCATTTTTTGTGAAATCTGTCTCGTCAATTTGAAGTTTATTTTGACTGTTAAACAGATTCTTTACTACTGCAACATCAATAGCACTGTAATATGCTACCGTTAATTTGCCATCTTGAAATTTAGATATTTGCACATCGTCAATTCCAATACTCTTAAGTTGCGAAGTAATTTCAGAAATGGCGTGATTTGCTTCATCAGAGCTAACGGAATTAGCATCAAACTGCACTACAATTTCCTGATTAGGAAGCGTAGCTTTGTCTATGCTTATTCCTAAAAAAGCAAGAGCAATTGTTATTCCAGTAAGATACCATCTCCAGTTCACGTGCCAAATATAAAAAAATAAAGACTGTATCACTACAGTCTTTAAGTTTTATAATTCCCTAATTGATTTATAGTTAAATCTTCTTGTAATTAGAATCAAAATTCTAATTCAAAGTAAAGACTACTTTCCGGATTATCTTCAGTAACATCTTCGCCTTTTAAAATTTCACCAGCTTGGTTTAACAACTTTAAATTAATTTTCCAATAACCAGTCATCGTTAATGACAGTTTTCCGTTGTACATGTTATTAACCGAATCGTACGTTAAATCTGTATTATTTGGCGAACTGTGATTTCCCATTCCAGGCATACGAGGATCAATTGTTATTTTAAAATTTTCAACAACAGGAAAATTCATCATGTCCTCCATTTTGTAGAGAACAGCTTGCATATCGTTTAAAGCTACTTCAGGATTTTGAGGCCCAACGTATGCCAAAACATATTTAACACCATCTACCCCCATAAATACTTGAGTTTTTACCATTCCGTCATTTGGTTGTAAGACTGTAATCCTTGTTACCCCTTCAACAGATTCACCATTTAAATTATAATTAAGTTTTAGCTCCCAATATTCTGTTTCATTGCTTGCCATTTGAAAAACGATATGACCTTTGTAAACTGTACTTTCTTCTGCGTTATTCAACATACTATGTGGCGCAGAATGAGTTCTATCCGTCATATTCATCATTGGCATCCAACTCAATTCAGCATCATTTATGTATTTATCTGTTGTTAAATCTTTAATTCTAATAGAGATTTCATTATAACCAATTTCAAGATTTTGTTTCTCTGAATAGATTTCAACAACGTGATTTGCAGCTGAAATTTCATAAATCTTACTTAACCCTTCAACTGGGTTAACCTCTATTGAAGTACTATCATCGTCGTCAGAACAACTTATAACTGATATTGATATTAAAAGAAATGCGAATATATATTTAAGTGTTTTCATTTTTATTAAGGTTTTTAAAATTAATTTATTGCATAAGAAATTGTTGCGTAAACATTTCTCCCCATCCTCGGAATATTATTCCAATCGGTGTAAGAAGAATAGTTTGTGTCTAAAATGTTTTGAATTCCTGCTTTTACAAAAAGATCGTTATCATTAATAAAGAAACGTTTTCCGAAGCTAGCTGATAGAGTTGCATAAGCTGCAGTTTTCGTTTCCCCGTAAGCAGGATTGTAATTACTTTGCTCACCCGCTCCTTCTATTGAAAGCGATGCCGAATATTGATTTTTATAAAAATCTAGAGCCCCACCATAAGACACCGGGCTTATTAATGGCAAGTTCTCACCATCGTCATCCACGCCTCTGTGGTATGAAATATTTCCAGATAATTTAAAAGCATTCGAGATACTATATCTTCCAAAAAGAGAAGCATTAAACAGTTGTGCAAAATCGAGGTTTGAGTAGATTTTAACCCCTGAAGCCCCAATAGTCATTGTGCTTAACGAATTTTCAAGCTGTCCAATGATATAATCGAACACGTGAAAATAATTAGCAGAAGCAGTAATTTCAAAAATCGGCTTTTTAAAAGTTATTGAAAGATTTACATCTGTCGATCTTTCAGTTTTTAAATTTGGATCTCCAATATAATCGTGGTTATCAAAACTGTTAAACAAATAGAACCCATACCCTTCCGAAACTGAAGGTGCCCGTTCACCATAAGAAATCCCACCATTTAAATGAAAATCACCCAACGCCTTATGATATTGAGATGAGAAACTTTTCAGGAAACGGCTATTAGTTCTTTCCATATTTGGATAAAAAATCTTCAAGCTATTTAATCCAAAATCATCCTCCACAGTGTTGGAATGATAAGACAACCTAGTTGAAAGTTTTAATGATGATTCGTTAAAGTCTATATGGTCTTCAGCATAAAACCCAACATTTTTAGTACGAACATCCGGCCAAGTTAGCATAAACATTGGCTGTTCATTCGGGTTAACAGGATACATCGTCATTTCGGCATATGACTTATTGTAATAGCCGTCTAACTTAAACATGAAATGATTTTTCTCTTTATTTAAGTTAGCCTGAGTATAAAATCCAGCAGTTTCACTCCAACCTGGCATATCCATATGTATTACTACATCAGGACGGGTGGTGTCATCCATCACATGCTTTATTGTGTTGTAGTAAACTTTAGATTCCCAGTTATTAAACTCACCAAATAAAGTGTCTTGATTATAACCAATAGACCCAATAACCGCGCGAGCTAAAGAAACATCCATGGTTAATGCTGGGTAACCAACATCTCTAGCTTCATCATATATTAAGGAAGCAGTTATTGATTTATCATCTGCCAATTTATAGCCCGAATTAACCGAAAAGTTATATTTCTCATATTGCGAATACTTCACCTCTTGGCCCCCTCCAGCTTTATAATTATCGGCTTTACGGTATATTACATCAGTATTGAAATAGAAATTTTCATCGGAATAATTCAACTCTCCGCCAAAAACTCGCATTTTATTGTTGGTTTCATATCCTGTTTCCAAAGAACCCGTCCAGCCAGTAGGCTTAAAATTACTTTTGTCTAATTTTAAATTTATCCCACCTCCAATTGTGTTTCCAAACGCCGCACCTTGCTGTCCCGAGCCTATTTGCGCTTCAGACAAATTAGACACATCTACATAAGAAGTTATTGGATCCATTTTATCGGTACAGGCTCCAAAAATCTGCATACCATCTATTGTAATTGCAAGACGCTCAGAGGCCATATCGTTCATGGTTGGCTCCCATGCATAAGCACCACGTTTTACCATTTTAATACTTCGAGCTGTTTCTAAAAACTCATCGAGTGTCGACAATGGTTTATGTTGCTTTTGATGATCTAATTGTTTCCCTGCCGAAATAACAACAACCTCACTTAGATTTATTAGTTTCAGGCTGTCTATAGGATATTCTTGCGCGTGCAATGGCGATAAATTTCCACATAATAATGCACCCACTAGACTACCCACAAGCATTCCCCTTGAAGGAAATACATCTATAGATAATTTCATTTTCTAATGTTTTGATAATTTATAATTGATTAATCGCTATAAAATATTCCGTCAGAAATAAAAGCGATAGCCAGTAAAAATTATCCCAACTGCGGAGGGTGGTAAATACTTGAAGTTAATAATAAGGAATTCAAATTAGGCAAATACCCGATTTCCTCAATAGAAGTATGGTCAGCTTGAAGTACAAACTCATATTCATTTACATTTTCAGAAATAATAACCTGAGGAATTTCGGTTTTTGAAGTTTTGCTGTTTAGCGGATTTTTATCATCAGCTCCCGCTTCTTTTGCAAGCTCTTTACTTAAATAACACTTTCCATCACATTCAAGCTCTGGTTTATCTATATTTTCACAAAGTACGTTAACGATGTAATCATAATTTGCAATATAATCCACTACAGGCCATAATGGCTTTGTGAACATTAAAACAGAAATTAATATGAGGATTACATTTTTCACCCTACAAATATAAGACATATAAACTCTTTCAAAACATGACTTTTATCATTGTCCTTTACCCATTTCGGATAAAAATATCATTAAAAAATAACGAATAACCACCCCAAAATTAATTTTCAAAATTTGTCAACTTTTTAATGTTAATAAATTTTTATGTCACTCTTTTTCAGTTATTTAAGTTTATTTTCATGACAACTTTATTTTTTAACCTTAAAATGAAGTAACTAATTTGTTATATTTACCTACTTTAAAACTCAATACCTACAACCTTCTAATTACCTAAATATATGTCAATTAAAACAGCCGTCCCTACCCCTAAAATTTACAGCCAAGATGAAGCTTTTAAAGCTTCTGTTGAGTACTTTAAGGGTGATGATCTTGCAGCCCGCGTTTGGGTAAATAAATACGCTCTTAAAGATTCTGATGGAAATATTTACGAAAAAACACCTAACGATATGCACCACCGTATCGCTAGTGAAATTGCCAGAGTAGAGCAACGCTATCCAAACCCTTTAACTGAAGAAGAGATTTTTGAAGCCATAAAAGACTTTAAATATATTGTCCCTCAAGGAAGTCCGATGGCTGGAATTGGCAACCCTTACCAAATTGCCTCACTTTCTAATTGTTTCGTAATTGGCAATGATGGAGACTCAGATTCCTATGGTGGAATTATGAAAATAGATCAAGAGCAAGTACAGCTAATGAAGCGTCGTGGCGGGGTTGGTCACGACCTTTCACATATACGCCCGAAGGGTTCGCCAGTTAAAAACTCTGCCCTAACCTCAACGGGTATCGTTCCGTTTATGGAGCGTTATTCAAACTCTACTCGTGAAGTTGCACAGGATGGACGTCGTGGAGCATTAATGCTTTCAGTCTCTATAAACCATCCAGATTCTGAGGAGTTTATCGACGCCAAAATGGAACAAGGCAAGGTAACTGGCGCCAACGTTTCTGTGCGAATTGACGATTCGTTTATGCAAGCTGTAAAAGATGGAAAAAACTATACACAGAAATACCCTATTTTCAGTAACAATCCAAAATACTCAAAAGAAATAGAGGCTGAAAAACTCTGGAAGAAAATTGTACACAACGCATGGAAATCTGCTGAACCTGGAATTCTTTTTTGGGATACTATTATTAACGAATCGGTGCCAGACTGTTATGCAGACCTTGGCTACAAAACTGTTTCTACAAACCCTTGTGGTGAAATCCCGCTTTGTCCTTACGATTCTTGCCGTTTATTAGCTATCAACTTATTTTCATACGTTGAAAATCCGTTTACAAAAAAGGCTGAATTCAATTTCGAGCTTTTCAAAAAACACATTGTTATCGCACAAAAAATAATGGATGACATCATCGATTTAGAACTTGAAAAAGTTGATGCTATTCTTGCAAAAATTGATGCTGATCCTCAAACTGACGAAGTAAAATCAGTTGAAAGAAATCTTTGGTTGAATATTAAAAGAAAAGCTGAGGAAGGTAGAAGAACCGGAATCGGAATTACTGCCGAAGGCGATATGCTTGCTGCTTTAGGCATCAAGTATGGAAGTAAAGAAGGAAATGACTTTTCAGTTAAAATACATAAAACCCTTGCCTTAGAAGCGTATCGAGCTTCAGTTTATACAGCAAAAGACAGAGGTGCTTTCAAAATATTTGATAGCGAAAGAGAAAAAGAAAATCCTTTTATTCTTCGCTTAAAAGATGCTGATGAGAAACTTTATTACGATATGTTGGAATTCGGGCGAAGAAATATTGCCTTACTCACCATCGCGCCTACCGGTACAACTAGCTTAATGACACAAACTAGCTCTGGAATCGAACCAGTTTTTATGCCTGTTTACAAACGAAGAAGAAAAGTAAATCCGAACGATAAAAATGTACGTGTAGATTTTGTTGATGAAGTTGGCGATAGCTGGGAAGAGTACGTTGTTTTCCACCACCGATTTAAACAATGGATGGAATTAAATGGGATTTCAACTGATAAAAATTATTCTCAAGAAGAACTAAACAATATTGTTAAGAAATCTCCATACTACAAAGCAACATCAAACGATGTGGATTGGTTGAGTAAAGTAAAAATGCAGGGCGCAGTACAAAAATGGGTAGATCATTCTATTTCTGTAACCATTAACCTTCCTAATGATGCCACTGAAGAATTAGTAGGAAAACTATATTTAGAAGCTTGGCAAGCAGGATGTAAAGGTGTTACGGTGTATCGCGACGGCTCTCGCTCTGGAGTATTAATTTCTAATGACGAAAAGAAAGAGGAAGAAGAAAATGAAACTCTTACTGCTTTTCCTACAAAACGTCCTGAAGTTTTAGAAGCTGATGTAGTACGCTTCCAAAATAACAAAGACAAATGGATTGCTTTTATTGGCCTTATAGACGGCAAACCTTATGAAATTTTCACTGGTTTTGCAGATGATGAAGATGGAATATTAATTCCGCGCTGGGTAAACAATGGTGTTATCATTAAAAACCGAAACGAAGATGGAAGCTCACGATACGACTTCCAATACAAAAATAAAAGAGGCTATAAAACGACTATTGAAGGGCTATCGCATAAATTCAACCCAGAATACTGGAATTACGCAAAATTGATTTCTAGCACACTTAGACACGGTATGCCAATTGAAAAAGCTGTGGAATTAATCAACAGTTTACAATTAGACACCGAAAGCATAAATACTTGGAAAAACGGCGTTGCTCGTGCATTAAAGCGCTACATTGTTGATGGCACAGAAGCTAGAAAGCAGAAGTGTGAAAACTGTAATAGCACATCACTTATTTACCAAGAAGGATGTTTGACCTGCAAGGATTGCGGATCGTCTAAATGTGGGTAGTTAAGGGTGAGACTTGAAACCGCTATGCTATAACACACAAGCGTAAAAACTAAACCTCAAAAGCGTCGTTCAACATTTTGAGGTTAAAGGAAAATGAAGATTAACTAAAATAAACCTGTCAGGTTTTTAAACTTTGACCGGTTTATATATTTTCAGACTAGCACAAAACAGTTGGAAACAAAGAAATTCCATAACACATTTTGATGTATTTCTTTTTCAAAAACCCTAAAACATTATTCATCTTTTGGGGTTAAATGGAATTGAATTTGCGATAAAAAAAGACCTATCAGGAATTGCTTTCCTGACAGGTCTTATATTTTTAAAGTGAAATCGGGTTTACAATTCTAACAAATCGTTAGTTTTACGTACGCCTGCAGCACTTTCCTGTATGTGTGCTTTTTCTGCATCGTTTAATTCAATTTCAACGATTTCTTCAACTCCATTACGCCCCAAAATAACCGGAGCACCAATGCAAATATCTTTCAATCCGTATTGACCATCTAGCATAACTGAGCAAGGGAACATTTTCTTTTGGTCGCAAGCAATTGCTTGAACTAAAGCAGAAACTGCAGCTCCTGGAGCGTACCACGCTGAAGTACCCAATAATTTTGTAAGTGTAGCCCCACCTACTTTAGTATCTTCTTTAACTTGGTTTAATCTTTCTTCAGAAATGAATTTAGATACAGGAACACTGTTTCTAGTAGCCAATCTAGTTAATGGCACCATACCAGTATCGCTATGACCACCAATTACCATTCCATCAACATCACTAATAGGCGCACCTAAAGCTTCAGCCAAACGGTATTTAAAACGAGCGCTATCTAGTGCACCTCCCATTCCGATAATTCTGTTTTTAGGCAATCCTGAAGTTTTATGAACTAAATAAGCCATAGTATCCATTGGATTACTAACTACTATAATAATAGTATCAGGAGAATGCTTTACAAGGTTAGAAGAAACTTCCTTTACAATTCCAGCATTAATACCAATTAATTCCTCACGAGTCATTCCTGGCTTACGTGGGATACCACTTGTAATTACGCAAATATCACTACCAGCAGTTTTAGAGTAATCGCTAGTTACACCAGTGATTTTAGTGTCAAATCCATTTAAAGAAGCTGTTTGCATAAGGTCCATCGCTTTTCCTTCAGCAAAACCTTCTTTAATGTCTAATAAAACTACTTCACTTGCAAAATCTTTAATAGCAATGTACTCCGCACAACTTGCGCCAACAGCACCTGCTCCTACAACTGTTACTTTCATATCTTTTTAATTAATCATTATGTGGTTATTGTTAATAGTGGTCAAATCGTTAAAGAAAATTATATTTTGACACCTATTTCAAAGCTCATTCTGAACTTGTCACAAAAGTACTATTATCTGCTTAAAATTATGATAACAAACGGTTAAAAACTAGAAAACCATTCCTAAAAAATTAGGAATGGGTTTTCATTATACTTACAAGATTTTGTAAACTGACAGATTATGCGTCAATATTCGCATAAATAGCATTTTTCTCGATAAACTCACGTCTTGGTGGAACCTCATCTCCCATTAGCATAGAGAAAACTCTATCTGCTTCTATTCCATTATCAATAGTTACTTGACGAAGCGTTCTAAATTCAGGATTCATAGTAGTATCCCAAAGTTGCTCAGCATTCATCTCCCCTAAACCTTTGTATCGTTGGATTGAAGCGCTACCACCAAACTTCTCGTTTAGTTCGTCGCGTTCTTTATCACTCCAAGCGTAATCTTTCTTGGCTCCTTTCTTCACTAAGTAAAGTGGTGGTGTTGCAATATATACACAACCAGCTTCAACTAGTTCTCTCATATATCGGAAGAAGAATGTAAGAATTAATGTTGCAATATGGCTACCATCCACATCCGCATCACACATAATTACTACTTTATGATAGCGTAATTTTGAAAGGTTAAGCGCTTTACTATCATCTTCAGTTCCGATAGTTACACCTAGAGCCGTGTAGATATTTCTGATTTCTTCGTTTTCAAAAACCTTGTGATGCATCGCTTTTTCAACGTTCAGAATTTTACCTCGAAGCGGAAGAATAGCTTGGAAATCACGATCACGACCTTGTTTAGCCGTACCACCTGCCGAATCTCCCTCCACAAGGAATACTTCACATTTTGTTGGATCTTGTTCAGCACAATCTGACAACTTTCCTGGTAATCCACCACCGCTCATTACAGTTTTACGCTGTACCATTTCACGAGCTTTTTTAGCTGCGTGACGAGCTTGAGCTGCTAAGATTACTTTTTGAACAATCGTTTTTGCATCGTTTGGATTTTCTTCCAAATAAATTTCAAGCATTTCAGAAACCGCCTGGCTCACTGCTGCAGTAACCTCACGGTTCCCTAATTTTGTTTTGGTCTGACCCTCAAACTGAGGTTCCTGTACTTTTACAGAAATAATCGCAGTTAATCCTTCACGGAAATCATCACCTGCAATTTCAAACTTAAGTTTGTCCAACATTCCTGAAGCATCCGCATACTTTTTCAAAGTTCGTGTTAACCCTGCACGGAAACCAGAAAGATGTGTACCCCCTTCGTGAGTATTAATATTGTTTACGTAAGAATGTAAATTCTCACTATAAGAAGTGTTATAAATCATAGCAACTTCAACAGGAATATCATTCTTTTCGCCTTCCATAGCAATCACACCACCAATAATTGGCTCACGATTTCCATCTAAGAAGCGAATAAATTCTTTTAAACCTTCTTCACTGTGGAATTTTTCTGTTTCAAATTCGCCTTTGTCATTTTTATGACGTTTATCTGTAACATAAATAGTTAAACCTCTATTTAGGAAAGCAAGCTCGCGCATTCTACTTGCAAGCGTATCATAACTATATTCAAGTGTTTGTTTGAATATATCTCCATCAGGTTTAAAGGTAACAATTGTACCACGTTGATCTGTTTCACCAACAACCTTAACAGGGTGCATTGCTTTTCCACGCTCATAAGACTGCTCGTAAATTTTACCATCGCGATAAACAGTTGCAGTTAACTTTTCAGCAAGTGCGTTTACAACAGAAACCCCAACTCCGTGAAGTCCTCCTGACACTTTATAAGAATCTTTATCGAATTTACCTCCAGCTCCAATTTTGGTCATTACAACCTCAAGTGCTGAAACTCCTTCTTTTTTATGGATATCTACTGGAATTCCACGTCCGTTATCCTCAACAGATATCGAATTATCTTCATTAATAATAACTTTTATCGTATCGCAATAGCCTCCCATTGCTTCATCAATGGAGTTATCAACCACCTCGTAAACCAAGTGGTGCAACCCTCGAACACCTACGTCCCCTATATACATCGATGGACGCATGCGCACGTGCTCCATTCCCTCTAACGCTTGAATCTGGTCGGCGCCGTAGCTACCTTTTTTCTGTTCTTCGCTCATATAATTATTTGAATGATTTTCAGTTTTTTTCGTAATGAACAAATATAACGAAATCCCCAATAAAATCAGGGGTTTACGCTAAATATATACGCTAAGTTATTAACAAATAACTGTGAAAAAACATTGTTTTTTAAATCACAATATTAAGTTTTGAATTTACCCCTAAAAATTAAACACTATTTCGGCATTATTTTACGTTTAAAACTATAATCATATTGAAAATCCGCATTTTAAACATACTTTTTATATATTATATGAAACAAATTTTTAATTCAATCGTCTAAACAGTAAGAATTCTGAAAATCAATACATGAAAAAATCACTCTTCATATTTTTTATCACCCTAACGGCATTTAGTTTTCAAAATTTAAATGCCCAAAGCTTCCCTAACCGGGATGCCTCACCAATGGACTTGGCAATTGCTAGACCATCTAAAAATGCGCCTCCGTTAGCAAGAGTTATATACAGTAGGCCAGAAAAAAACGGTAGAGATATTTTTGGAGGGCTAGTGCCTTATAATGAAGTTTGGCGTACAGGAGCAAATGAAGCAACAGAACTCACTACATACGAACCACTGATGTTCGGAAAGACTTTACTTCAACCTGGCTCATACACTCTTTATACAATTCCTAATACCGATAGTTGGACTATTATAATTAATAGCGAAACAAATGCTTGGGGTGCTTTTAACTACCAAAAAGAAAAAGATGTTGCACGAATTGAAGTTCCCTGTGTACAAGCTGTTGCTCCAATAGAGACACTTTCAATGATTTTTAAAACAGACAACAAAGGCACCACTCTACTTATAGGCTGGGATGATCATTATGTTGAGATTCCTTTTAAAAGGATTTAACCAACGCTTAATACAATATAAAAAATCGCCAAATTTCATAATTGATATTGAAATTTGGCGCTTTGCATTTATAAAATAAACCTTATGGAATATTTAAATATTTATGCGTTTGAAGTGAAACTTTCCACTGTGGATTCTGCATAACGTAATCCACAATTAATGGACTCATTTTTTCACGTTTACTCCACTCTGGTTGTAAGTAAAGAATACAATCTTTATTTACCTTAGCTGCTTGTTCTTCAGCAAATCTGAAATCATCTTTATTAAAGACAATTACTTTCAATTCGTTTGCTTTCTCATAAACCTCTTCAGTAGGCAACTTCAATTTTTTCGGTGAAAGGCAAATCCAATCCCAAGTTCCTGTGAGCTTATACGCCCCAGAAGTTTCAATGTGAATTTGCATCCCTCTTTGCTTTAACATTTCTGTTAATGGCCCCATATCCCATGTAAGCGGCTCTCCACCCGTTATCACAATAGTTTTTGAATATTTATCTGCATTTTCAACAATTGTTTCAATTGCTGTTGGCGGGTGTAAATCTGCATTCCAACTTTCCTTAACATCACACCAATGGCAACCAACATCGCAACCACCAACTCTTATAAAATAAGCAGCAGTTCCCTTGTGAAATCCTTCACCTTGAATAGTGTAGAATTCCTCCATTAAAGGAAGCATAACTCCCTTATTAACCAAATTTTGTATTTCCTTTTTCATCGCTGCAAAAATACCTTATTTGTTAGCAAAAACCCTAAAAACCAAAAATTAAAAACTTGAATTTACTAATATGAATAAATTTTAAAAGATTTTTTGAAATTTTGCACTTGGAACTAGGTGCTTTAAATGATTTGGCGCTTATATTTCTTACATTTGAACAAAATTTATGAAGATGGATAGAAAGCAAGCTTTTATAGATAGCATTAACTCTGGATACCAGACCAAAGGTGACTTTATAAACCTAGGTTCAGCGATGCTGGACGGAGAAACTATTAAAGATACTTTTATAAAAATCCCATTAAAAACACTTAACCGTCACGGGCTTATAGCTGGAGCGACGGGAACAGGAAAAACAAAAACACTTCAAATTCTCGCAGAAAATCTTTCTGAAAAAGGAATTCCTGTTTTGCTAATGGATGTTAAAGGTGATTTAAGTGGGATTGCACAACCAGGAGAAAATAATGCTAAAATTGAAGAACGCCATAATGCAATTGGCTTTCCCTACGAAGCAAAACAATTTCCTGCTGAAATTCTTTCTCTTTCAGACCAAGAAGGAGTGCGTCTACGAGCAACCGTAAGCGAATTTGGCCCTGTTTTACTATCGAGAATTTTAGACTTAACCGATACTCAGTCGGGGATTGTTTCAGTTATATTTAAGTACTGCGACGATCATAAAATGCCTCTTCTTGATTTAGAAGACTTCAAAAAAATACTGCAATACACCACCGAAGAAGGTAAAGATGAATTTAGCCAAGAGTACGGAAGAATTTCAACCGCCTCAACTGGAGCTATTCTTCGTAAAGTAATTGAACTTGAACAACAAGGAGCCGATTTGTTTTTTGGTGAAAAATCATTCGACCCACAAGATTTACTTCGTATAGATGAAAATGGTATGGGATATATCAACATTATTAGGTTGACTGATATTCAAGATCGCCCAAAATTATTTTCAACGTTTATGCTTAGTCTTCTGGCTGAAATATATGCTACATTCCCGGAACAAGGAGATAGCGGAAGACCAGAGTTAGTTATTTTTATAGATGAAGCACACTTAATTTTTAAAGAAGCAAGTAGCGCCTTACTTAATCAAATTGAAAGTATTGTTAAGTTAATTCGATCAAAAGGTGTTGGACTTTACTTTGTAACTCAAAATCCTACCGATGTACCAGACGCAGTTTTGGGTCAATTAGGATTGAAAATTCAACACGCACTTCGAGCTTTCACTGCAAAAGATAGAAAAGCTATAAAATTAACTGCTGAAAACTATCCACTTTCTGATTATTATAAAACCGATGAAGTTTTAACGGCCTTAGGAATTGGAGAAGCTTTAGTGAGTGCTTTAAATGAAAAAGGAATCCCTACTCCACTTGCGCGTACAATGCTTCGTGCTCCAATGAGTAGAATGGATATCCTTTCTGATGATGAATTAAAGAGTTTGCTGAAGAAGTCAAAACTCATCCCCAAATACAACGAAGTAATAAACAGGGAGAGTGCATACGAAATGTTGACCGAGAAAATAGAAATCGCCAACAGAGAAGAGGCAAAAGCAAAAGCAGAAAAAGAAAAGGAAGCTGCAAATAAATCTAGCAGCAGACGTTCTTCATCAAGAAGAAGTAGCTCTACAAACCCTTGGATTAAAACAATATCTAGCCCAACTGTAATAAGAAGTGTACTAGGAATTTTAAGTAAAATGATGAAATAACATCCCTTATAGGATTAAATATTAAAACAACTTATAAACCAGAATAACAAAAAAATAAATGAAAAAGACGTTAATTTTAGGTGCTGTAGCGGCATTATTATTTGTACAATGTAAAGAAGAGAAGGATCCTTACACAATTAATAAAGGAGTTATTGGGAGTTTGACAAGTGAAATTAAAATCAAGCAGATTGATTCAATTTTCGCAAATGATTCTATTGTAAAAATAAGCTCTTCTCCTAATGCTTTAGAAACTCAAGGAGAAGTAGAAATATATGAAAAGGGAGGAAAGAAATTAATGCTACTTTCACCTAAAAATGAATCTGACCCTAATTCACCAATAACTAATATTCAGGTTTTCGATTCACGTTTTAAAACAGACAAAGGATTAAATTCTGCAAGTAAGTTTAAAGATGTAAAAGCCAACTATACTGTTGAAAACATCCAAACTACCATTAATTCAATCGTTGTTTTCCTAAAAGATACCGACGTATATCTTACAATCGATAAAAAACATCTTCCTGAAGAATTGAGATACGATCCAGAAGTTAAAGTAGAAGCAACTCAAATACCAGATGATGCGCCTTTCAAATACTTTATGATTGGATGGGAACCAACTGCAGAGTAATTTATAGCTGCAAAGGTTTTGTTAAGATTCATTAAGTATTGTTTTGTTTCCTTTAATTTTAATCCGATTAACTATTAAAAAACTGAATTATGATTAAAATTTTAGGTTTTATTTTAACAATAGCAGGAGGTATTGCTCTAGTGATGGGTGTTCTTGGAGCCTTTGGCAGTCTTAATGTTGGCATGAGCCCTTGGGCCCTTATAATACTAGGAGTAGTATTCTTTCTTGCTGGAATTGGTCTTTTAAAAAACCGAAAAGATACCGATCAAACTTAAATAATAAACCTCTTGGTCATCAAGAGGTTTTCTTTTAAAACACTCCTTCTACCCAATTAATCTCTCTATATTAGTTTACAAATTCAAAATTGTAAATAAATTTAAAGTGATTAGTCTAAGCTTTAACAACCAATCCTAAGTATTTGAATAATGAAAGAAATACCGCCACAAATAATCAGACAAGTTTTCGTGATTTTACTCATTCTTTTAATGGGTACTCTTATTTTTCGTGAACTTTTACCATACCTCACAGGCGTTTTGGGAGCAATTACTATTTATGTACTTATGCGTAAATGGATGGTTAAATTGGTTAAAAAGAAAAAATGGAATCCATCATTAGCCGCTACTTTCTTAATGGTAATATCCTTTGTTGGGATTTTGATTCCCATATCGGGAATTATCTGGATGCTAACTAATAAAATAGGAAAAGCAGCGGAAAATTCAGCAGATGTAATCAACGCCCTTAAAAACCAATTAAAGGATGTAGAAGAGAGATTAGGTTACGATTTTGTTTCAAACATAGATACTTCGGCAATTACCGGATGGCTTACCGAAAACCTACAAGGGTTTGCAGGGGGTACTTTCAATGCTTTTATAGCAATTGGACTTATGTACTTTATCCTCTTTTATATGTTTACTAACCGTAGAGATTTAAAAGAATCTTTAAAGGATTATATCCCGATGGATCGTGACAACATTAAGGAAATTGGAAAAGAGATTCAGGCTATGGTACGCTCGAACGCCTTAGGCATCCCCTTGGTTGCTGTAGCACAAGGGATAGTTGCTTTAATAGGATTTCTAATCTTTGGAATTGAAGATCCCTTTTTCTGGTTCGTTATTGTAACTATCGGAAGCATGATTCCTTTCGTTGGTACTTTAGTTGGTATTTTACCCGTGTTTGTACTCACTCTTTCATCTGGAGACAACTTTCAAGCTTGGGGTATTCTTATTTATGGATTTGTAGTAGTAGGTTCTACAGACAACATTATTAGACTTTATGTTCTTAAAAAACTAGATGATGTACATCCCTTAGTTACCTTAATAGGAGTTATAGTTGGAGTACCACTCTTTGGGTTTATTGGACTAATTTTTGGCCCTCTCTTAATTAGCTTATTTATGGTGATTGTTAAGATTTACAGAAAAGAATACGGGAAATTAGATATGTCTTCTAAGCAAACTGAAGAACCACAAGAACTGTAGGGTTTAACTAATTTTCTCAATTCCTGATTTTTATAACAAAATTTTAAAACTTTCAACCTCAGCAATATTGTATCTTTAAAAGAAAAAATTTATGTCATTTAAAGGAATATTTTCAAAAAAGAACTTCAATCCAGGGAATCGAGATTCAGGTGTTACTGAAGATTATTTAGAGGAGGAAGTGGCTAAAATTAACGATGACGATGTTGAGATCGTTCTTCAAAACGAAGAAGAAATAAACAAGAAATTTAGCGGAGCTAATTCCTTATCAAAATACGCCGAACTAGGAAAGATTATGATAGGAATGCTTAAAGATATTAAGAACAGAGTCTACCCTGAAATCCCGTGGTTTACTATCGCAACAATCGTATTGGCTTTACTATATGTTCTTAACCCTTTTGATATTATTCCAGATTTTATACCAGGAATAGGGTATATAGATGATGTTTCAGTACTAGCTATAGGAACAGGTTGGATTGAAAGTGACCTACACAAATATCTTGATTGGAAAATAAAAGAAGGCAAAGGCCTTTAAGCCTTAATTATGCCTTCTTCTTTCTCTTGCTAACAATGTGTTTTTAAGCAGCATTGCAATAGTCATTGGCCCAACTCCACCAGGAACAGGTGTAATAAATGATGCTTTTTTGCTTACATTTTCAAAATCTACATCACCAGTAATTACATATCCTTTTGGCTTGCTTGGGTCTTCTACTCTTGTAATTCCCACGTCTATAATAACAGCGTCATCTTTAACCATTTCAGCTTTTAGGAAGTTAGGAACTCCAAGTGCTGAAATAATAATATCTGCTTGGGTGGTAATTTGAGAAATGTTTTTTGTATTACTGTGTGTTAGGGTAACAGTACTATTTCCTGGCCAGCCTTTACGGCTCATTAAAATACTCATAGGACGCCCTACAATATGGCTTCTTCCTATAACGACAGTGTGTTTACCTTTGGTATCAACTTTATAACGTTGAAGTAATTCAAGTATTCCAAATGGCGTAGCTGGAATAAATGTACTCATATCCAAAGCCATTTTTCCAAAGTTTTCAGGATGGAAACCATCTACATCTTTTGAAGGATCTACCGTAAGTAATACTTTTTGTGTATCAATTTGTGGAGGTAATGGAAGTTGAACTATAAATCCGTCGATATTATCGTCTTCATTTAATTCCTTAATTTTTTTCAACAACTCTAGCTCACTCGTTGTTTCAGGCATTTGTACTAGTGTAGATTCAAAACCAACACGTTCACAAGCTTTAACCTTACTGCCAACGTAAGTAAGACTCGCACCATCATTTCCTACAATGATTGCCGCTAGATGTGGAACTTTTTCGTTTTTTGCCTTCATCTTTTCAACTTCGGCAGCAATCTCATTTTTAATATCGTTACTTACTTTTTTTCCGTCTAGAATAGTCATGGTTGAATTTAATGTATTCAGCGGCTGTTGCTGTTAGTTGTAAACCACACTCCAACTTTGCCTGGTTATCAAAAAAATATAATTATATACTTACTTAGTTTTTTCACTTTTAGCTTTAAAACTGTTTTTATCTTTAAAAATCTTAGACATCTACATTATTTTCAATGGCTACAAAAAACAGTAATAATGAATTAGCAAAGCGATTAAAAAACAGTCGGAAAAACTTTTAAAAAAGTAATTCTTTCTGAAAATTTTGGAAAGCTTAACGCATTTTACTCATAGCTTGCATCATCTTTCTTCCGCCGCCACCTTGCATCATTTTCATCATTTTGCTCATCTGGTCAAACTGCTTTAGCAATTGATTTACTTGCTGAACGCTAGTTCCACTACCTTTAGCAATACGCTTTTTTCTGCTTCCGTTAATCACAGACGGCTGAGATCTTTCAGTTGGTGTCATTGAATGAATAATAGCTTCAATTCCTTTAAAAGCATCGTCATCAATATCAACATCTTTTAGGGCTTTCCCAGCTCCAGGAATCATCCCTACAAGATCCTTCATACTACCCATTTTCTTAACCTGTTGAATTTGGTTAAGGAAATCGTCAAAACCAAATTGGTTTTTAGCAATTTTCTTCTGAAGTTTTCTTGCTTCTTCTTCGTCAAATTGTTCTTGTGCTCTTTCAACTAAGGAAACAACGTCTCCCATCCCCAAGATACGATCTGCCATACGTTCCGGGTGGAAAACATCGATGGCATCCATCTTTTCACCTGTACCAATAAATTTAATTGGTTTATTTACAACACTCTTAATAGAGATGGCAGCACCTCCACGAGTATCACCATCTAATTTAGTAAGTACAACCCCATCAAAGTTTAACCTTTCGTTAAAAGCTTTAGCTGTATTTACAGCATCTTGACCTGTCATGGCATCAACAACGAAAAGGGTTTCCTGAGGATTTATTGCTTGGTGAACATTCGCGATTTCTGTCATCATCGCTTCATCTATAGCCAAACGTCCAGCAGTATCGACAATAACAACATTAAATCCGTTTGTCTTAGCATGTTCAATTGCGTTTTGCGCTATTTGAACAGGGTTTTTATTTTCAGGTTCACTATAAACCTCAACACCTATTTGGTCTCCAACTACGTGCAACTGATTAATTGCTGCAGGACGATAAACATCACAGGCAACCAATAGTGGTTTCTTAGTCTTTTTAGTTTTTAAGAAATTAGCAAGTTTTCCAGAGAATGTGGTTTTACCACTACCCTGAAGACCAGACATTAAGATAACAGTAGGCGCACCACTTAAGTTAATACCAGCAGTTTCACCACCCATCAATTGAGTAAGTTCGTCTTTTACCAACTTAACCATCAATTGACCAGGTTGAAGTGTAGTAAGTACGTCTTGACCTAATGCTTTTTCTTTTACCGTATTGGTAAATTCCTTAGCAGTTTTAAAGTTAACGTCGGCATCCAAAAGAGCGCGACGCACCTCCTTTAAAGTTTCTGCTACGTTTACTTCGGTAATACTACCGTGACCTTTTAATACGTGTAACGCTTTGTCCAGCTTATCGCTTAAATTATCGAACATATTCTTGCTTTCTTTATATTATTAACTCTTTAGCTAAAGCTATTGAATTGGAGTGCAAAGATAACACTATGGAAGGGAGTATCAAAAAAGTACACTGTATTATATGTGCCTTAAACTAGGTTTTTTACTAATTTTAAATATATTCGTGTTGTGGGGTTGTACTTAAAAAAATCATAATTTTTTCATAAATCGATTTAAAGCACCCTTCTACACATAACAAAACCACCTCGAATTTGTTATATTGCCCCCTTTACATAAGAAATAGAATATGAAAGAAGCTATACTCTCCCCTTTTCAAAAGTTTGTTAAACTCCAAAGTGCTACTGGTATCCTATTACTAGCTACTACTATAATTGCTTTAGTTTGGGCAAATAGTCCCTTTGCAGATAGTTACTCATCACTTTGGGAATATGAATTGGGTATAGTTACCGATAATTTTGAATTGAAAAAACCCTTGCTACTTTGGGTTAATGATGGGCTTATGGCCATTTTCTTTTTCTTGATTGGTCTTGAGATTAAAAGGGAATTTTTAATTGGTGAACTTAATTCCACCAAAAAAGTTATGTTCCCTTTGTTTGGGGCACTGGGAGGAATTGTATTGCCTGTATTACTGTTTATATTAATAAACCAAAACCCCGAAACCCTTAAAGGTTGGGGAATTCCTATGGCTACCGATATTGCCTTTTCGTTGGCAATCTTAAAAGTTCTTGGTGATCGCGTACCCTTAAGTTTAAAGATCTTTTTAACCGCATTTGCTATTGTTGATGACCTAGGTGCTGTACTTGTAATTGCTATCTTCTATAGTGGTAGTTTAGACCTTGTGTTATTGGGATCTGCACTTGCATTTTTGGCCTTCGTTTATTTCATTAGCTACAAAGGTTTTTACTCTAAGTATTTAACTATGCTTTTTGGATTTATAGTTTGGTTACTGTTCCTTAAAGCTGGACTACACCCAACTTTAGCAGGTATTTTAATGGCTTTTGCAGTACCGGTTCGTCAAAAAATTAGCACTCACGAATTCTCTCATCAACTTGAAGGAATTGTAAAATCTATAAAACAAAGCACCACGCTTCAGAAACCAGTACTTTCAGCTGAACAGCTAGTACTGATTGACGACTTAGAGGATTGGGCAGACAAGTACCGATCACCTTTACAGGCTTTAGAGCATGAACTTCACAATGTGGTTGCATTTATTGTAATTCCAATTTTTGCTCTTGCAAATGCTGGAGTGGCACTTTCAAGTGATACTGGACTTGAAAACACCTTGGTTATAAATATTATAATATGTTTAATTCTAGGGAAGAGTATAGGTATATCAACGACAATCTTTTTAGCTAGAAAGTTTAAAATTATCACTGTACCTAGTGATATTACAAACAAGCAAATAATTGGAGTATCTTTCCTTGCAGGTATCGGATTTACAATGGCTATTTTTATCGCCAGCTTGGCATTCAATACACATCCTGAGTATATAGATTCTGCTAAAATAGGAATCCTTATTGGCTCATTCCTTTCAGCTATTATTGGCTATGTATTACTTTACTACAAATCCCATAAAGGGCAGTTTAATCACAATCCAAACGTTGTGAAAACAACAGAAGAAAATTAAATATGAGGTCGAGCGTAAAGCGATGAAAATAAAATTTGTACTCGATTCTTAATTATATATTTAAAGGAATTCTCATAAAAGTGACGACCGTGTTGTCACTTTTATTGTTTTCCACAAAAAACTCTATTTCGTTTCCGTATAGCGTATTTAGTCTATCTTGAGTGTTTTTTAGACCAGTTCCTTTATGTAACAAAGCTTTAAAAGAATCTGTAAGTGGCTCACCATTATTTTTGATTTCAATAAAAAGATAATCAGTATTCTTATAAATTTTCAATTTTACTTTTATCTCGGTATTATTATAACCATAACCGTGCTTTATTGCATTTTCGAAAATAGGTTGTAAAAGCATATGGGGCACAAGTACATCTTGCACATCGCTATTAATATCCTTCTCCACCAATAGATGATCTGAAAATCTGATGGAAATAATTTCAATATACTTATCCAAAAGAGCGAGTTCTCTGTGAAGAGGTATCAAATTCTCATCTTTATAATCCAATATATCTCTAAAAAGATCTCCGAAATCAGCTATTAGGTTCTGAGCTTTTTCTTTGTCAATTTCTATTAATGCTGAAATACTATTAAGGGTGTTAAAAATAAAGTGAGGGTGTAGTTGCGCCTTCAACATATTGAGTTTGGCTGTTGCCAAATGCGTTTCCACCTGTGCTTTTTGGATTTCGATATTGCGAACTTTTTTAATGTAATAATAGACGTTTATTATTCCTATCATAGCAAAGTAAACTAGAAAGTTCACTTCTACTACTGAAACAAAATAATCAAAAGACAGATATCGTGATGCTTCAGAAAAAGAGGTTTCTCCAATTAATAATGATATTACAGCAGTCATAAAAAAGATGAAGTACCCAATAAAAAAGGAAAAGAAAACATGCACCCAAATAATCTTCTTCCATCCCTTAACGCCCCATTTCTCGAACATCAACTTTGTTAATATGCTAATAAAAGTCATAAACAATATAACCACAACCCAATCTATAAGAACACCGTAGTTAAAAAGTTTTCCCCAACTTAATGGACCATAACTAGTTGTACCTATAATTTTCCAATAGCTTTTTTTTAATTGTACCAATAACACAACTATGGTATAAAAAAGGGCTAGGTATTTAAGGAGATTAATATCGATGTGTTTTTTTAATCCCATTACACTCCCATGTTTTTTAATAGGTCCTTACGATAGCTTTTACTAACTCTAAAAAGTGAAGCGTCCTTCATTAGCACATCAATTTCACCAAAATTTGAATGTATTACTTTATCTAAGAAATGAGTATTTATTATAGTAGAACGGTGAATTCTAATCATTTGATTACTATTCATTTTACTCATCAAGTTTTGAAGAGAATCCCGAAGAACATGTTTTTTCTGCGCCGTACAAATTTCAACATAGCTTCCTGAAGCTAATATATATTGAATATCTAAATAATTAATAAAGGACACGGTATTGCCAATTTTTATCGGAAATTTATCCTTTAAAATATTCTTACTTTTTTGAGAACCTTCATTATCAATATATTGAAAGAGTTTTTTGAATTTGTCTTCCAAGCTGTTTTCGGTTTCTTTAAAAAATTGCTGTTTTGCTCTAGCTACAGCTTGCTGAAACCGTTCTTTTTTAAATGGTTTAAGTAAATAATCTAAAGCGAAAGCATCAAAAGCTCTTACCGCATACGCATCAAAAGCTGTGACAAAAATGACCATCGGTTTTTTTTCAGTTTTTAAATTCTTTAAAACATCAAAACCATTCATATCCTTCATTTGAATATCTAAAAAAATAATATCTGGCTGTAATTCTTCTATATTTAAAATTGCCTCCTTACCTGTTTTGCACTGCCCGAGAAGTTTTAAACCGTTCTCCTCCTCTACCATTGAAAGTAATCGCTTTCTAGCTAAAGGTTCATCATCTATTATTAAGCAGCTAATTTTCATGCGATAAGGTAGTTTTAAAATTCGATAGAAATTTTACAAAGTAAATGTAGTAAAACCTAGTTGTTATTTTAGTTGAATAAATTATTTCCACACTCAAAATTCTATACTTAAAACTCATATTTGGTTCATCTACATCAAATATTAAGCGATTCACATCTTATTATGAAAGTGCAAAAATCTTAAGCTATCATAAGATTTCAATATATGACATTTAAGTTTTTAAAACAGATTGAAGGTGGTTCAAAACAATATTCTTCTATTCACAACAAACACCTAATAGACAAGGCTTTTAAAAATTAATTTCACACCTGTAAAGTACTTGCACAATCTAAAAACTTAAAAAACCAAGCTGTTATGATTAAAACTATTATACCTTTTAGCTTTTGCTTCATTGCATTAATTTCAGAATACACCAATGCCCAATCTTTTGAAGAGACAACTCTGGACGATATTACTACAACTCCATCTGCTTCGCGAAGTGCTAACTTTGTTGATGTAAATGGAGATGGTTGGGACGACATTTTCTTTACCAACGGCCCTGCATCAGGTCAAAACAATATGCTGTACATAAATAATGGTAACGGCACTTTTACCACGGTTACAACAGACGACATAGTTTTAGACAACGACCGTTCAGATGGCGCGAGTTTCGCCGATGTTGATAATGATGGAGATTTGGATGCTTTGGTAGTAACCTATGGTAGAAATGGTGTTGGAAAGAAAAATTATTTCTATAGAAACAATGGCGATGGCACATTTAACTATGAACCGAGTAACGCTATTGGAGCGCCTTTAACCTACTCTGAAATGGCAAATTGGATAGACCTCAACAACGACCAATATATGGATGCCTATATTACAAACAGTATAGTTTCTACTAGAAACCTATACTTCGAAAATCAAGGTGATGGATCTTTTGAAGCGGTAACTGGTCTATCGATTACTAATGAAACTCTTGCTTCCCGCTCAATTAATTGGATTGATTATGATGGTGATGGCGACAGTGACTTATTCATAACCAATGAAAACAATTCTACAAATTCGCTATACAGAAATGATGGACCTAACAACTTCACACAAATCACCAATTTATCTATTACTCAAAACGGAAAAAACTCTGCTGGAAGCTCTTGGGCAGATGTAGATAATGATGGTGATTTCGACTTATTTGTTGCTAACTGGAACGGACAAGCAAACCAGTTATTTATCAATGAAAATGGCACTTTCATAGAACAAGTAAATTCTGAAATCGCTTCGGAAATTGGAAGTTCGTTTGGCTCTGCCTTTGCCGATGTTGATAATGATGGTGATTTAGATTTACTTGTTTGCAATGCATATTATACCGGACAAACTACAAATTCACTTTATATAAACGATGGTTTTGGAAATTTCACAAAAGATACAACTAGCAGTTTAGCCAACCACCAAGGAAATACTTTTGGTTGTGCTTTTGGAGACTACAATAATGACGGTTGGCTAGATGTTATTTTAGCAAACACCCTAAACGAAAACCAAAGCAATTCATTATTTAAAAATACTGGAAGTGGAAATAATTGGATTAAAATTAAATGTGTTGGAAATCCGTCTAACGGTTCAGCCATAGGTGCAAAGGTTAAAGTAAAAGCTACGATTAATGGAAATGAAATTTGGCAGATGCGTCAAATTGAAGCTGCAAGTGGATATTGTAGTCAAAATAGTTACACCAATCATTTTGGATTGGGTGATGCTACTAATATTTCTGAAATAATCATAGAATGGCCTTCAGGCGCAGTACAAACTTTTAGTGATATTAATAAAAACAAGACTTACGAAGTAGTTGAAGGAAACGATATACAATTGAGTACAAACACTCAAAATACTCTGGACTACGTAGTTTTTCCAGTGCCTGCAGATGATGTTTTAATAATACACTTCCCTATTAACACATTGAAATCGACAATCTCAATTTTTGATATAAACGGTAGAAAAGTAAAAAGTGAAATCAATAATAATCAGACTTCTACAGCTATTGAAGTAAGTGATTTAAGTGCAGGCGAATACGTTCTAAAAATATCAAATGAAGATAAAATTACATCGCAAAAAATAATTATTAAATAGAAATTTTCATTCTTCTATTTTTCTAAGCGTAAAGACGTGTAAGATTTCCTTAGCGAAATTCTACACGTTTCTTGGTTTATTAGAAATTCACTTTGCCAAATTTATTATAAAAATTAAATGCATTAATAATATTTTCATACTTTAATCGTAATATTGCAATGTATTAATTAACTCAAAAAATGGGAATCACTAAATCTGAAAAATTCACAGAACAGCAAAATCAAATTGCAAACTTTGCAAAGGCCTTTGGTCATCCAGCTCGCGTAGCTATTCTTCAGCATTTATTCAAAATCAACACCTGTATTTGTGGTGATTTGGTTGAAGAAATCGGACTAGCCCAACCTACTATTAGCCAGCATTTAAAAGAGTTGAAAAACTTAGGATTAATTAAAGGAAATATAGAAGGTACTAAGGTTTGCTATTGTATTCATAAAGAAAATTGGACCAAAATGAAGTTAGTTATGCACGAATTTTTAGACCAAGATATTCTTACAACAGAGTGCTGCTAAACAAATACGCATCATCACACATAAAACATATACTATGAAAAACGAACAAGAATTAAAAGATATCGTCAAAGAACGTTATACCAAAATCGCAGAACAAGGCAAAGCTGAAAATGCAGCTTCCTGCTGTGGCGCAACCACTCCATCAAATAAAGTTTACAACATTATGATGGACGATTACTCCAAAACTAAGGGGTACTCTGAAGATGCTGATTTAGGTTTAGGATGTGGTCTTCCTACAGAATTTGCACACATTAAAAAAGGCGATACTGTAATCGATTTAGGCTCTGGTGCTGGTAATGACTGTTTTGTTGCTAGACATGAAACAGGTGCAGAAGGAAAAGTTATTGGTATCGACTTCACTCCTATTATGATTCAAAAAGCGCGTATGAACGCTGATAAATTAGGCTATAACAACGTTGAGTTTAGAGAAGGTGATATAGACGCAATGCCGGTTGGTGACGACACCGCCGATGTAATTGTAAGTAACTGTGTATTAAACCTTGTTCCTAACAAGCAAAAAGTTATTGGTGAAATCTATAGAGTTTTAAAGCCAGGAGGACATTTCAGTATTTCTGATGTTGTATTAGTTGGCAATCTTCCTGATGCCTTAAAAGAAGACGCCGAAATGTATGCAGGATGTGTAGCTGGAGCAATTCAGAAACAAGAATACCTTCAATTTATTCAAGATGCAGGATTTGTAAATGTTCAAATTCAAAAGGAAAAACCAATTGTTATTCCAGATGATATTCTTGAAAAATATCTTTCAAATGAAGAGGTAAACGCTTTTAATAATTCAGATACAGGAATATTTAGTATTACTGTTTACGCAGAAAAAGAAGGCGAGAAATCAAACAAACCTAAATTAAAACTAGCAGACATTCAAGACAACACTTCTTGCTGTGGTCCAGCTTCAAGCTGCTGCTAATAAACAGAGATATTGCATTTAAAGCAACGCCTCTTTCCTTCTTTGGAAAGGGGCGTTTTAAGTTAATTTTGGACCGAAATAAACTTAACCTGTTATAAGTAAATACTAATTCTTAGTTAAAAGAATTAGAGTCTAAAAATCCTTACTAATTTTTGAATTAAATTCGATAACTAATCGATTTATTAATGACGGGGATTTTCAAAATTTATCACGCAACAAAAACAAAATTTTTTTTTAGATTTTTAACGGTACTATTGATAATCCTTTTCAGCAGCAGTTTATATTCTCAAAGACAACAATTAGAAGGAAATATTAATGCAGCCGACGATATTGACGTTGAAGGTGTCAATATTTTTAATGCTTCTACAAATAAAGGAACCGTTACCGATGCAAATGGGAGGTTTTTAATTTCGGTAAAAGAAAAAGATACGCTTTCTATTTCCGCTATTCATATTCAAACAAAAACATTAATTATCGGTGCCGAACAAATGACTAACAAGAAAATCATAATTCATCTTAATGAAAAGATGAACGAATTAGGCACAGTTACTTTAAGAAAACCCCTTACTGGATACATAGGTTCTGATGCTAAAATAATTCCAATACAGGAAACAATAACAGCAACTAGCATGGGAATTCCAAATGCCGATAAACCAAAACTTACTAAAACACAAAGGCAATTGTACGCAGCAAATTCTGGACCTGTAGATGCGGTGGTAAATATGATTTCAGGAAGGACTAAAATGCTAAAAAAACGTTTGGAATTCGATAAAACCGCAGCGTTAACCCTAACGCTCCTTGATAAATTTCCAGAAACCTATTTTACAGATGAATTAAATATTGAAAAACTGAAAATCTATTCTTTTATTTTCTTCTGCGAGGCTGATCCAGACTATCAAAAAACAATAAAACAAAGCACCATTGAAATTCTTGATTTTTTAAAACGAAAGAGCAGAGAGTTCAAAAACCAATAATTCCAAAAGCTAAATTTGTATTAAAAGAGCTTTCAAAAATGTATTACGGTTTTTCCTTTTTAACTTTGTTCTAGATTTAGCCTATGGCTAATCAAATTATAAATTGTGGCTAAAAGGTTTTAAAACAAATCTAGTAACCTTAAACTACTGCTTACCTAATATGAAATATATGAATAACGATAAATTATTGAATTATATAGACACCGTAATAAAAAATATGCCTGCCGACTGGTTAAAACTAACCACACATCGGCTAGATATTTATAATGAAGATTTAGCAAAAACACAGTTTTTAGAGCAGTTTGAAAACTTGTATGCTGCAAATAATGCCGATACAAAGGAACTTTCCGAATTACCTACGGCCTACGATTATATTAGATTAGGGCATCCACTATCTTGTGTTTTAGAATGGACAATTGCTAAACTTGATAACTTGAAATCTGAAAACGTAATAAGTTTTCAATCAAATACAATTCCTATATTAGCTATTCTACGAAAAAACCATTTCGATAATAAAAGCACTCAAATCATATACACAGATGAGCTTCCTAAATTTTTTAATACTGGAGTTTTGAAAGAAGTTTATGGGTATAATTTTCAGGTAAAGAAAGTAGAAAACGCAGACGATATTTCTGAATTTGACGGAAGTACAGTTTTGATTTCACATCAAGATAAAATTTCTAAAACCGACCTTAATTCAAATGTTGATTTCTATATTAATCTATACGGACATCTAGGAAGTTTGTTAATAGCAAACGGCGAAAAGAATGAAAGCTATATTTCCGATATACAGCACGTAAGAAGAAGAGAAACTGTTGCTATGACGCCGAATAATTGTTTGATAGCTTTAAAAGCAATAGTTGAAAATTCTAAAATTGAAACTATAGATATCAGTCAAACTGATAAGGAAAAAGTATTAGATTCGATTAAAGAAATTACCGGTACAACATCAAAACCTTTAGTTGCAACTAGTGGCTTATCTATTCAATATGCCATAATGATGGGGCTTGTTCACGATGCTCTTGAAAACCACAAAGGGAAAGACATCAGGTTTATTGTCCCACCAAACTGTTATGGAGGAACAAACGACCAAGCAAGACGAGTTGCTGCAATTATCAAAAATGTTGAGATTGAAGATCTCTTAGTTGATGGAGATAACGATATGGTTCAGAGTATTGACACGGTTTTGGCTAAAATTGCTAAAGAAGATGCTGTACCGTATATCATTGCTGAAATCCCTACTAACCCTAGAGTTGAAGTTCCAAACCTTCAAAAGCTAAAAGAGGTTTTAAGTAAGGAGCGCACAACTGCAAATGGCAAAGTGGCTATAGATCCTGTGTTTATATTAGATCAAACTTTTTGTCCGAACGTTCACTTCTTAGGAAAAGGTGAAATGCTTTCAACAGTAAGAACAATTTCCTTTGCTAGTGGTTCTAAATTTCCAAGTGGCGGACTTTGTACAGCAGGATATTGCGCAGGTAATGACAAAACGGAAGCTCTGATGCAGAAGATTGAAAAACATCTAAGCTTATGTGATAACGAAGCTACGCAACTTCAATATGAAATACTTGCAAAACAATTGCCGTCTATGAATCAACGAATTCACGATGCGTACGAAAACACACGCGAATTTGTAAACTTTATTCACGAAGCACTACCTGATGCTAAAATTAATTTTGTTTCAGAAGAATTGGCTGAGCAAGGTTTTACTCCTTCTGTTTTCTCATTGGATTTACCTACAAAAGGGAATTCTGCTGAAGAAAAAGAAACATATAAACGAGCTTTAAACCACAAACTCATCAATTTAATGATTACTGAAATTCCAAGCGAGAGTAAATACTGCGTGAGTTATGGGCAATTAAAAGGGTGTTACTGGACGATTCCGGCAACCTCAACTCAAGGAACAACTAAAGAAGGTGATAAAGACTATATCGCTCGTGTAGCCCTTTCTCCAAATTTAAACCTGGATCTACACAAAAAGGTGTTTTTAAAATTTGTAGACAGTATGTAATTCTAAAAATAAAGAATTGATAAAAGGCACGTTTACTTTGGTAGGCGTGCCTTTTGTATTTAGCAAAAACACTAATTAAACTACTTTAAAACTAAATTTATTTTGAAGAATGTAACTGTATGCAACGGCGATAAACACAGTGAGTATTTTTGATGGCGTAGGATAAAAACCTAGCAAATCAACAAATAACTTCATACATATATAACTAAGCACTAGCGCTCCCATGGCAACTAAGAAATACCTAAAAAACTGAACTTTCCACGGCAAATTAGACTTCTCGAAAGTGATAAATTTCTGAAGTAAAAACCCAGTCACAAAGGTTATAGGAAACACAAAAAATAAAGAAGCAATATGTGGGCTTAGCACTACAAAAAACAAATCGACATTTTGTTTTGCTACTATGAAATTGTAAAAAATAAAATATAGGAATGTATCAAACACCAAATTTCCTCCTCCACAGACCGCATACCGATATGTTTTTAAAGGAAGAAAACGCCGAAACAAAAAGTAAAAGGCGTCGATAAATTTGATAAGGCTTTCTTTCATTGCAATTAGGGCGCAAAGTTAAGATAAGAAAGCGGAAGTAACGAATTAGAATATAATGAAAAAAGGGAAGCTAAATTTAGCTTCCCTTTTTAGGTTTAATTTATCGTCTATTACTAGATCGGGTGCTCTTCCCTTTTGAAGGGGCTTTACCTCTACCAGTATTTCGACCGCGACTATGATGGGCCGCTTTCTGTCTTTTCTTTTCTGCTTCAGCTTCTTTAACATCGGCCATAGTCTCAGTAGGTTCAAAATCGGGAAGGGTTTTCGCTTGTAGGCGTTCTCCTATCAATTTTTCAATATCTTTTAAATATCCAACCTCATCAAGACTAACTAATGATAGCGCTTCTCCACTAGCTCCCGCTCTACCTGTTCTTCCTATACGGTGAACATAATCTTCAGAAACATTTGGTAATTCGTAGTTGATTACATGCGGAAGTAATGGAATATCTAGTCCTCGAGCTGCAATATCGGTAGCAACTAACACGCGAACCTTTCCTTCTTTAAATCCTGCAAGAGCTCTAGTTCTAGCTCCCTGGCTTTTATTTCCGTGGATAGCAGCTGAAGTAATTTTCGCTTTTTCAAGTTTTTCACTTAAGCGATTGGCACCGTGCTTAGTTCTTGTAAAAACTAAAACCTGTTGCCAATTTCCTTCAGAAATAAGTTTTATAATTAAATCAGTCTTAAGATTTTTATCAACTCTATAAACTGTTTGATCAATTTTCTCTACTGTAGTATTTTCTGGAGTTGCTTCTACTAAAACAGGCTGATGAAGAAATTCATTAGCAAGTTTTTTTATCTCCTTTGAAAAAGTTGCAGAGAACAAAAGATTCTGCCTTTTTGAAGGAAGTAGTGCAAGTATTTTTTTGATGTCACGAGCAAAGCCCATGTCTAACATTCTATCAGCTTCATCCAAAACTAAGACTTCAACTTTTGAAAGTGAAACCGCACGTTGATTATGAAGGTCTAAGAGTCGTCCCGGTGTTGCCACCAAAACATCTACACCATTACGCAGTGCATTAATTTGAGGATTAGCTCCTACTCCACCAAAAATAACAGTTGATCGTAGGTCTGTAAATTCGCTATAATCCTTAAATTCTTGCTGTACCTGAGCAGCTAACTCACGAGTTGGAGTAAGTATAAGCGCACGAACTGGTCGTTTGTGCAAGGTTGGTTGGTTTTGTAATATTTGTAATAATGGCAATGCAAAACCAGCAGTTTTACCGCTACCTGTTTGTGCTGAAGCCAACACATCTTTTCGTACTAAAATTAAAGGAATTGCTTTTTGTTGAATAGCCGAAGGCGTTTCATATCCTTTTTTGCTGATTGCTTTCAGCAGGGCATCGGATAGCCCAAGTGATTTAAATGTCATAAATTTATTTAAGTTGTAAGACCGCTGCGCTTGGAGATAGTATATCGCGGCGCTTTTAGAATGTGGTCTTTTCAAGAACCTTTAAAACTAAGAAGACGGTTTTAATATGCGGCGAATATACGTCTAATTTTCTCCGTGGAGGTTTTTCGCAGCTATTATCTCGATTGGAAGACTGTTTTTGTGATAACATTCACAGTTAAGCATCATAAAATCAACTTATAAACCTATGAAAACAAATAAATTCTAACTTCATAATAGTTCAAAACAAGGACTAATTATGGTAAATATTGAATGCGCTCCATGACGTGTTCTACCATTAAATCGCATTTCTTATTTCCAAATTCATAAATAGAAGAATCGAGTGTTGTTTTAAAAAGCTCATCTCTCAACATATTCTTAGCACGATGTAACCGCACTTTTATATTGCTTTCAGACAATTTTAAACAGTCGGCAATTTCAGAATTAGACAATCCTTCCACTTGATGAAGAACAAAAACAATTCTATATTTTTCTGGTAACAAATCGACAGCTTGTTCAACTAAAATGCGCGTTTCAGATTTTATGGCTTGTTTTTCTGGATTCATTGTATTGGTATCTGGCAAGTGAATTATATTTTCAAGACTTTCTGTTGAACCATAATTGGTAGACTGGCGTTTCTGTTTTCGAATAAACTGTAATGCCTCATTAATTCCAATTCTAGTTAACCAAGTTGAAAAGGAAGATTCACTTCTAAATTGATACAATTTGAGGTAAGCCTTTACGTAAGCTTCTTGCATTATATCTCGAGTGTCTGCTTCAGAATTAATATAACTTCTTATTACCCTAAAAAAACGTTGATTATAACGTCTCAATAGAATTTCATACAATTCCTTTTCACCTGCTAACACCCGATTTACAATCTGAGTATCAGATAGTTTAGTTAATGCGAATCTGTCCGTCTGAGTTGAGTTCATTGTTTCGTTTTCTTTTTAGATGCCGCAATTATTATAAAGTTACAAAATATGTAACCACTTATAGTTTATTGCATCAAAACAATAGAACATAAATCTTTAGAGCCATGGCAACAATAACAAACAACATTGAAATCAATAAGTTACAAACCTTATTAAAGTATACCTTTACAATAGTTCCTATTGTAGCTGGATTGGATAAATTTTCAAACATTTTAGTGCAGTGGGATACCTATCTTGCACCCTCGACTTTGGATATGCTCCCGTTTACCGGAGCAACATTTATGATGCTTGTAGGAGTAATTGAGATAATTGCAGGAATTATTGTTTTTACTAAAACTCAACTAGGAGCATATATCGTTTCTTTATGGCTTATACTTATAGGGTTAAGCTTACTCCTAACGTGGCATCATCCTGATGTGGCAGTTCGAGATATGGTAATGGCTATTTCTGCATACGTTTTGGCTAGATTGAGTACTTCTAAAAGCTAAAAATTACATCCTCTAATTCAGAAGAAAACCCTTCCCTTTATTTTATTAGTACAGGAAGGGTTTTTCGTATTTATTTAATAGATTTATCTGTATTTTTTTCATTTTCAACAAATTAATTGAAATAAAACAGCTTTTTCACTAATAAAAAAAATTTTCTTTGTAAATTTAAATTCTAATAACATACGATGAAACGACTATTACTTTTTATAGTATTAGCTTGCGTTTCGTGGAGTAGTCTTCCTCACACTCCTTCTCAAAACCAAGAAGACACGCTTAAAAATTCGTATTTAAACTCGGAAAAATCTATTCCGAAGAATAAAGACACGCTATCAGAATTCATTAATTTCAAGAAATCTATTGCAATTTCAACAAAAAGCAAGGATTATAAAACCCTTGCAAAATCGTTTATCGGTTTGGCAAAATGGCACGAAGACCATACCATACTCGACTCTTCAATTGTTTATTTACAAAAAGCTATTTCGGTTTACAAAAAGCAAAATATGCCAAAAGAATTGGCAGACACCTACCTACTTTTGGCAACAAATTACAGTGGAACTGCAGAGTACGACGAAGGGTCTAAAGTTGTCTTTAAAGCATTAGCTCTATATGAAGAAATAGACAATCAGCGCGGCATTGCACAGTGCTACACAAAAATAAGCGACCTACTTTATTACTCAGACAGCTATGCTGAAGGCGCAGAATACTGCAAAAAGGCAATAGCTATTCAAGAAAAACACGGTTATAAAGATGATTTACCTCTCTCCTATCGACGACTTGCGGAGAATGAATTATTTTTAGGTGACTTAGATAAAAGTCTAGGCAGTATGAATCGTGCTATCAACCTTTACAAACAATTAGGAGTTGTGGATGCCCCTCTTTTAGCTTGCTACAACGGCCGCGGAAATATTTACAAATACATGGAACGTTATGATGATGCTATTGCAGATTACAATCGTTGCTATGAGGGTGCAAAAAAAATAGGTCTGCTGCGGTATACCATGCCACCAACTGCAAATATTGGCCACGTGTATATTTTACAAGGAAAATATGCCGAAGCTCTACCCTACAACTTAAGAGCGATTGAAATAATGAAACGTATAGGCAATACCAAAAACCTTTGGGAAAACTATATGCATATTTCAAATATATATGGTGAATTAGGTGATTATAAAAACGCACTTGAATATCACGAACTTTACGAACAAGGTCATACAGAATATTTAAATACCATAATTGCACGCAAGGACAGTGAACTTCAGGTGAAATATGAAACTGCACAGAAAGACATCGAAATTTTGAGTCAGCAGGAAAAAATTACACAACAACGAATAACCCAATGGCTTTATATTGGTGTTGCAGGATTACTAGCTATAATTCTCTTTGGAATGTATTTTACCTTAAAGAATATTCGTAAAAAACGAAAGGCGCTTTCGCAATTAAACACTGAGTTGGATGCAAAGAATAAGCAAAACGAATTGTTGCTAAAAGAAATTCACCATCGTGTAAAAAACAATCTAGAATTGGTAAAAAGTCTTATCGCTTTACAATCTGCAAAATTGGAAGATGGCGCTAGTAAGGAAGCTATGCTTGCCAGCGAAAATCGCGTTCAAAGTATGGGTATTATTCACCAAAAGTTATATCAAGGAGAAAACTTAGGCAGTATAGAAATGAAAGATTATTTCATGAATTTAAGCGAAGGCGTGCTCGACACTTTTGATGCGGAAGAAAAGGTGAAAATAGAATGTGCCATGGACGATCTAAACTTAGATGTAGATACTGCCGTGCCCATAGGTTTAATTGTAAACGAACTTTTGACGAATGCATTAAAATATGCCTTCCCAGAAGGAACGAAGGGCAAAATAAAAATTAGCCTTAATAAACAAAATGAAGCATTATTTTTAAAAGTTTCAGATAACGGAATTGGTAAAGTCAAAAAAACTAAAGCAAAAGGAACTGGATTCGGCACCCAGCTTATTCAATTGCTTACGCTACAATTAAACGGAACAATTTCGGAAAACCATAAAAATGGAACTGAAGTACTTTTCAACTTTAAAAATTTCAAAATAGCCTAAATGGGAACTGCAATAAAAATATTGATAGTTGAAGATGAAATGGTTATTGCAGCCAATATCTCGTTACAACTAACCGAACTTGGTTATGAAGTTACAGGTATTTTGCCACGAGGTGAAGAAGCACTGTCACAAATAAGAATAGACAAACCAGATATTGTTTTACTGGATATTAGGTTAAAAGGGGAATTGGATGGAATACAAACCGCCCAAGAAATTCAAAAGTATTTTAGAATTCCAATTATTTATTTAACCGCGAATTCAGACGAAGCGCATTTTAATCGAGCGAAGGAAACACACCCTTATGGGTTTATTTCCAAACCATTTAAAAAACTAGACCTACAACGAGCAATCGAATTAACTGTTGATAGAATTTCAATTGAGATTGGTCCTAACAACGGTGAAACTAGCAGTACTGATTATCGTTTAAACAACGGTAATACAGGTAACACAATTTTAAACGATCGTATTTTTGTACGCCACAACGACAAAATGCTAAAAATAAATATTAAAGATATTTATTACATCGAGGCAGACCGTAACTATTGTCGCATCTTTTCGCAGGGACGAGAATATCTTTTAGTGATGACCTTAAAAGATATTGATATCAAACTTCCAGAGAAACACTTCCTCAGGATTCATCGATCCTACATTATTAATCTTTCCCAAATTGATGAAGTAGCGGGAACTCATGTAGTAATTTCAAAGAAAGCAATTCCAATGAGTAAAGCAATGCGCACCGAACTTCTTAAGCGGTTACAAACTATATAATGCTTCAGAATACTGAATTCTAAATTTAATTTTCCTTTAGCAACTAATTCTCACTCTCCGGACAGTAATAAAGACGCTTCGTCCTAAACCCCTTTTTATTTCATTTGATTGTCAGTTACTTAGATGCACACCTTGCACTATTCTAGAAACTAATATTAAAATAATCTATTATGAAAAGGATACTCTTTTTAGCACTTGTATTGATTCTTTCGTGTACTGCTTGTCAAAAACAAGATATGCGCTACACCCAGCAGTCCCCCGAAATTGACACTTATAAGAAAATAATTCATGCTTACGAGAAACAGGACTGGGATGCTCTTGCTAGTCACTACGCCGATACCGCTAAGATAATGAACAACGTCATTGAAAAAGAAGGCAAGACTATAGCCGAAGAAATAGCAATGGGCAAAGAGGATGCAGCACTCTTTAGTAGCTGGAACTATGTTGATGGCGAATCTGATTTTGAGATGGTCGTAACAGATAAAGGTAAAACTTATGTAAACTTTTGGGGTACTTGGAAGGGGACACTTGCGGCAAACAACAAAACCTACACTATACCTGCGCACATAACCGCCCAATTTGTAGATGGTAAGGTTGTAAAAGAATTTGGCTATTGGGATGTCTCCAAAATCATGCTCGATATACAATCTCTACAACAAGCTGAAACAACTGTAATGAAAGATTCAACCAGTTTATAATTTAAATATTCAAAAAGATGAATAATGATAATAAGGGCGATGAAGAGTTTATCCCAAATCAGATTTTACCTCAATAAAAAACAGAATATGAAAACAGTAGGCATCATAGGTGGTTCAGGCTTTATAGGAAGCTATACTACAAGGAAATTTTTAGAGGAAGGATTTAACGTAAAAGTATCGGTTACTGACATTAAAAAGAGTGAAAAGTATCAGCATCTTTTCAACCTTGAAAATTCAGACAATTTGAATATTAGTCCGTTAAAGGTTGAGAATTTAGAAGCTTTAAAAGATTTTATCAGCGATTGCGAAATAGTAGTTCACGGCGGCACACCTTTTCAGTTAGATGTAAAAGACCCTCAAAGCGAACTTTTTGATCCAACAATAAAAGGCACTGAAAATTTTTTAGAAGCTTTAAAAGAATCATCATTAATAGAGAAGGTTGTTTTTATTGCCTCGGTAGCTGCGTGGAACACAAACTTTCCATTGCCTTCATTTGGAAAAACAAACTCAGAAAGTTTTAATGAATCCGATAAAAAATACATCAACTCCGAAAGTCATCCTTATGCACAAGCCAAGTTTATAGCAAACCAAACGGTTGAAAAATTTATACAGGATAATCCAAATTTATCCTATGAAATCACTTCAGTTTCGCCAGTAGGAGTTATGGGGAAATCATTGTCAAAAAGAGAAGACTCCACTTCTACTGGGTTACAATTTCTTATTAAAAATAAAATAGCCCCAAACCCATTTGTTCAGATGCTTTACGATATCAATGCAGAATTCGCATTAGTAGATGTAGAGGATGTTGCTGAAGCCATCTTTAAAGCTGCAACTATTTCTGGATTACACAATAAAAACTACTTACTAAGCAGTGAAACTTATACCATTAGCGACATGAACTTGATGCTAAACCACCAACCTTCGCAGCATAAGGGGAAGATTATTTATGAAAATGCCCTCGCTAGCAAAGAATTACAAATGAAATTTAGCCCAATTCAACAAGCCTTACACGGTTATTCACAGTAAAATTAAATAGAGTATTAACCAAATAAATATATAAACCAATGAAGACAAAAATTTTAATTGTAATGATGCTAATAAGTTTCATTACCACAGCGCAAAAAAGAACGGTACTATTTACATAGACCATCCGGCAATTACAGTAGTAGAAGATATGACTAAGTCTTTCGTAGACGGTAACACCGATAAAGTTGCAAGTTATTTAGCAGAAGATTTTATGGCATATAACGGCAACAATATCAATCCTAATAATAAAGGAACTGATAAAGAGAGCTTTTCAAGTTCTGCAAAAAGTTGGAATGATGCTTTAGATTATTTTTCAATATCACGTTCTCCAGGAGCATATCCAGATGCATTAGAATATAAAGATGACAATCAAAAAAATGTTGTTTGGGTACAGACTTGGGAAGATATGAAAGGCGTTCACAAAAAAACTGGAGTAAAGATTAATCAACCCATACATCGTCTATTTATTGTTAACAAAAACAACAAAATACAAACTATCATAACCTATAACAATAACAATATTTTTAGAGAAGTGGGGCAAAGTAATAGTAACCGTACAAACGGCACTATCTATAATCACCACGAATTCATTAACACCGTTCGCAATCTAATGTATGCTTTCGAAAACAAAGATTTTGACAAAGCTTATGGTTTTTATGATGACAATGCCCGTTTCGTTAATTCAAGTTCACCAGATTTTGAGAGCATTTCACTTGCTGAGCAAAAGGAAATTGACAAAAAATTATTTGAGAAGTATGATATTAAAGATGTACAAATTGTTGGTTATCCAGACTACTTACACTATGAAATGGGAGACGCCCATGTAGTGCAATCCTGGTGGAACATTAACCTAATGCGTAAATCCGACAAAAAAGCTATTACAGTTCCTATACACTACCAAATGTATTTTAATGAAGATGGCAAAATAACTCGTGAAACAGCTTACTACAATCCAAAACTTATGGACTAAGCCTAGTGTTAAAATCAATCAAATTATTAAGAAAGGCAATTACACAATAACCAGTTCGTCAATGACGGACACAAATGAAACATTATGAAAAATTTGATATTTATAATTCTTTTATTGCCATTATTGGCAATATCACAGAACAATGCTGAATACGGCGTATTCGAAAATGCAATATTAATCCCCAATCCTACTCAAGTAACACAATTTGAAAAAGGAATAGCAGCACATAACAAAAAATTTCATGGCGAAGGACCTTATGCAGGACGAGTTTATTGGATTTCTAATGGTCCTTATACTGGAAGCTATGTTTGGGTTATGGGACCATTCCCTTGGAGTGCTTTAGATAACAGACCCGCTCAAAAAGACGGTCATGATACCGATTGGAACAACAATGTAGCTCCGTATATGACAGCAGACAGTGGTTCTCAAAGCTATTGGCGAGGACGCAATGAACTCTCTCGATTCCCAAAAGATTTTACCATAAAAAATATGGAAGTAGATTATTGGGATATAAAAAGAGGAAAGTATGAAGATGCCATGAAGTTGGTGAAAAAAGTATACGATGTATATTCTGAAAAAAGTCCAAATGACACCTATGGAATCTATACTAATGAATTTTCAAGCACCAAGGAAGGAAGAGATCTTGCGGTGATTTCATTTTTTGACAAGTCTGCTTGGCTAGGTCAAGATCGCGGATTTGTTGAGAAATACGAGATCGTTAATGGTAAAGGAAGTTGGAAAGAGTTTTTAAATGACTGGATGGCAGTTACTGAAGGCGGTGAAACCGAACTGTGGATTTTCCGTCCAGATTTAAGTGGCATAAATGGCAATGTAAAAGTTGCCGACAGAAAATAAAAACTTACGCGTCTTCTGCGCCTTTTGTGAATAACCTCTTGCAAGGGCGTAAAGTCGCTTAAATTACATTCTATGAAATCACAAATTCACAAATATCTAATCTTTCTATTTGTTTGCTTATCCAGTGTGCAAGTTCAAAGCCAAGATCCACATAGCAGTGAAGAATCCGCCATAACAGGAATCGTTTACTCAAAAGTTAAAAGGAATCTTAGTAGCTCAGAATCATTAAATAATGAACCTAGAGAATCCAAGACAATCAAAACAACTCCAGAATATTTTCACCTACGTCCCGATGTTGAGAAAGCTTATAGCTATTCACACGCCATAAAAATTGGAGATGATATAAAAATCTCTGGTGCCGTAAGTATGGACGATGATGGTAACCCAACAGCCATTGGTGATCTGGAACAACAGATGAAAAATTGTTATGCTGACTTAGAGAAAATCTTAACACATTTTGGTTGCACGTTTGACGATGTGGTTGTAGAAAATGTATTCACTATCGATATGCCAAAGTTTTTGGAAGTTGCAGGATATCGTACAAAAATCTATAAAAAGCAATTTCCAACCGGTTCTTGGCTTGGTGTAAAAGAATTGGCTATTCCAGAATTTATGATCGAGATTGAATTGGAAGTACATAAACATCAATAAAACGGGACATTATGAAAACTCTTAAAACTTTACGTTATTAAAATATAAATATCGGAGCAGCTGAAAACCGTTTAGAGTAGGCATTCATAAAATAAATCACAATACAATGAAAACAGTAATTGTTCAACACGAGGTGAAAAATTTCATCGAATGGAAAAAAATTTTTGACGCAGATCAGTCCAATCTTCTAAAAGAAGGAGTTCAACTGAAAAATCTTTACAATTCGGCTTCAAATGCAAACAATGTAACCATGATTTTCGAGATACCTGATGAACCGGGATTATTTGACAAAGTAATGAGCGACCCGCAAAGACAAGCAGCTATGAAAATTGGTGGAGTAGTAAGCAAACCTACTATATCAATATTAAACAAAGTTTAGTATCACGATACCGATAAGACATGCACTAACAATTTAAATTACAATACAAGGACAACAGTAATAGGACGCCACAAAGTAGGCGATTTTAATACATGGCTTAAAGGCCATCAAGATCGGGTAGAATTATTTTCACCCTCAGTTTCTAGTTTTAAAACTTATCAGGATACAGATGATCCTAATTCAATAGTGTTGGTACTCGAAGTAACAGACATGGAAAAATTTAAAGCCATGCTAGATCGTACAGATAGTATAGAAGCTCAGAAAAGACATACAGTATTAAAACCGATTACTGTTTCAATGCCAGTAAATCCTTAACAACAGGTTTTGAAACATGGACTCAACTTTAAAAGCAAAAGCATGGTTCAAGTAATAGTTAGTTCAAAAAAAAAGCTTGTTTAGCTAAAGAAGAAATATGAAATGACTACCTTTAAACTATCTATAAACCACTAGTTATGAAATATATAACCTATTTTTTAATTCTGTTTACAATTATTTCCTGTAAACAACAAAAGAAAGAAAACATTCGATTAGGTGTTGTTAATTTATCTGTAAGTGGTAAAGAAAGTGCTCAACCTTATTTTGAAAAAGGACTTCTATTGTTACATTCCTTTGAATATGAAGATGCCCGCGATGCTTTTATAGAAGCACAAGAGGAAGATTCAGAAATGGCAATGGCTTATTGGGGAGAAGCGATGACCTATAATCATAGTTTATGGCAAGAACAAGATTATGAGGCTGCAACAAATGCCTTAAGTAAGCTGGATAAAATTAAATTAGATAGTAATGAATACGAAATTGAACAGGATTTAATTAAAGCTGTGCGTATACTCTATGAACCAAGAATTGATAAAACACAAAGGGATATCAATTATTCGAATTATATGGAGGAACTGCACAACAAATATCCTGATAACCAAGAAGTTTCAGCCTTTTATGCTTTATCACTATTAGGTTCGGTAGCTGAGGGCAGAGATGATGTTATTTATGGAAAAGGTGCCAAAGTTGCAAAAGGTATTTTAAACGAAAATCCAAAACATCCAGGAGCATTGCATTATCTAATTCACTCCTATGACGATCCCGAGCACGCCAACCTTGCTTTAGACGCTGCTAACATATATTCAAAAGTAGCCCCAGATGCTAGTCATGCGCTACATATGCCTTCACATATTTATGTTGCCATGGGAATGTGGGATAATGTTATTTCTTCAAATATAGATTCTTATCAAGCCAGCTTGAACCGAATGGAGAAAAAGGGATTAGATAATGATGCGCGTGGATATCATGCTTTTCATTGGCTAGAGTATGGATATCTTCAAAAAGGAAATTATGAGGAAGCGAGAAAAATGGTATTAGATATGCAAAAATACGCTACCGAAAAACCATCTAAAAAGGCAAGAACTCACCTCGTATTTTTAAAAGGAACGTATCTAGCCGAAACAGATGAATGGGATAGTGATATTGCAAACATAGCATTAGATATAAACGATTTAAATATTACCATTCGTTCACAGTATCACTTTATAGAAGGAATGAAAGCATATACTAACGGCAATCTAAAAGAATTAGATAGCGTAATCGATGTTATGGAGCAAGACTATAATAGAGAGTCTTTTGTAGTTTCAAAAGGGAGTTCTAAATTGTGTTCTGCTGTTACTCGAGATGAGGCCAATGAAATGGATTTAAAAGAAGCTAAAATTAGACAAAACCAACTTCTGGCAATTCACGCCCAGCTAAAGGGTGACTCTAATCTAGCCGAACAACATTTTAAAGAATCCATTAGTATTGAAAACAGTATCAGTTACAGCTTTGGCCCGCCTACAATTCACAAGCCTACCCACGAACTTTATGCAGACTGGTTACTCTCCCAAAACCGAAATGAAGAAGCAGCAGCACATTATAACCTAGCGCTAAAAAATGGCCCGGGCAGACTACGCGTTTTAAAAGGTATTGAAAACTCAAAACAAGTTATATAAATTCGTAAACAACTGTTTTACTGAATATTGGCATTCTAAAAAATTGAATATAGCGAAACATCTTATATCTTTATAAGAATTCATTTTTACTCAAAAGCCAGGCTTATGAAATTCATAAACTTCGCAATAGTTCGGTTTTCAATTTTTCTTACAATAGGGATTCTTTCTGCACACTTCTACCCTGTTACAACATTTTTATTGCCTTATCTTTTAGCTTTTTTATTTGTTTTTGTGCTATTCTGGTTTTGGGCACGTAAACGAATTTTTCAATCTGTAGAATTAGGAATTGTAACATATTTATGTTTTTTCGCCATTGGATATGTGAGTTATCAGATGCGGTTGCCAATGTTCCAATCAAATCACTATACACATATTACAACTTCAGATATTCCTGAAATGCTTCAGTTAAAAATTACTGAAACTTTAAATGATGATAATTTTAACCATAAGTATTTGGCCGAAATTTATGAAGTAAATGGAAACAATTCAAAAGGAAAGATTTTAGTAAATGTTTCTAAAGACTCTATAGAAAGCAGGTTTTTAGTTGATGATCTTATATTAGTTTATTCAACTATTTCTGAGATCCCTAAACCTTTAAATCCACATCAATTTGACTATTCAAAATATATGAAATCACTAGGGGTTTATGGGAAATTGCATATATCTCCGAAGGAAATTATAAAACATCAAATTGGAGCCCCAACATTAAGAGGTTTTGCTCAAAATCGTCGTGCTAGAATTATAGAAAAGCTTCAGAAAACAAAATTAGAAACAGATGAACGAGCAATCATTCAAGCATTAGTTTTAGGGGAAAAGAAAGATATAGATAAAAATCTATACGAAAAATATGCAGCGGCTGGAGCGGTTCACATACTTGCTGTTTCAGGCTTACATGTAAGTATCATCTATTTTGTACTAAGCTTTTTATTAAAACCTCTTTCAAGATTTAAGTACGGTTCATTAATACAAGTAATATCTATAGTTTTATCTCTCTGGGGGTTTGCTTTACTTTCAGGTTTGTCACCGTCCGTTACAAGAGCTGTAACGATGTTTAGCTTCTTCGCCTTAGCCGAAGTATTAAACCGCGACACAAACGCTGTAAACACCTTATTCCTTTCTTATTTCACTTTATTGGTTATTAAACCGTTTTTACTATTTCAAGTTGGATTTCAACTAAGCTATTTAGCCGTTTTCTTTATAATTTGGTTACTTCCTATTTTTCAAAATATTGGTTATTCAAGATATAAAGTTGTTCGTAAGGTTTGGACATTAATTGCAGTAACTATTTGTGCCCAAATCGGAGTATTGCCATTAAGTTTATTCTACTTTAATCAGTTTCCTGGCTTATTTCTTCTTACTAATATAGTTATCCTTCCTTTTTTATCAATAATAATGTGTGGTGGCATCTTGATAGTGATTTTAGCAAGTTTTGATTTCTTGCCCAATTGGCTAGCAGAAATCTACAATTACCTAATAGAACAATTGAATTGGTTTATTAACTGGATTGCTACTCAAGAACACTTTTTACTTGGCGATATACATTTTTCTACATTAAAAACCATAAGTGCTTATTTAACAATTATAGCCTTTGTTTTATGTCTTAAAAAGTTAACCTACCCTAGGTTAATTACATCGTTAGTAACTATTGCCTTGTTAATTTCAGTATATATTTATGATGAAAATAGATATTCGAGAAGTCAATTAGTGGTATTTCAAAAAAACAGGCAAACCCTTCTAGCTTATCAAAATGGTAAAGACCTTAGCATTTTTAAAAGTGACTCAACTGAAAACTTATCTCATGATTATCCAATAAAAGCATTTAAAACCAAACAGAATATTACATCATTTTCTGAAAAGACACTTCCATTTATTTTTAAATATAACGACAAGAAAATATTGATAATCGATAGCTTAGGTGTTTACCCAAAGCACGAAAACATTCATACAATCATTTTATCCAATAGCCCGAAAATAAACCTCAACAGGCTTATCGATAGTATCAATCCAAGCCAAATTATTGCCGATGGAAGCAACTACCACAGTTATGTAGATAGATGGGAGGAAACTTGTAAATTAAAAAAGCTCCCATTTAGCCATACAGCTAAACAAGGAGCTTTCCTATTAGAATAACTCGAATATGAAACTTAGTGGTTATTCTAAAATGTATATTTAAAATTCTTTTGATATTCTTCCCAAGCAGAAGCAGTTGTTATTTTTAAATAATCATCATTTTGAATCATTTTAAGAAATATCTCCAATTGTTTAGGAGTTCTGTATCCTGGCACTGCTTGAATTAACTCACCATCTTCTTTAAAGAACACTACCGTTGGATAAGCATTAACTTTAAGAGCGTGAGCAAATAAATGCTGTGAGTTTCTACCTTTTCTATCTGGATTATAGTTTGGGTTAGTATATGTAAAATCTTTATACTTTATTTCTTCTGTACCTTCTGCATTAAACTTTACTGCATAGTAGTTTTTGTTTATATACTCAATCACACTTTTATCGCTAAATGTATTTTTGTCTAGCATTTTACAAGGACCACACCAAGTGGTATAAACATCCATAAAAATCTTTTTCGGATTTTCTTTTTGGGCTGCTAAGGCTTCATTCATTGTCATCCAGTTTATCTTTTGAGCATTAACACTACCTAGTGTAAACAGGAAAACAATTATTAAAATATTTCTCATCAAATTCATTTTAGTAATTCAAAAGTAAAGAAACAAAAAACGTTCCACAAAATGGAACGTTTTTTATAAATTAATGTAATATGCATTAACGAATTCCGTGCATTAATCTTTTTAATACTGGGTTTAAAAGCATTGCTATAAATCCAACAATAATTGGTACCACTGCAAAAATCAAGAAGAAAGTTCCTAAAGAATACTCCTCAGAAATTTTGTCAATCATACCTCCCATAGTGTTTGCAGCTTTTTGCCCTACAGCAATTGCTAAGTACCAAACTCCAAACATAAAACCTATCATTCGTGCAGGCACTAATTTACTTAAGTATGAAAGTCCTAATGGAGAAAGACAAAGCTCTCCCATAGTGTGGAATAGATATGCTAAAATTAAAAATATCATACTCACAGAAGCCGTTCTTGCTCCAGGAGGAATATCGGATGCACCATACGATAGAATAGCAAACCCAAGACCTAGTAAAACTAACCCAATTCCATACTTCATTGCAGCACTCGGATTGTATTTACTTTCCCACCATTTTGAGAATAACGGTGCTAAGGTAATAATGAAGAATGAGTTTAGAATTCCAAACCAAGTAGCATCTACTTTTAATTCTTCTGAAAAAGCTTTATCGTAAATACGATATAATACCAATGCCCAAACTAGAATAAAAGCTATTGCTAAAACAATATTAGAGGCACCAATTTTAGTAAATGTCTTTTTAAATATTAATACAATCACATACGTTATAATAATCAACGGAATGGTAGTTAATAAACCATCAATTATCTTAAAAATTATAGCTGCATTTCCTTCTAGGTTTCTATCGGTATAATCGCTCGCAAACAAGGTCATCGATCCTAAGGATTGCTCAAAGAAAGCAAAGAAAAACACTGTAAAAAGCGCAAAAATTGTAACTGCGATTAATCTATCTCTAACTATAGGTAAATAACGTGCGATACGTGTAATTAATAAAACTAAGAACATTGCCAGTGCCGCTAAAACAACCACATTTGTACCACTCATACCTCCTACTTCAAATGGAACTAAGGATTTAGAATATATCGTATCTAATGGATCATTAAACAAATACAATAAACCACCAATAGATGATAGTACTATTAACACATAATCAAATGTAGTAAATGGGTTAAGTTTTATGGCTGCTTCTACTTCCTCTTCAACTTCTTCTTTATCTGCACCTTCTTCTACATTTAAAACTATATCTTTTTTCTTTGAAGGTCTAGCTCCAACTTTCCCGAAGATTTTATGAGCTAATATAAACTGAAGCATTCCAAGGAACATAAAAATTCCTGCTAAACCAAAGCCATAAGACCATCCGTAATTTTCAGCTAAGTAACCACATAACATCATCCCGAAAAATGCACCTGCGTTTACTCCCATATAGAAAATGGTATAAGCACCATCTTTTTTGGATTCACGGGTTTTATACATTTCAGAAATAATAGAAGTAATATTCGGCTTAAAAAAACCAGTTCCAATTACTAATAGTGCCAAGCCCAAATAAAATGAAGCTGTTGTTTCCAATGCCATTGCTGCGTGACCTAGCGTCATTACAATACACCCAATTACAACGGCAATTCTATATCCTGTAAATTTATCGGCTATCCAACCTCCTATAATTGGGGTTAGGTATAATAGTGAAGCATATGTACCTATTAAAGACAGCGCGTGCTCACGAGGCCAGTCCCAACCAGGGTTATCACTCATTAAAGGAGCTGTTAGAAACAATATCAATAGAATACGCATTCCATAAAAGGAAAAACGCTCCCACATTTCAGTAAAGAATAAAATAAATAATCCAACTGGATGCCCTAAAACAGTGTCTTTAAATAAATTTTCAATATCCGTTTTCATTTGTATGTAGTTTGGTTTAATTGACTCTCTAAAAATTAATTACTTGAATTGATATCCTCATTTGCAAGTTCGTACTGTTCCTGTTCCAATATTTCACGTTCATTTTCTTCAGCACCATGAGTAAGACCTTCTAATTTTCTTCTCACTAAAAGAACCAATATACCAAATGCAACTGCGAAGATTGCTATTCCCGTAAAAACAGTATATTCTCCTAAATCTGAAGCTGATTGTCCTAAGAATCCTGCTAATAAATTTCCAAATCCGGTCATCGCGAAATAAATACCCATCATTAGCGATGCGTATTTTAATGGCGCTAATTTAGTAATGTAAGAAAGAGCAACTGGAGAAAGACAAAGTTCACCAATGGTGTGGAACAAATATGCTAATACTAACCAGTACATAGCCGAAGAACCTTCGTTGTTGTACTCACCAGCAGCAGCGGTCATAAAAAAGAAACCTAGTCCCATAATTACTAGACCAATACTCATCTTAAAGAGAGAGGATGAAATTTTCCCTTTTAATTTTCTTTTCGCCCAGTAGGCTGCAACAGCAGTACCAAATATTATAATAAACATTGCATTAAGAGACTGGAACCAAGATGCTGGTACTTCCCACCCAAGTAGGAAACGATCTGTTTTTTCAGAAGCATAAAGATTCATTAAACCACCTGCTTGTTCAAAAGCTCCCCAGAATACAATAACTAGAAGGAAAGAGATAAACAGTACTATCAATCTGTCTTTTTCTATCTTAGATAGCGGCCTTTTCATTGCAGCTTGTTCTTCCGGATCGATAGATTTATTTGTGTTGTTACCAACAAATTTTAAGTGCTTTTGTCCTACTAAATATTGAATAAGCCCCAGAGCCATTCCAATTGCAGCAAGTCCAAAACCGTAGTGCCATCCGTAAGTCTCACCTACATAACCAACTATAATACTCGACAAGAAAGCTCCTATGTTAATTCCAATATAGAAAATTGTAAATCCTTTATCTCTTCTAATATCACCGTCCTTGTATAGACCTCCAACCATTGTTGAGATATTCGGCTTAAGCATACCAACACCGGCTACAATTAGTCCAAGTCCAGAGTAAAAAGCCCACATTTCTTCAATAGAAAGTATGGCGTGACCTGCAACTAGCAGTATACCCCCAACAAGTACAGATTGTTTTTGACCTAAAAATTTATCGGCAATCCATCCACCGGGAATCGATGCTACATAAACGAACATAGTATACCATCCATAAACCGATAGTGCTTCAGCATTTGTCCAACCTAATCCTGGGTTTGCACTCGTTGTTTCTGCTACTAAATAAAGGACTAAAATAGCACGCATTCCATAATAGGAAAATCGTTCCCACATTTCGGTAAAAAACAGGATATAAAGTCCTACCGGGTGGCCAAAAATTTCCTTTTGCTTTTGATACTGTAATGCGTCTGACATAGTAATAGTTTATATTTAAAAAATTATTTCTTACTTTCTGTTTTATGTTCAGGTTTACTTAATTCAATTCATCGATATTCGAAAAGAATTAGTTTATACCATGCATCATTTTCTTTAATTTCGGGTTGAATAGCAATAATAATACTGCTGCCGCAATTGGGATAGCAGCAATTATTAAAAAGAAAGTAGACATAGAATATGTTTCCGAAATTTTATCGATATAAGAGCCTGTCATACCAGCAATAAAGTTGGCAATTGCAGAAGCTGTAAACCACAGACCAAATAATAAACCTGCTAATCGTTTAGGCGATAATTTAGAAACATAAGACAAGCCTACTGGACTTAAACAAAGCTCACCTGTTGTGTGGAAGAAATAAGCTAAGATTAGCCAAATCATACTCACTGATGCTGTTTCAGCTCCTTGAGGAATACTGTTAGCACCCACAGATAACACCACGAAACCAACTCCTACTAAAGCTAACCCCATTGCGAACTTAACTGGACCTGAAGGATTCCATATTTTTTCCCACAGCTTACTGAAAGATGAAGCTAATGTGATAATAAAAAAGGAGTTTAAGATTTGAAACCAAGATACCGTAACTTCAGTCTGCTCTAAACTGAATTCTCTATAAACTTTCCAAACCCCTAAAATCCATATAATAACGAATGATATTGCTGTAAAAGTAATAGTTAAAGGGTACGCTTTAAAGATCTTCTTACCTAAGCCATATAGTACCCAAGACACAATAATGATTGGGAAAATTGTTAAGATGGCATCCACCCATTTAAAGATGGTTCCCGCACTTCCCTCTAATACTCTTTGTGTATAGTCTTTAGCAAAAACGGTCATAGACCCTCCGGCTTGCTCAAATGCAAAGAAGAAGAACATACTTGCAACCATTAATACACCCACAACTATTAATCTATCTCTTACAATATGTGGAGCTGTTTCTTCTTCCTCATCTGCTCCACCAGCCATTGCATCTAATTCAACTTGAGTATGAGTTCCTGGTTCTTCACCTATTATTCCGAATATTTTACGTCCAAAATAAAATTGCAGCATACCGAATAGCATAAATACACCCGCTAGACCAAATCCATAATGCCAACCTACTTTTTCACCTATATATCCGCATAATAGCATTCCTAAAAATGCTCCTGCATTAATACCCATATAAAAAATGGTATATCCCGCATCTTTTTTAGTACTTGAATCTGGATATAAGTTTCCAACCATTGAAGAGATATTCGGCTTAAACATACCATTACCTACTATCATAAGCACTAGACCTATATAGAAGAATGTTGGATCTATCATTTCAAAGGCCATAGAAAGGTGACCTAAGGTCATAATTAATGCACCTAATAAAATAGCTTTTCTAAATCCAGTAAATTTATCGGCAATTATACCACCAATAAGTGGTGTTAAGTAAACTAAACCTGTGTACCAAGCATAAAGCTGCATAGCATCAGCATTCGTCCATTCCCAACCTCCTTTGGCTATTTCTGTAATTAGGAATACCGTCAATAACGCACGCATTCCGTAATAGCTAAAACGTTCCCACATCTCTGTGAAAAACAAGATGAACAATCCTGCTGGATGGCCCATCACCATTTTATTATCAACACCTTTTTTAGCTAAATGCGCTATTAACTGAGGGTCATTATCTTGGGTCATGAGATAAAACTGTTAAGTTTTTTAAAGATTATTTTTAATATATTCAGTCATTAAGGTATACAAGTGTAAACGAGTGTTTCCTCCATATATACCGTGGTTTTTATCTGGGTAAATACGCCAGTCAAATTGTTTATTGGCTTGCACCAGTTCTTCAATTAAACGCATTGCATTTTGCACGTGCACATTATCATCTGCACTTCCGTGAATTAATAAATATTTTCCTTCTAGTCCGTCTACGTGAGAAAGTGGTGAGTTATCATCATACCCTGATGCATTCTCTTGTGGAGTTTGCATATAACGCTCTGTATAGATAGAATCGTAAAATCTCCAACTTGTAACCGGGGCAACAGCAATTGCCATTTCAAATGTTTCTGGTGCCTGAAATAATGCGTTAGACGACATAAATCCACCATAGCTCCATCCCCAAATTCCAGTTCTTGAAGAATCAATGTATGGTAAACTACCTAGTTTTTTTGCTGCAGCGATCTGATCTTCAACTTCATATTTACCCAGTTCTTTTTGAGTCATTTTTTTGAAATCACGACCTTTGAAACCAGTTCCTCGCCCATCAACACAAACAACAATAATATCTAATTGATTTACTAACATTTCGTGCCAAAAGTCATTTGTGCCCATCCAACTGTTTGAAACACTTTGTGAACCTGGTCCAGAATACTGAAACATAAATAATGGATATTGCTTAGACTCGTCAAAGTCTAAAGGCTTTATCATATACATATTCAAGTCTTCACCATTCACATTGATAGTAGAGTACTCTTTTGGTGAAATTTTATAAGAGGCTAATCGATTCTTTAAACCGTTATTGTTTTTAATTTCACGTAATAGTTTGCCAGTTTTAGCTTCGTGAAGTGTATATACAAAAGGTGTTTTAGAATCTGAAAATGTATTAATAAAATAAGTAAAGTCTGAACTAAATGAAGCATTATTAGTTCCTATCTTTTGCGTTAAACGAACCTTATTTTTTCCCGATGGCAAAATAGAATATACATCGCGATTAATATTTCCATTTTCAGTACTTTGAAAATATATACGACCCGTATTTTGATCGAAACCGTAATATCTAGTGACTTCCCAAGGACCACTAGTAACTTGATGAAGAAGTTTTCCATCTTTATCATATTGATAAATATGATTCCATCCATCTTTCTCGCTAGTCCAGAAGAAACTATTGTTATTTAAAAATGTAAGGTTGTCGGTTACATCAACATAAGCATCATCTTTCTCAGCTAAAATTAATTTTGAAGTATTGTTTGACGTATTTACAAAAACCAATTCAATAACATTCTGATGGCGATTGGTAAGTTGAACACTTAAAGTATTATTGTCTTGCGTCCACAACAAACGTGGTATATAGTAACTGTTATAGCTTGAAAGATCTACTTCAGAAGTTTTTTTACTTTTAAGATCATATAGTTGTAATGAAACTTTAGAGTTTTTCTCACCCGCTTTTGGATACTTAAAAGTATTGGCAGAAGGATAAAGTTCCTTTCCGTATAAATCCATGTTGAATTGTGGAACTTCTGTTTCATCAAATTTAATGTAAGCCAATTTATCACCATTCACACTCCATTCAAAAGCACGAACAAATGCAAACTCCTCTTCATAAACCCAATCAGTAATACCGTTGATGATACTATTCTTTTTACCATCAGTAGTAATTTGAGCTGTTTCATTAGAATTCAAATCTTTTATAAAAAGATTGTTTTCAAATCCGTAAGCTATTTTATTCCCATCATTACTGAAAGTTGGCTCCTGTACTTTATTAGCAGAAACAAGGGTAAATTCTTTAGTTTTTACATCGTAAACATAATAAGTTCCCAATGTTGAACGACGATAAAGCTGTTGTAATTCTGTTGAAAAAAGAATTTTAGATTCGTCCTTACTCAATTCATAAGAAAGCACTAAATCAATTCCTTTTAAATCTTTAGTATTTAAAAGTGTACTTACTTTTTTACCACTTTTATAATCGTAAACATCGATAGATGATTCTTTAGATTGTCGGTCGTAATTAAGCACTGCATATTCCTTACCGTTCTTCAGGGAACGTAGAACGTCAAGACCTTGAGTTCGAAATGCACCACCCCAAATTTCTTCAAGGGTTATGTCTTTTTGTTGGGCAGTAATAGCAGAAAATGCTGTGAAAAACAGCATTATAAATGAAAGGGAAATTAATTTCTTCAAAGTGTTAAAATTTGATAGGCCAAGTTTACTAATTTTTTGTGAAATTGAGGGTCGTTTTTTTGTTAAATAAGCCATTATAGCTCTATTTATTTGTAATTGTAATCTGTTGTAACCCCACACAATCCAATCTACATAGAAGAAAATATATTTTAACCCCTAAAAATTAACTTTACATGGTTCCTTAAGCTTAATTAACAAGTTAATTTTATTATGTTAAAATAAATTACAGAAAAACACCATAGACTAAAAACTAATTTACACTAAAGCCCTTCTTACCTTTATTGATTATATTTACGCAAGTTCACCTTTCCTATTTCTAAAAATAACATTTCATATCATTTCAATTATTTAGTTATGGTAAATTTTCAAAATCAACATCCAGCAGACGTAGCTGAGCAATTAAGAGATATGGACAAAGACGAAAGAAACTTGTCTTTTTTAATGCTTACACCTGAAAAAAAAACTGAAGTTTTTCGTTTTTTAGAGCCATCATTTTAAATAAAGGTCATCAAAGCTCTAGGAAACCAAGAGCTATCTGATGTTTTAAAACAATCTACCTCCTGACAACAGAACTAAGCTTTTTGAAAATTTTCAAGACTATCTTATTAAGACTTCCATAAACCTTCTAAACCCTGAAGAAAGAGAGATAGCACTCAGTTTAATTGGCTATAAAAAAAATAGTATAGCGCGATTGATGACACCTCATTATATACAAACAAAAGCAGAAAAAACTGTTAGTGAAGTCTTATCATTTATAAAAAAAGAAGGAATAAAGGCAGAGACTTTAAACTTTGTTTATGTCGTTGATAATAAAAACAAACTCATTGATGACCTTAGGATAGGACAATTACTACCAGCCGATTCTAACACAAAGATATCCGAACTAATGGACCGTCACGTCTTAGCCATCACTTCTACAACGTCAGTAGAAGACGCTGTGGAAATTTTTGATAAGTACGATCGCTCGGCCTTACCGATTATCACAGAAAGTAGTGTAATAGTGGGCATAGTATCATTCGACGATATTTTATACAAGGTTCAAGAACAAACCACTGAAGAAATTCAAAAATTTGGAGGTACTAAAGGATTAGAAATGTCGTACACAGAATCAACGCTTTTTGACCTTGTAAAAAAAACAAGTTGGCTAGTGATTCTGTTTTTTGGTGAAATGCTCACCGCTTCAGCTATGGGGATTTTTGAAGGAGAAATTGAAAAAGCGGTTGTACTTGCATTATTTGTTCCTCTTATCATTTCAAGTGTGGTAACTCAGGATCTCAAGCAGCCTCATTAATTATTAGAGTTATGGTCTTAAAAGAATTAAAGCTAAGAGACTGGTGGTATGTATTGAAAAAAGAACTACTCTCTGGAGTGTTGCTTGGCGCAATTTTAGGATCTATAGGATTTTTACGAATATTATTATGGCAAAAAGTAGGATTCTATAATTACGGCGAGTTTTGGCTTAAGGTTGCATTAAGCGTTTCGGCTTGCTTAGTATTTATTGTTCTTTAGAGAACTCTTTCAGGCTCTTTAATCCCATTTATATTGAAATCATATAAAATGGACCCTGCGACGGATTCAGCTCCATTTGTGGCAACACTAGTTGATGTTACAAGGATAATTATCTTCTTTTCGATTGCAGCATTCTTCCTGGCAAGAAAATTATTTTAGCCAATTTCATTTTAAAAATAAAAAGCCATCCTCATGCGGATGGCTTTCATATATTTTTTAAACTTTTGTAAAATTCGCTGATGTATTAATCTCGAATTAAAGGCAATGTAGAGCAACGTAGCAAACCCTCTTGCTTTGCAATCTCAGCATAAGGCACTTCTTCCACAGTAAAACCTTGCTCACGCAGCCAAGTGTTTAATCTTGTAAAATTCTTTTCTGAAATAACCACATCTGGAGAAATAGAAAAAATATTGCTATTCATGTGGTACATTTCTCTCTTGCTAATATGGAAACAATTTTCTTTGCCGAAGAAATTAACGAGCCACTCGTACTCTTCGTCAACCAAAAATCCATCTTTATGGATAATTGCTTTCCCTCTACCCAATGGCTGGAAGCAGCAATCTAAATGCAGTGCATTATCTTCAGCCACAGTGTTGCTTTTTCTTAGGTTAAAAGATTTAACTGTTTTATGCGGAAACAATTTTCGAAGGTGTTCTACCCCCTTCATATTTGTTCTAGCAGTGATATAGTCTGAATAATCATCACCGTAATATGTTCCAACAAAGATGTAATCTCCCCAAGGCATTACATCTCCACCTTCTATATGTGCAGCTTCTGGGAATTCAATTATTTTTGAAGGGTCTATTTCATCAATTACCGAATGAATAGCATCTATTTCTTTACTTCTATCCTCAAGAATATTTGCTTTAAAGAACTTATCTTCAATTACGAAAGCAATATCTCTAGTAAAGATTTGATTGTAGTCTTCTATCAAATCTGGGCGGTAAACTTTTACGTTATATTTTTCAAATACCGCAGCCACTGCTTCCATTTCCTTAACCATATCTTCATCTTTAGGATAAGTACCTGCTTTTATATGTTCTGCAGATTTTGGATCGTATGCGTCTTCTAATTTAGGAACAGGACCATTACTATCTGCGCGCCCGAGTACTACGGCACGTAGTTGTGAAATTTCGTCGTTTATATTCAGCTTTATCATAATAGCAAATATAGAAAAAGCACCTCTATACCGAAGTGCTTTTAAATTTATTAGAAATAATATTTATCTTGTTTCAACTGTTTTAAATTCACGCAATTTTTCGCCGATATAAATTTGACGTGGACGTCCTATTGGCTCCTTGTTTAAACGCATCTCTCTCCATTGAGCAATCCATCCTGGCAAACGACCTAATGCAAACATTGGCGTAAACATTTCTACTGGAATTCCTAAGGCACGGTAAATAATACCTGAATAAAAGTCAACGTTAGGATATAGTTTTCTCTCTACGAAATACGGGTCTTCTAAAGCTTCTTTTTCTAATGCTTTCGCGATATCTAAAATATCATCTTGGATTCCAAGATTTTCTAAAACATCATCCGCAGCTTTCTTTATGATTTTAGCACGTGGGTCGAAATTTTTGTAAACTCTATGACCAAATCCCATCAATCTAAACGGATCGTTTTTATCTTTTGCTTTTGCCATGAACTTTTTAGTATCTCCACCATCTGCTTTTATTTCTTCAAGCATTTCAATAACAGCTTGATTTGCGCCACCGTGAAGTGGTCCCCATAAAGCTGCAATTCCAGCAGAAATAGAAACAAATAATCCAGCGTGTGAAGATCCAACAATTCTCACTGTAGATGTAGAGCAGTTTTGCTCGTGGTCTGCATGTAGAATCAACAATTTATCTAGCGCCTCTAAAACAATTTCATTAGTAGTGTAGTCACCACTTGGCTTTTTGAACATCATCTTCAAAAAGTTGTCTACATAACCAAGTGTATCCCCACCATAGTCTAATGGAAGCCCCATACGTTTTCTGTATGTCCAAGCCGTTAAAACAGGGAATTTACCAAGAATCTTAACTATAGCCTTATACATATCCTCCTCACTATCAACATTGACAGACGATGGATTAAAAGCTACTAAAGCTGAAGTTAAAGAAGACAACACGCCCATTGGGTGTGCAGCTTTTGGAAATCCATCCAAGATTCTTTTAACATCTTCGTCAACGTGTGACTGCGCTTTAATATCTTCGTGGAATTTATTAAGCTGAACTTCAGTTGGTAATTCACCAAAAATTAGCAAATAGCATACCTCTAAAAAATGTGCTTTTTCAGCAAGTTCTTCAATGGCATAACCTCGGTAACGTAACACTCCTTTTTCACCATCTAAAAATGTAATAGCACTTTCGCAAGCACCCGTATTTTTATATCCTGGATCTAAAGTTACAACACCACCGGTACTGCTCCTTAGAGTTTTTACATCTATACCAATTTCATTTTCAGTTCCTTCCACTACCGGGAATTCATATTTTTTACCTTCTATTTCGAGGGTCGCCATCTTTGCCATAAAGTATCGTGTATATTTAATTTTTTCAGAAATGCTAAATTACAAAATTTTAAGCAATTTTTTTAAGTTTTGCCTATTAAGTTAGGTTAAAAAAACCTTAATACGCAGGGCATAGACATCATTTTTATAGACATAAAAAAACCTCGTCTAAAACGAGGTTTTAATTTACTTTATAAATACCTAAATTTTAAAGGCATTTTGCTGTGGAAAGTATGCAACTTCACCCAATTGCTCCTCAATTCTAAGCAATTGATTGTATTTCGCCATTCTATCACTACGTGATGCAGAACCAGTTTTTATTTGCCCACAGTTTAATGCCACTGCAAGATCTGCAATAGTATTATCTTCTGTTTCACCACTTCTATGACTCATCACCGAAGTATATCCTGCATTATGCGCCATATTCACAGCTGCTATAGTTTCAGTTAAAGTTCCAATCTGATTAACCTTAATAAGAATTGAATTAGCAATACCTTCTGAAATACCTCTAGAAAGTCTTTCAACGTTGGTTACAAATAAATCGTCACCTACCAGCTGAACTTTATCACCAACCTTCTCAGTAAGATATTTCCAACCTTCCCAATCGTTCTCATCCATCCCATCTTCAATAGAAATAATTGGATATTTTGAACATAATTCGGCTAAATAATCTGCTTGCTCTGTAGAAGTGCGCACTTTTCCTTTCTCGCCTTCAAATTTGGTGTAATCGTATTTACCATCAACATAAAATTCTGCCGCAGCACAATCTAATGCTATCATAACATCATCACCTAATTTGTAACCAGCTTTTTCAGTAGCTTTTGCAATAGTATCTAAAGCATCTTCTGTTCCATTTAGAGTTGGAGCAAAACCACCTTCATCACCAACAGCAGTACTCAAACCACGATCGTGTAAAACTTTTTTAAGATTATGGAAAATTTCTGACCCCATTTGCATGGCATGAGCGAAATTTTTAGCCTTAACTGGCATAATCATAAATTCCTGAAATGCAATTGGCGCATCACTGTGAGAACCACCATTGATAATATTCATCATTGGCACAGGAAGTGTTTTAGCACTTACACCACCAACATATCTATATAAAGGCTGCCCTAATTCGTTTGCAGCCGCCTTAGCACAAGCCAAAGAAACCCCTAAAATAGCATTAGCCCCAAGATTTCCTTTGTTTGGAGTACCATCTAGCTCCATCATTGTTTTGTCTATGAGACCTTGTTCAAATACAGAAACACCTAATAGTGTACCTGCAATTTTTCCATTTACATTTTCAACTGCATTTAAAACGCCTTTGCCCATGTAATCTTTTCCACCGTCGCGAAGCTCTACAGCCTCGTGTTCCCCGGTTGAAGCTCCTGATGGCACAGCAGCACGGCCCATATATCCATTTTCAGTAATTACGTCAACCTCTATAGTAGGGTTTCCTCTAGAATCGAAAATCTGTCTAGCATTGATGTCGATAATGATACTCATTGCAATGTTATTAATTGTTAGTTGTTATTAGTTAAGTAAAATACTACTTGTGTTTTTCTATTACATCAATAAATTGATCAAAAAGGTATGACGCATCGTGTGGTCCAGGACTTGCTTCTGGATGATATTGTACAGAAAAAGCAGGCTTGTTTTTCAGACGAATCCCAGCTGCGGTATGATCGTTTAAGTGTTCGTGTGTTATTTCTATATTCGGATTAGCCTCAGCTTCTTCCCTATTGATTGCGAAACCATGGTTTTGAGAAGTAATTTCACCTTTACCTGTAATAAGATTCATTACTGGGTGGTTAATACCACGATGACCGTTGTGCATTTTATAAGTAGAAACTCCATTTGCCAGGGCCAACATTTGATGTCCTAAACAAATTCCAAACATTGGAAGCTCCTTATCTAGGATAGTTTTTACAACTTCAATTGCACTTTTTAACGGCTCTGGATCACCAGGACCATTTGAAATAAAGTAACCATCTGGATCAAAAGCTTCTAAATCTTCAAAACTTGAATTGTACGGGAATACTTTTATATAACAATCACGCTCGGCAAGCATTCGTAAAATATTTTTTTTAATACCAAGGTCCAAAGCTGAAACTTTATACTTAGCATTCTCATCTCCGAAGAAATAAGGTTCTTTAGTTGAAACTTTTGAAGCTAACTCTAAGCCATCCATATTGGGAACATCGGCTAATTCCTTTTTTAGGTCTTCAATATTATCTACTTCCGTAGAAATAACGGCATTCATCGCTCCGTTATCTCGTATGTAATTTACTAACGCTCGTGTATCTACATCACTAATAGCAAGTAAATTATTTCTATTTAAAAATTCTTCTAGTGAGTCGTCAGCTGCCGGACGTGAATAGTGGTAACTAAAATTACGCACCACCAAGCCTGCAATTTTAATACCTTCCGATTCTACTTCTTCTTTATTAGTACCATAATTCCCAATGTGAGCATTGGTGGCTACCATAATTTGACCAAAGTAAGAGGGGTCTGTAAAAATCTCTTGATATCCCGTCATTCCAGTATTAAAACAAACTTCACCAAAGGCCGAGCCTTCTTTGTTACCTACCGCTTTACCGTAGAACACAGTTCCATCTGCTAATAAAATAAGTGCTTTTTTTCGTGTTTGATATTTCATCTTTTGAAGGCTTTCAACCCATCGATAATCTTTGGGTGACAATTATTAGGTTTCTCAAAAATCTTTGCAAAAATAGTATAAAAAAAAGGGATAAACGAAAACGCTTATCCCTTTGTTATTTTATGAATAAAAAATCATTTATTCTTCTTCTTTTTTAGCTTGTGTAGCTTTTGCTGGAGCAGCTTTTGCAGCACCGCTTCCACGACGACTTCTACGAGTAGATTTCTTCTTGGTTGCTTTACCAACATTGTAGATTTCGTTGAAATCAACTAGCTCTATCATTGCCATATCAGCGTTATCACCTAGACGATTACCCAATTTAATAATACGAGTGTAACCACCTGGACGATCACCAACTTTTGGTGCAACAGTTCTAAAAAGCTCTACAACTGCATCTTTTTGACGCAATTTAGCCATAACCAAACGACGGTTATGAGTAGTGTCTTCTTTAGACTTAGTTACTAATGGCTCAACAAATTGCTTAAGCGCTTTTGCTTTAGCAACCGTAGTGTTAATTCTCTTGTGTTCGATAAGAGAACTTGCCATGTTAGCCAACATTGAGTGTCTGTGGGCAGTTTTTCTTCCTAAGTGATTGTGTTTTTTTCCGTGTCTCATGACATTTTAGTTTTCATCATCTTGCTACAAAATCCGTTCATCGGAGAGCAAACTATGATGGGTTAATTTTAAAGATTTGAGATAATAGACGTGAGATATGAGACTAATATCTAACATCTCACGTCTAAGGTCTCAAGTCTGTTCTAGTCTTTATCTAATTTATATTTTGCAAGGTCCATCCCGAAGTTAAGGCCTTTAACACTTACTAACTCTTCAAGCTCTGTAAGTGATTTTTTACCGAAGTTACGGAACTTCATCAAGTCATTTTTGTTGTAAGATACAAGGTCTCCCAAGGTATCAACTTCAGCAGCCTTTAAACAATTTAGCGCACGAACCGAAAGATCCATATCTACTAATTTAGTTTTTAGCAACTGACGCATATGAAGAGATTCCTCATCATAAGTCTCAGTTTGTGCAATCTCATCAGCCTCTAGAGTTATGCGCTCATCGCTGAACAACATAAAGTGGTGGATTAATGTTTTTGCAGCTTCAGTCAATGCATCTTTTGGGTGAATTGATCCGTCTGTTTGGATTTCGAAAACCAATTTTTCGTAATCTGTTTTCTGCTCTACACGGAAGTTTTCAATACTGTACTTCACATTTTTAATTGGAGTGTAGATAGAATCTGTAAAGATAGTTCCTAAAGGAGCATTGGCTTTTTTGTTCTCTTCTGCAGGAACATAACCGCGGCCTTTTTCGATAGTAATTTCGAAATTAAGGTTTACCTTCTTATCCATATTGCAAAGAACCATATCTGGGTTCAATACTTGGAAACCTGAAATAAATTTTTGGAAATCGCCAGCTTTTAACTGATCTTTTCCAGAAACTGAAATAGTAACTGTTTCGTTATCTATTTCTTCAATTTGTCTTTTGAAACGAACTTGTTTCAGGTTCAAAATAATTTCGGTAACATCTTCCACTACTCCGGCAATGGTAGAAAATTCGTGATCCACGCCTTCGATACGTACCGAAGTAATGGCGAATCCTTCCAAAGAGGATAGTAATACGCGTCTTAATGCGTTACCAATGGTAAGACCGTAACCTGGTTCCAAAGGACGAAATTCAAATTTCCCTTCGAAATCGGTAGAGTTTACCATTATAACTTTATCAGGCTTCTGAAAACTAAATACTGCCATAATTGACTTTCTGTGTTTTTTATTATTTAGAATATAATTCTACAATCAACTGTTCGTTGATGTTTTCTGGAATTTGGATACGCTCAGGAATAGAAACGAAAGTTCCTTCCTTTTTCTCTCCGTTCCAAGTGATCCACTCATAAACGTGACTTGCGTTAGCCAATGAATCGTTGATTGCTGTAAGAGATTTTGATTTCTCTCTAACTGCCACTACATCTCCAGGCTTAAGTTGGTATGATGGAATGTTTACTTTTTCACCATTTACAGTGATGTGTCTGTGAGAAACAAGTTGTCTAGCACCTGAACGTGTAGGAGAAATTCCCATTCTGTACACTACGTTGTCTAAACGAGACTCACACATTTGAAGCAATACTTGACCTGTAATTCCAGGAGCAGCATTTGCTTTCTTAAACATATTTCTGAACTGACGCTCTAAAATACCGTAAGTGTATTTTGTTTTTTGCTTTTCAGCAAGTTGAATTGCGTATTCAGATTTTTTTCCACGACGACGTGTGTTACCATGTTGTCCTGGAGGGTAATTTCTTTTTTCGAAAGATTTGTCGTCTCCGAAGATTGCTTCCCCGAATTTACGGGCGATTTTAGTTTTTGGACCAGTATATCTTGCCATTTCTAATTTAAGGTTTTGAAGAAAAACTAAATTAAGGTCGTTTTATAGAGAACACTTGGAGGCGCAATAAATTGCACCTCAAGCTCTCGATCCTTTAGTCTTTGATTCCTTCAGATTGATATTTACTATTTATTAAACTCTTCTTCTCTTTGGAGGACGGCATCCGTTGTGCGGCATTGGAGTAACATCGATAATTTCAGTTACTTCAATTCCTGCATTGTGGATAGATCTTATTGCAGATTCTCTTCCGTTTCCTGGACCTTTTACGTAAACTTTTACTTTACGTAAACCAGCGTCATGAGCAACTTTTGCACAATCTTCTGATGCCAACTGAGCAGCGTAAGGAGTATTTTTCTTAGATCCACGGAAGCCCATTTTACCGGCTGAGGACCATGAGATAACATCTCCATTCTTATTTGTTAACGAAACAATAATGTTGTTGAAGGAAGCAGTAATATGTGCCTCACCAACAGATTCAACATTAACTTTACGTTTTTTAACTTGTTTTGTAGTCTTAGACGTTGTCTTTGCCATAACTCTAGGTTTTATTTAGTTGCTTTTTTCTTGTTAGCAACAGTTTTACGTTTTCCTTTTCTAGTACGAGAGTTATTCTTAGTACGTTGTCCTCTTAATGGAAGACCTGTTCTGTGACGAATACCTCTGTAACAACCAATATCCATTAAGCGCTTAATGCTTAATTGAACTTCACTACGTAATTCACCTTCGATTTTGAACGATCCAACAGCGTCACGAATAGCACCGATTTCATCATCGTTCCATTCACTTACTTTTTTATCTTCGTCAACTCCGGCTTTGTTCAGAATATCTTGGGCACGGCTTCTACCGATTCCAAAGATATACGTTAACGCGATTACACCCCTTTTGTGCTTCGGGATATCTACACCTGCGATTCTTGCCATAACTTATCCTTGTCTTTGTTTGAACTTTGGGTTCTTTTTGTTAATTACATATAATCTACCTTTTCTGCGTACAATTTTGCAGTCGGCACTTCTCTTTTTTACGGATGCTCTTACTTTCATCTCTCTTTGATTTAATTTATTGTTCAATGAACCTGTGAGGTCCGTTGTTTAGTATCTGTATGTTATTCTCGCCTTAGTTAAATCGTAAGGGCTCATTTCAAGCTTTACTTTATCACCAGGCAACAATTTAATATAATGCATACGCATTTTTCCAGAAATGTGAGCGGTTACAATATGACCATTTTCCAATTCAACACGAAACATAGCATTTGAAAGCGCTTCAACTATACTCCCATCTTGCTCAATTGCGTTTTGTTTTGCCATTTTTTAATATAATTTAAATTAAAGGTGAATTTTAAAGAGTGCAAAAGTACGATAAACTTTTTAAAATCTCATACTTACACTTTAAATAGTTCACCCTATTACATTTAAGCTACCGCTTTTCTGTTTTTTCCTGTTTTCATTAAGCCATCGTAATGACGGTTTAATAAGTAGGAGTTTACTTGTTGCATGGTGTCGATAGCCACACCTACCATAATTAGTAGTGATGTACCACCATAGAATAATGCCCAACCTTGTTGGATCCCCATCAACTTAACTACGAATGCAGGGAAAATAGCAATAAGCGCTAAGAAGATAGAACCTGGAAAGGTAATTTGAGACATAATTCGATCTAAATATTCTGCAGTTTGACTTCCTGGCTTAATACCTGGAATAAATCCACCACTTCTTTTTAAGTCATCAGCCATTTTGTTCGTAGGAACAGTAATAGCAGTGTAGAAGTATGTGAAAATAATAATCAAGATTGCGAATACTACGTTATACCAAAGGCCAAATATATCACTAAATGTAGCTTGAACACCTTGAGCGAACTCGCTATCAGATAAACTAGCAACTGCAGATGGCACAAACATAATTGCTTGCGCAAAGATGATTGGCATTACTCCAGATGCATTTAGCTTTAATGGAATAAACTGACGAGCACCAAAAATATTCTTTTCATATCCGCCACTCGCTGTTCTTCTTGCATATTGTACTGGTATTTTACGAACAGCCATTACCAACATAATTGATAATAGAATAATCACAAACCAAATAACCAATTCAATAAGAATCATAATCAAACCTCCGTTTGATTCCATTACTCTTGAAACAAATTCTTGAGCAAACGATTGCGGCATATTTGCGATGATACCCACCATAATAAGTATGGAAATACCATTACCAACTCCTTTGTCGGTAATTTTCTCACCTAACCACATAGCGAATATTGTTCCTGTTACAAGTATAATTACAGATGAAACATAGAACATAAGGCTTTGCCCCATAACAAATGCTTCTGGTGGCACTCCCATTGCTGGAAGACCTGCAAGGTAACTCGGTGCCTGAACCAAACATATACCGATAGTTAACCATCTAGTAATTTGATTGATTTTTTTACGGCCACTTTCTCCTTCTTTCTGTAATTTCTGTAGGTATGGAACAGCAATTTGCATTAACTGTACTACAATAGAAGCTGAAATATAAGGCATAATACCTAAAGCAAAAACAGAAGCGTTGGCAAAAGCCCCTCCTGTAAATGCGTTTAGTAAACCACCAATACCGCCAGAGTCAAATTGACCTGCGAACTGTGCCAACATATCTGCATCTATCCCAGGTAATACTACTTGCGCACCAAAACGGTACACTAATAGCATTCCTAACGTAAGCAAGATGCGGTTACGAAGCTCTTCTATTTTCCAAACATTTTTTAAGGTATCGATAAATTTCATCCCTATCTTTTGTTACAATATTACTACTTCACCTCCGGCAGCTTCAATAGCTTCTTTTGCCGAGGCAGTAAACTTGTGCGCAGATACTTTCAGTTTTGCTTTTATCTCTCCTCTACCTAAAATCTTAACCATTTCATTTTTTCCAGCAAGACCTAAACCAAATAAGGTTTCAAAGTCAACGGCATCTTTTATTTTCTTGTCGTCAACCAATTGTTGTAAAGTATCGATGTTGATACCTTTATACTCCTTACGGTTGATGTTTGTAAATCCAAACTTAGGAACACGACGTTGTAATGGCATCTGACCACCTTCAAATCCAAGTTTCTTTGAATATCCTGAACGTGATTTTGCACCTTTATGTCCGCGGGTAGCAGTGCCACCTTTACCGGAACCTTGTCCGCGACCTACTCGCTTGCCTTTGTTTTTCGCCGATCCTGCGGCGGGTTGTAAGTTACTTAAATCCATTTTTTCGTGTTTCCTTATTTAGTTTCAACTGAAACTAAGTGATTAACTTTATTGATCATACCAAGTATGCTTGGCGTATCTTCGTGTTCTATGGTTTGTCCTATTTTACGTAGGCCAAGTGCTTCCATAGTTTGTTTTTGGTCTTTTGGGCGATTAATTACGCTTCTAACCTTTGTTACTTTTATTTTTGCCATCGCTTTGATATTTATCCTTTGAATACTTTTTCAAGTGAAATCCCACGTTGGTCAGCGATTGTTTGGGCGCTACGCATTTGCAATAGAGCGTCAAAAGTTGCTTTAACAACGTTATGTGGGTTTGAAGATCCTTGAGATTTTGACAATACATCGTGTACTCCAACAGCTTCAAGTACCGCACGTACAGGTCCACCAGCGATAACTCCTGTACCAGGCGCAGCTGGGATAAGGTTTACGCGAGCACCACCGTACTTACCTTTTTGCTCGTGTGGAAGCGTTACTTTGTTAAGTGGAATACGAACTAAGTTTTTCTTAGCATCTTCAATAGCTTTTGCTATTGCGCTAGCAACGTCTTTGGATTTCCCAAGACCTTGTCCAACCACTCCTTTCTCATCTCCAACAACTACAATAGCTGAAAATCCGAAGGCACGACCACCTTTGGTCACCTTGGTTACACGTTGTACACCTACCAAACGGTCTTTTAAGTCAAGACCTCCTGGTTTTACTAATTCTACGTTTTTATAATCTTGATACATAATTTTACTTAGAATTTAAGGCCACCTTCTCGTGCACCTTCAGCTAATGATTTTACTCTTCCGTGGTATAGGTAACCGCCTCTGTCGAAAGCGATCGTTTCAACACCAGCTTTAACAGCTTTTTCTGCGATTAATTTCCCAACCATTTTTGCAGCTTCAACTTTATTTGTATTTGAAGCGTCTATCTCTTTATCTCTTGAAGATGCAGCGGTAATGGTTTTCCCATTTACATCGTCAATTATTTGAGCGTATATTTCTTTGTTGCTTCTGTAAACAGCCAAACGCGGACGACTTTCAGTCCCCTCAACCGTTTTTCTGATTCGCATGCGCAAACGCTCTCTTCTTTCGTATTTTGATAATGCCATAACTCTATTTGTTATGCAGATTTACCTGCTTTTCTTCTTAATTGTTCACCTACAAACTTGATACCTTTTCCTTTGTAAGGTTCTGGCTTACGGAAACTACGAATTTTTGCAGCTACCTGTCCAACTAATTGCTTGTCGTGCGAAGTTAGTTTTACAATCGGGTTCTTACCTTTATCAGATACGGTTTCCACTTTTACTTCTGGAGCGATATCCATAACGATGTTGTGTGAAAATCCTAAAGCTAAATCTAGTTTTTGTCCTTGGTTGCTCGCGCGGTAACCCACACCAACCAATTCTAATTGTTTAGTCCAACCTTTACTTACACCCTCAATCATATTATTAACTAAAGCTCTGTATAGACCGTGTCTTGCAGTGTGATCTTTAGAGTCTGAAGGGCGTTCCACTATTACGTGGTCATCTTCTACTTTCATGGTTATATCAGAGTATTCCTGAGATAACTCACCTAATTTTCCTTTTACGGTAATTACGTTGTCTTTAATATCAACTGTAACTCCTTGTGGGATTGCTACCGGGTTTTTACCTATTCTTGACATTTCTTTGTCTATTTTTTAGTAAACGTAACACAATACTTCACCTCCTACATTCTGAGCTTTAGCTTGCTGTCCTGTCATAACTCCTGAAGAAGTTGAAACAATAGCAATTCCTAATCCGTTCAGAATACGTGGAAGTTCTGTTGAACCTGCGTATTTACGTAAACCTGGTTTACTAATTCTTTGAATTTTCTTGATCACTGGCTCTTTAGTAAGCTTATCATATTTAAGAGCGATTTTGATGATACCCTGTGGAGTACTTTCGTCATCAAATTTGTAGCTCAATATGTAACCCTGATCAAAAAGGATTTTTGTAATCTCCTTTTTAAGATTTGACGCTGGAATCTCTACTACGCGATGTCCGGCTTTTGCAGCATTTCTAACTCTAGTTAGATAATCTGAAATTGGATCTATATTCATTTATTGATATTTGCGGTTGTGGTTTTTGCACGTTAATCGAAACAAACCTTCAACCAATTTATATTAAATTTTGGAACAAATTAATGTTCTTACCAAGATGCTTTACGAACACCAGGAATAAGGCCTTGGTTAGCCAATTCACGGAATGTAACACGTGAAACTCCAAAAGTTCTCATATACCCTCTTGGTCTTCCTGTAAGTTTACAACGGTTGTGTAAACGTACTGGAGAGGCATTTTTTGGCAGTTTTTGCAAACCTTCCCAGTCACCAGCTTCTTTTAAAGCTTTGCGCTTGGCTGCATATTTTGCTACCATTTTCTGTCTCTTAACCTCACGGGCTTTCATTGATTCTTTAGCCATCTCTTAGTTCTTTTTAAAGGGTAACCCTAATTCTTGTAATAATGATTTCGCTTCTTTATCGGTTTTAGCTGAAGTAACAAATGTAATATTCATTCCTTCAATCTTCTTCACCTTATCGATATCGATTTCAGGGAAGATAATTTGCTCGGTAATTCCTAAAGAGTAATTCCCTCTTCCGTCAAAACCTGTAGCTTTAATTCCGTTAAAGTCACGTACCCTAGGCAATGCTGAAGTAACCAATCTATCAAAAAATTCGTACATGCGCTCTCCACGTAACGTAACTTTTACACCAATTGGCATACCTTTACGTAATTTGAAGTTTGCAACGTCTTTCTTAGAGATAGTTGGAACCGCTTTTTGCCCGGTTATCTTAGTAAACTCATCAACCGAATAGTCAATAAGTTTCTTATCAGCTACTGCTGCACCCACTCCGCGGGAAACAACAATACGCTCTAATTTTGGTACTTGCATGACGTTTGTGTAACCAAATTCGTCAGTAAGAGCATTGATCACTCTGCTTTTGTACTCGTCTTTAAGTCTTGGTGAATATGCCATAACTATATTGCTTGATTCGATTGTTTTGAAAACCGTACTTTTTTACCATCTTCCATTTTATATCCTACTCTTGTAGCTTTTCCAGATTTTGGATCTACTAAAGATAGGTTTGAAATATGGATAGGAGCTTCTTTCTTAACGATACCACCTTGTGGGTTAGCAGCGCTAGGCTTCTCATGTTTAGAAACCATATTTACTCCTTCTACGATTGCTTTGTTTTTGTCAAGGAATATTTTCATTACCTTACCTTCTGAACCTTTATGGTCTCCGGCAGTAACTACTACTGTATCTCCCGATTTTATTTTAAGCTTTGTCATCTTAGTTTTCATATTAAAGCACCTCTGGTGCCAATGATACTATTTTCATAAATTGCTTGTCGCGAAGTTCTCTTGCTACCGGTCCAAATACACGTGTTCCTCTCATTTCACCTTGTGGGTTTAATAAAACACATGCATTATCATCGAAACGGATGTAAGAACCATCAGGTCTTCTAATTTCCTTAACAGTACGTACTACTACTGCTGTAGAAACTGCACCTTTCTTAATGTTTCCATTAGGAGTAGCTTCTTTTACTGAAACTACTATTTTATCACCTATAGAAGCATACCTTCTTTTTGTACCGCCTAATACACGGATGCAAAGTACTTCTTTAGCACCGGTATTATCTGCGACTTTGAGTCTTGATTCTTGTTGTAACATAATTACTTCGCTCTTTCAATTATTTCTACTAATCTCCAACATTTGGTTTTACTTAAAGGTCTTGTTTCCATGATCCTTACTGTATCACCTTCATTGCAGTTGTTTGTCTCGTCGTGTGCAACGTACTTTTTCGTCTTTGTCACGAACTTTCCGTACATAGGGTGCTTTAATTTCTTAACCTCTGCAACTACAATAGACTTATCCATTTTGTTACTGGTTACCACACCGATACGTTCTTTTCTTAAATTTCTTTTAATTTCTTCCATCTTTCAGCTGTACAATTATTGCACTTCTCTATTAGTTAGTTCAGTCGCTATTCTTGCTATCACTCTTCTTTGAGATCTTAGTTGAATTGGATTTTCCAACGGTGAAATGGTGTGAGCCATTTTTAGGTCTACATAGGCTTTTTTAGTTTCAGCAAATGATTCCTGAAGTTCTGCCGTTGTTGCTTTCTTAATTTCTGATTGTTTCATCTTTCAAAAAATTATGCTTGGAAATCCCGAGACATTACAAATTTAGTTTTTACTGGAAGCTTTTGTGCTGCAAGGCGCAACGCTTCTTTAGCTGTTTCAACTGGTACACCAGATACTTCGAAAAGTATTCTACCTGGTTTTACTACAGCAGCGTAATATTCAACAGCACCCTTACCTTTACCCATACGTACTTCAAGAGGTTTTTTGGTAATTGGCTTATCTGGGAAAATCATAATCCAGATAGACCCCTCTCTTTTCATAAAACGAGTAGCAGCAATACGAGCAGCTTCAATTTGTCTAGCTGTAAGAAATTCTGATTCCAACGATTTTATACCGAAGGTTCCATACGCTAATTGATTACCACGTCCGGCATCACCTTTCATACGGCCTTTTTGATGTTTACGGTATTTTGTTCTTTTAGGTTGTAACATTTTCTTCTGTTTAAAAAATTACTTTCTGCGGCGTGCTTTGTTGCCACCGCGTCCTTGAGCACCTTTACCACCTTTTTTGCCAGTCGAAAGACCAACTAGTGGAGAAAGTTCTCGCTTTCCATATACTTCGCCTTTCATAATCCATACTTTAACACCCAATCTACCATAAGTAGTGTGTGCCTCAACTAAAGCGTAGTCAATATCGGCTCTAAAAGTTGACAATGGGATACGACCTTCTTTGTAAGATTCTGAACGAGCCATTTCTGCTCCGTTCAAACGTCCTGAAATTTGAACCTTAATACCTTCTGCATTCATACGCATTGTTGCTGCAATAGCCATTTTAATTGCACGACGGTATGAAATACGGCTTTCAATTTGGCGTGCAATACTAGCAGCTACCAAATACGCATCTAATTCAGGTCTTTTGATCTCATGAATGTTGATCTGCACCTCTTTGTCTGTAATTTTTTTAAGCTCTTCTTTTAGCTTGTCTACTTCCTGTCCACCTTTCCCGATAATAATACCAGGACGGGCAGTGGTTATAGTAACGGTTACAAGCTTAAGCGTACGCTCAATAATTACTCTACTCACACTAGCTTTACTTAAACGAGCGTGGATATATTTCCTGATCTTGTCGTCTTCGGCTAATTTGTCGCCGTAGTCGTTGCCTCCGTACCAGTTGGATTCCCAACCTCTAATGATACCTAAGCGATTTCCGATTGGATTTGTCTTCTGTCCCATTTAATTAATTGCTTTGTGTGTTATCGTTAGCTGCCAATACCAGTGTTACGTGGTTGGAGCGTTTTCTAATTCTGTGTGCACGGCCTTGTGGTGCAGGACGAAGTCTTTTTAACATCGTACCACCATCCACACGGATTTCTTTAACAAAAAGATCTGCGTCTTCAATTGAAGCATCTTCGTTCTTTTGCTGCCAGTTTGCAATAGCAGATAAAAGTAACTTCTCTAATTTACGAGAAGATTCTTTTGAACTAAATCTCAATATGTTAAGTGCTTTATCTATTTTCTCACCACGCACCAAGTCTGCCATTAAACGCATCTTTCTTGGTGAAGTGGGGCAATTGTTCAATTTAGCAAAGTATAATGTTTTCTTTGCCTCCTTGATTGCTTCTGCTCTTTCTCTTTTACGAACTCCCATGGCCTATTATTTTTTACCTTTGTTTTTAGCACCTGCATGACCACGGAATGATCTTGTAGGTGAAAATTCTCCTAGTTTATGCCCTACCATGTTTTCTGTTACATACACAGGAACAAATTGACGTCCGTTATGAACAGCAATGGTTTGACCAACAAAATCTGGAGTAATCATAGAAGCACGTGACCAAGTTTTGATAACGGTCTTCTTATTACCTTCAACATTTTGCTGAACTTTCTTGTCTAGTTTATAATGAACGTACGGTCCTTTTTTTAACGATCTTGCCATAACTTATTTCTTTCTACGTTCTAAGATATATTTATTACTTGCTTTCGTTCTAGTACGTGTTCTGTAACCTTTTGCAGGTATACCATTTCTAGAACGTGGGTGTCCTCCTGAAGCTTTACCTTCACCACCACCCATTGGGTGATCAACAGGGTTCATAACAACTGGTCTTGTACGAGGTCTTCTTCCTAACCATCTGCTTCTACCAGCTTTACCTGATACTAACAATTGATGATCGTGATTAGAAACCGCTCCAATAGTAGCTAAACAATTAGCCAATACCAATCTAGTTTCACCAGATGGTAATTTGATAGTTGCATATTTACCTTCACGAGCCATAAGCTGTGCGAAAGTACCTGCACTTCTAGCCATTACCGCGCCTTGTCCTGGACGAAGCTCGATGCAAGAAATAACTGTACCTAAAGGGATTGCCGAAAGTGGCATTGCGTTTCCAATTTCTGGAGCAACTGAGTCACCAGAAACAATATTTTGTCCAACTTGTAGTCCGCTTTGCGCAATTACATATCGCTTTTCACCATCTTGGTAATTTAAAAGCGCGATAAACGCTGTACGGTTTGGATCGTATTCAATACTAGCAACTGTAGCAGGAATTCCGGCTTTGTTGCGTTTGAAGTCGATAATTCGATATCTTCTTTTATGACCACCACCTTTGTAGCGCATGGTCATTTTTCCTTGACTGTTTCTACCACCAGATTTTTTAATCGGAGCAAGTAAAGACTTCTCCGGCTTATCGGTTGTAATGGCGTCAAAACCATTAACAACCCTAAAACGCTGACCTGGGGTGATTGGTTTTAATTTTCTTACTGACATTTTCGTCTAATTAGATCTAAGTTATCTTAGATGTTACTGTAAAAATCTATTGTATCACCTTCCGCCACCTGTACGATTGCTTTTTTGTAAGCATTCGTTTTACCAGTTTGGACACCTGTTTTTGTATAACGGGTCTTCCTATCAGGGCGGACATTTATTGTGCGAACTTTTTCAACAGAAACTCCGTAAGTGGCCTCAACCGCTTTCTTGATTTCTATCTTATTCGCCTTTAGGTTCACTACGAAACCAAAAACATTATTGTCTTCAGCATCTTTAGTAGCTTTTTCCGTAATTATAGGTTTAATTAAGATGTTCATCCTGTTTCTATTTACTTAAGTTTGTTTCAATTCCTTCCAAAGAACCTTCAAACAGCACTAAACTGTTTGCATTCATAATTTTGTATGTACTTAATTGTGAGCTAGTTACAACTTCAGTACCTTTCAAATTGCGAGAGGACAAATATACATTATTATTTAAGTCTCCCAACACAAATAAAGATTTTTTATCGTCTAGTCCTAAGTTCTTTAAAACCGACACAAAATTCTTTGTTTTAGGTGCATCAAAATTCAACTCTTCCATAACGTAGATCGCTTTGTTATTTGCCTTCATTGATAGGGCAGATTTACGAGCTAAACGCTTAAGATTTTTGTTTAATTTGAATGAGTAGTTACGTGGACGAGGTCCAAACATTCTACCACCACCTTTAAAAACACCAGACTTGATGCTACCCGCACGAGCAGTACCAGTTCCTTTTTGTTTCTTTATCTTTCTAGTAGAACCAGCGATTTCAGCGCGTTCTTTTGATTTATGCGTTCCTTGTCTTTGATTTGCAAGGTATTGCTTTACATCAAGATAAACTGCGTGATTGTTAGGCTCTATTCCGAACACATCTGCAGAAAGTTCAACTTTTCTACCTGTGTCTTTTCCGTTAATGTCTAATACAGCTACCTTCATTATTTCTCAATCATTACATAAGAGTTTTTGTGTCCTGGGATTGCTCCTTTAACAACAAGTAAGTTCTTTTCAGCAACTACTTTTAAAACTCTTAAATTTTCTACTTTTACTCTTTCGTTGCCCATTTGTCCAGCCATACGCATTCCTTTGAATACTCTCGCAGGATATGATGCAGCTCCAATAGAACCTGGTGCACGTAAACGGTTGTGCTGACCGTGTGTAGCTTGTCCTACACCGCCAAAACCGTGACGCTTAACAACTCCTTGAAAACCTTTACCTTTAGATGTACCTACTACATCAACGTACTCTCCTTCGGTAAAAAGTTCCACAGTAAGTGTGTCACCTAATTTGTAATCTTCTTCAAAATACTTGAATTCGGCGACTTTGCGTTTTGCAACGGTTCCTGCTTTTTTTGCGTGCCCTTCAGCAGCTTTAGTAGCAGTCTTCTTGTCATCGAAACCAAGTTGAAGAGCTTCGTACCCGTCAACCTCTTTGGTTCTGACTTGGGTAACAACACAGGGTCCTGCTTCAATAACGGTACACGGAATATTCTTTCCGTTCTCGTCAAAGATGCTGGTCATCCCTATCTTTCTTCCAATTAACCCAGACATATTTATTAAATTAAAAATTATGAATTCCAAATGCAGAAGTCGATTCCTACATTCTTCCTTCGATTGTTTACTATTTATTGTTTGAAAAACAAACGGGATCAAAATAAATCCGATCCCGAATGTTACTTTGTTTTCCGTTTTTCCGTCGCTAACAAGCTCGGGACATTTTAGTGATCCTGAATTCAGAAAACTGAACTCAAAATTTTATCACACTTTAATCTCTACTTCTACACCACTTGGCAACTCTAACTTCATTAGAGCGTCAATCGTTTTTGAAGAAGAACTATAGATATCCAAAAGTCTTTTGTAAGAACTTAATTGGAATTGCTCTCTACTCTTCTTGTTTACGTGTGGAGAACGTAATACTGTAAAGATTTTTTTATGTGTTGGTAAAGGAATTGGCCCTGTTACTACAGCTCCAGTACTCTTTACGGTCTTTACGATTTTTTCAGCAGATTTGTCCACCAAATTGTGATCGTAAGATTTTAGTTTAATTCTAATTTTTTGACTCATTGCTGAAATTATTATTCGTTAGCGGTTCCTCTTGCTGCTGCAATTACACTTTCTGATATGTTAGAAGGTGTTTCAGCATAATGTGAAAATTCCATTGTTGAAGTAGCACGACCTGATGACAATGTTCTTAATGTAGTTACATAACCAAACATTTCAGAAAGCGGCACCTCAGCCTTGATAACTTTAGCACCGGCACGGTCACCCATACTAGCGATTGTTCCACGACGACGGTTAAGGTCACCAACTATATCACCCATGTTTTCTTCAGGTGTAAGCACCTCAAGCTTCATAATAGGCTCAAGAATTACAGCTCCAGCTTTCTTAGCAACTTCTTTGAAACCAATTTTTGCAGCTAATTCAAAAGATAATGCATCAGAATCCACAGGGTGGAAAGATCCATCTTTTAAAGTAACTTTCATAGCATCAACCTCAAAGCCTGCAAGTGGTCCATTAACCATTGCTTGAGTGAAACCTTTTTCTACAGCTGGGATAAATTCTTTTGGTACGTTACCACCTTTAATAGCGTTAACAAATTCCAATCCAATTTTTCCTTCTTCAGCTGGCTCAAGTGTAAATACAATATCTGCGAATTTACCACGACCACCAGATTGCTTCTTGTAAACTTCTCTATGGTCTGCAACTTTAGTTACAGCTTCTTTGTACTCAACTTGTGGTTGACCTTGGCTTACTTCTACTTTAAATTCGCGACGTAAACGATCAACGATAACATCTAAGTGAAGCTCACCCATTCCAGAGATAATTGTTTGTCCAGAAGCTTCGTCAGTACGAACTTGGAATGTTGGATCTTCTTCAGCAAGCTTAGATAAAGCCATACCTAATTTATCAACATCCGCTTTTGTTTTTGGCTCTACCGCAACCCCGATTACTGGGTCTGGGAAATCCATACTTTCCAAAATAATTGGATGCTTTTCTGCTGTTAGTGTATCACCAGTTTTAATATCTTTAAAACCAACTCCTGCACCAATATCTCCAGCTTCAATAAAATCGATAGCATTTTGCTTGTTAGCGTGCATTTGGTAAATACGAGAAATACGCTCTTTATTACCAGTACGGTTATTTAGAACATATGATCCTGCATCTAAATGACCAGAGTAAGCACGGAAGAAAGCTAAACGACCTACGAATGGGTCAGTAGCAATTTTAAATGCCAGTGCCGCGAAAGGCTCTTCTACACTTGGCTTACGTAATTCTTCTTTTTCAGTATCAGGATTAACCCCTACGATACCTTCTTTATCCATTGGAGAAGGCAAGTAACGACATACAGCATCAATTAAGAACTGTACTCCTTTATTTTTAAATGAAGAACCACAAATCATTGGAATAATGCTCATATCCATTACAGCAGCACGAAGAGCAGCATGCACTTCATCCTCAGTAATAGAATCTTCATCTTCCATATATTTTTCTAGAAGGTTTTCGTCGTAAGCAGCAACTTCTTCAATTAGTTTACCGCGGTACATACGAACTTCCTCTTTCATATCTTCAGGAATTTCAACAACGTCGAAAGTTGATCCGAATGTTTCATCATGCCAAACAATAGCACGGTTTTTCACTAAATCAACAATTCCTTTAAAATCAATCTCTTCACCTAATGGCAATACGATAGGCACTGCATTAGAACCTAACATATCTTTAACCTGCTGGCACACGCCTAAGAAGTTAGACCCATTACGGTCCATCTTATTAACGAAACCAATACGAGGCACCTTATAGTTATCAGCAAGTCTCCAGTTTGTTTCAGATTGTGGCTCTACACCATCAACAGCACTAAACAAGAAAACCAACCCATCTAGTACACGCAATGAACGGTTTACCTCTACGGTAAAATCTACGTGACCAGGAGTATCGATAATATTAAAGTGGTATTCTTTAGTTTCTGGTAATGGTTGTGCATTTTCCATTGGAAATTTCCACTTACAAGTAGTAGCAGCAGAAGTAATTGTAATACCACGCTCTTGCTCTTGCTCCATCCAGTCCATAGTAGCAGACCCTTCGTGAGTTTCTCCTAACTTATGGTTTACCCCAGTGTAAAAAAGGATACGTTCTGTAGTTGTTGTTTTACCGGCATCAATATGCGCGGCGATTCCGATGTTTCTTGTGTATTTTAAATCTCTTCCCATTGTTTAGAATCTGAAATGTGAGAATGCCTTATTAGCTTCTGCCATTTTATGAGTATCCATGCGTTTTTTAACCGCAGCTCCTTCCTCCTTTGCAGCAGCAAGAATCTCAGCAGCTAATTTAGCAGCCATAGATTTCTCGTTTCTTTTTCTTGAATATGTAATTAACCATTTCATTGCTGTTGCAATTTTACGGTCTGGACGAATTTGCATAGGAATTTGGAAGGTTGCCCCACCAACTCTACGACTACGCACCTCTACGTGAGGCATAACATTAGAAAGAGCGTCTTTCCAAAGTTCTAACGCAGTTTTTTCGTCGTCTTGCTTCTTTTCTTCTACAATATCAATTGCATCGTAGAAAACTTTAAAAGCCACACTCTTTTTTCCATCCCACATCATGTTGTTTACAAAACGCGTAACCAACTGGTCGTTAAACCGTGGATCTGGTAAAAGGGGTCTTTTTTTGGCCTGTTTTTTTCTCATCTGTTGTTTTGTTAATTGTTAATCGTCAATGCTAATTATACAACCTAAGCTATAAAGCATCAGCTATTAACCGTTTTCATTTTACTTCTTTGGGCGTTTTGCTCCATACTTAGATCTACGTTGCGTGCGGCCTGCAACACCTGCGGTGTCTAAAGCTCCACGAACAATGTGGTATCTAACTCCTGGCAAATCTTTTACCCTTCCACCTCTAACCAATACTATCGAGTGCTCTTGGAGATTATGACCTTCGCCTGGGATGTATGCGTTAACTTCTTTACCATTTGTAAGCCTTACCCTTGCAACTTTACGCATTGCAGAGTTAGGTTTTTTAGGCGTAGTAGTATATACACGCGTACAAACACCACGACGTTGTGGGCATGAATCCAAAGCAACCGATTTACTCTTCTTGGTTATTCTGGTTCTTCCTTTACGTACTAATTGTGAAATTGTTGGCATATAAAATATGTATTATTACTGTTTAAAAATAAAACACCCCTATTTTTAGGGGATGCAAATGTAGAATAAATTTTTTACTAATCAAACCATACTGAATTAATTTTCAGCATACTTCCAATTTTTTTTCATAAAAGAGACGAAATAGGAAGTTGAAGCTTTAATTTTGAAGAATGCAAACTTAAACTTATTAAAATCACTCAACAACAATTAAATACCATATCACGTTTAAGGTTATTCAATAAAAAAAAGAAACTCAATATAAGTAAACACACTTTGCTTACCTAATTGTAAAGCCTACAAATACCCACTTAGCAGTATTCTTATTTATATGTAGTACAACAAAGCAACATACAGATATAAAAGAAATAACAATTTCTAAAGAAAACTAAAGTTATTCAAACACAAAGAAACTAGATTAAAAATTTGAAACAAGCTACCACACTATTTCTACTCCTTAATATATATACCTGTTGGTTCTTAGGAATAAACGCCCAGGAGCTTACACTTTCTGTAAAAACTGAAAAACCTATTTCACAAAACCTTATTGACTCGCTACAAATTCCGAAAACATTTAAAAACTATTCAGAAATTGAAAAAGAAACAGATACAATTTCACTGAAACTTCAACGAATGGGATTTATTGAAAGTGAATTTCTTCAAATAAATAAGAAAAACGATAGTAGCTATGTTGCAGCTTTTAGTCTAGGACGAAAATACAATCAAATAAAAATATATTATTCTGAAGAAAATTTCACCCGAAAAGAATTACAACGAATTTCAAACAATATTACAAATTCCTATTTTACGGTAAATTTTGAAGCCATAACAAGTTCTCTAAACAAACTAACCGCCATACGAAATCAAAAGGGAAATGCTTTTGCGCGTTTACGATTAACAGAATTTCAAATTGAAGATAACAATTTGCTCACTGCATCTCTTTTTGTAGACAACAAGGAAATAAGAACAGTCGACTCTATTATAGTAAAAGGCTATGAAAAATTTCCTGTTTCATATTTAAAACACTATGCAGGGATAAAAAAGGGCAAAGTTTTTAACAAAGTAAAACTTCTTAAACAAAACGACAATTTAAACAATCTAGGTTTTGCCTCATCCACAAAACCACCCGAAGCACTTTTTAGAAAAGACTCAACTACTGTGTATTTCTATCTAGAAAAACAAAACAACAACTTATTTGATGGAATACTTGGGTTTGCTACAGATGAGAAAACGCAAAAACTTAACTTCAATGGGTTTTTAAATCTTGAATTAAACAACAATTTGAATTACGGCGAACAATTACTCATCAATTACAAAGCTGATGGAGAAGAACAAGTGAGCTTTAGAACAAAGCTCACACTCCCCTACTTGTTCCAATCGCCTTTTGGCCTAAGCGGAGAGCTAAAAATTTTTAAAAGAGACAGTACTTTTATCACCTCGGAGCAACAAGTACGAACTACATATCAAATCAACCCCCAATCGGCTACATATATAGGATACAAAAGTTACGACTCTAGTAATCTATTAGATGAGGCTATTGCTGGCAATCCTATTGAAGATTTTAAATCTAACTTCTTTATAGCTGGCGCTTCCTACATAACCACTCAAAACAAAAAGCTTTTCCCTATAAAAAGCAAAATCACCTTAGAAGGAGGAATTGGGAATCGAAAAAAAAACAACATCAATGAAGATCAAATAGGTGTTGAAGCACTTATCAGCAACATTTTTAATTTAAACTTTAAAAACTCAATATTTATACAAAACGCCACTAACATTTTAATTAGCGATAGCTACCTAACAAATGAACTTTTCCGTTTTGGAGGCATAAATAGCATCCGGGGATTTAATGAAAATAGTATAGACGCATCATTCTTTTCCATTATTAACACCGAATATAGATATCAATTCAATGAAGAAGTATTTGTACACAGCATTATAGACTTAGGGTATTTTGAAAACCAACCTCTTACTTTAAAACAAAATCTATACAGCTTTGGTTTTGGGCTTGGCATCAACACCAACACCGGTTTGTTCAGACTAAATGTTGCAAACGGGAACACCGAAAACCAAGATTTTAATTTTTCAAACACTAAGATTCACATCAGTGTTTCGTCAAAATTTTAATAAATCCTTATAATACAAGGATTCACTTTGATAAGGAAAGTTAAAAATTGGGAGTAAATACTTGTGTAATTAACTTTTTATTGTGATTTTTGCCGTTGGCTAATTCAAATAATTTATAAAAATGAGAACAAAGTTTAGTGGAATCTTAACGCTACTACTAGCGTTAGTTGTGCAGCTTACCTTCGCACAACAAAAAACTATTACAGGTACGGTGACGGACGACACAGGTCTGCCATTGCCTGGTGCAAACGTTATAATAAAGGGTACAAGCTCTGGAACACAATCAGACTTTGATGGGTTATACTCCATCACAGCTAATGTGGGTCAAACGCTTACCTTTAGTTATGTAGGTTTTGACACCAAGGAAGTTAAAGTAGGAGCGCAAAACAGTATTAATGTTACTTTAAATCCAGGTGCAAGCCTTGAAGAAGTAGTTGTTACTGGGTATTCTACTCGAAACCAAACTGTGCAAACTTCAGCTGTTGTATCTATTTCAGCAACTGAACTTTCTCAAATGGCACCTACTACTAGCGTAGATAATATGCTACAAGGTAAAGCCGCTGGGGTGCAGGTAACTGCTGCTAACGGTAAGCCAGGACAAGGAGCTTTCGTTCGTATTCGTGGAACAGGATCTCTTGTTGCTGGTGCATCTTCTCCATTATACATAGTGGATGGCGCGCCAATTAGAGAGCAAGATCTTGCAGGTATCCCACCAGAGGATATCGAAAATATTTCGATTCTTAAAGATGCTCCAACTACAGCTAGATATGGTTCTAGAGGGGCTAACGGAGTAGTTGTAATTACTACAAAGAGCGGTAACAGAAATAGAGAAGCAAAAGTTCGCTTTAGCTCTAGATATGGTACTACTTCTAGAATTACACCAAACTTCGACATGATGAACGCTACTGAAAAGATGGCATTCGAAGCTCAAATGTATGCTATGGGTGTTGGTAACTCAACACTACCTGGTGTTGCAACAAACCCTGGGTCTCCAGAAAGAAATTTCTTATTACAAAATGAGACAGATTGGGAAGACTTAATCCTTAAGGATGGTATTATCCAAAACAACAGTGTTTCTATTTCTGGTGGAGCTGAAAAAGTAGATTACTACTTCTCTGTAACAAACGACAGAAACTCTGGTATTATTGATCAAATTGATGGTTTTGAAAGATTAGGTTCACGTTTAAACGTAAACTTTGAAGCAAAAGAATGGTTAAACGTTGGTGTAAACGTAGGTTACTCTCGCTCTATGAGTGATGAGCCACGTGACCGTAACAACGCTCAGAACCCATTCCGTGCAATGTTGGACTACAACCCATACGAAACTGAATTCTTGTTAGACGAAAATGGAGCTGTTATTTTAGATGACAACGGTAACCCAACTTACAACCCTACTCGTGGTGGTTTCCCAGTAAGAGGAGCTCTATTAACTGAGCCAGCTGAGGATATTACTAACACATTACTTGGTAGTGTAGATGCAACAGTTACTTTTAACAAGAACTGGAGCTACACTTTTGCAGTTGCAGCTAACTGGAACGCAAAAAGAAGAGAGAGCTACTCAATGCCAGGAGGTATTCTTGACGTTATCTTAGAAGGTCCTGATAACCCTACAGGTAACAAGTTTGACGATCAACAACACCGTTTGGACCTTACTGTAAGTAATAGATTGAACTATCACTTCAATAAAAACAACCACGATTTTAACATCATGGGATTATACGAATACAACATGTACGAGTTTAACCGTCAGTTTGTAAGAAGTAAAGGTTTCCCTTCTCCATTATTAACTACTCAAGCAAACGCATCTACTCTAGATGATGGTTACACAAGTAGACAAAGATTAACGCTAGTATCTTACGGAGCTTTTGCCGAGTATGATTACGATGAGCGTTATTTAGTGGGTGCTACAGTGCGTAGAGACGGATCTTCAAACTTTGGTGACGATGTAAAGTACGGTACTTTCTATAGTGGAAGTCTTGGGTGGAACATAGCAAAAGAGAACTTCTTCTCTGTAGATGCTATTAACGACCTTAAAATAAGAGCAGCTTATGGTACAGTAGGTAACAGGTTAGGAATTGCTAACTATGCATCACAAGGTACAGTAACTTTCGGTTCTTACCCTGGAGGTTCTTCAACATTACCTAATCAAGTACCGAATCCGGACCTACAGTGGGAAACTACTGAAACGATTAACTTTGGTTTAGAGTTAAACATGTTCAACAAGCGTTTACGTTTTGTATCTGACTACTTTATCCGTAACACTACTGAACTACTTTTCTTAATTCCTACTCCTGTTGAGGCCGGAATCATAAATTCGAATGGTGAAACGGGAATTGCAGGTAACTTAGGGGAGATACAAAACAAAGGTCTTGAAGTTGCATTACAAGGAGACATCGTACGTAATGATGATTTCAAATGGACTTTAGGAGGTAACATTATCTTCTTAGACAACGAAATCGTTTCTTTACCTGAGGGCAAAGATATTTCTCCTACTAATACATTTAGCATTTTATTTAGAGAAGGTGCTAAAATTAACGAGCACTACTTAGTAAGATACGCAGGAGTTGATCCACAAACTGGACAAGCGCTTTATTACGGTGCAGACGATCAAAAATACACTGCTAACAACCTTCCAGAAGGGGAAAACCGTGTGTTACAAGGTAAATCTACAATGGCTGACAAAGAAGGTGGTTTCTTTACAGACTTAAACTACAAAGGTTTCGGACTACGTGCTGATTTCATCTTCAAATACGGAAACTGGATTAACAACATTGTAAGAGCACAACGTGAAGATCCAACCGACATTGACTCTAACAGATCTACAAGTGCGTTTAACTACTGGAAAAAACCAGGTGATACAGATGTACTACCTAGCCCACGTTATGCTAACACTGATGCAGCTGTTGACTCTGATCAATACTTAGAAAAAGGTGATTACATAAGAATGAGAAACATTACTCTATCTTATACATTCCCTAATAGATTCTTAGACAAAACTCCTATTAGTAGCTTAAGAATTTATGCTCAAGGACAAAACTTATTGACATTCTCTAAATTCTGGGGAGATCCTGAAGTAGGTATTTCATCTGGTGAAACCATCTCATACGCGCAGACTGTTGCTCCAGGAGAGGTTACATTATACAGTTACCCAAACACTAAGTCATACCAGTTAGGGATAGACGTAAGTTTCTAATTTTAAAAAACAATAGCAAAAAATGAAAAAATTAATTTATAAAATAGCAGTTTTTGTTTTAGTTGTGGGAAGTTTAACTTCTTGCGATGATAAACTTGACCAAGTTCCTTTTGACGAATTTGGAACTGAGAATGCCTATAGTAGCGCAAGAGATTTTGAAAATGCCGTAAGAGGTATATACTCAACTCTTACCGCTGGAACGTTTTATGGTGGAAGTGATGCAGGTGGTATGCTAGACATGCCAGATGTACTATCAGACAACGTTACTTTAGCACAGATTGGACGTCAATCTAGAGCGAATAACCACAACTTTAGATATGAGGCATCACTACCAGCAATGTCTGGAATGTATACGAGAGCTTACATTCTTATTTTTAGAGCGAATACTCTGTTAGAAAAGGCTGCTGGCTTTGAAGGAGAAACTAAAGCGAACTTCGTTGCGGAAGCAAAGGCTTTAAGAGCTCTTGCTTACTTTGACTTAGTAAGATTCTTCGGAAAAATACCAACGCAATCAGGTGATGCTAATGGAAGTTTAGGTGTAGCTTATATTACTGAGCCTGATCCAAAAGCAACTCCAGCACGTGAAACTGTAGGATTTGTATACGATCAGATTGCTGCTGATTTAGAAGATGCTGCTGCCAACATCAATGACACTAACGGGGAAGGCCGTATGGGTAAAGATGCAGTTAACACTCTTCTTTCTAGAGTATACTTATACATGGGAAAATGGCAAGAGTCTGTTAACGCGGCAAATCGAGTTACTGCTTCTGTAGCACCTAGAGCAGATGTTCCTGGGATATGGACAGACGAAAACGAAAGTGGATTATTATTCCACATTCCAATCGAGCCACCAGTACTTTCTAATACTATTGGTGTAATGTGGAGCCAAGGAGGATTAAATTCTATTACTCCAGAATACGTAGTTTCTTACGAATTATTCCAATTATATAGTGACGACGATATCCGTAAAGAGGCTTATATTGCAGAAGGATCTAAAAGTGGAAGTGACTTTAACGTAATCTACAAATACTTTGGAAGACCAGGTGGAACTCAAGGGCAAGTAGACATCAAAATCTTAAGAGCTGAAGAAGCTATATTAAACAAAGCAGAAGCTTTATTTAACTTAGGACAAGAAGGACCAGCGAGAACTGCTTTAGATTTAATAAGAACTAATCGCTACACAACGCCTCCAAGCGGAGAAACAGGTACTGCTCTTAGAGATGCTATCCGTTTAGAGCGTAGATTAGAATTTGCATTCGAATCTCATAGATTCTTCGACATTAAGCGTTGGGGTCTTGGTGTAGACCGTGAAAGTTTTGGTGATTTAGCTGATGGTTCAGGAGCTGCATCTGATGTATTGAACTTAGCTGCTGGAAGTAATAAATTCCAAATGCCAATATCTCAAACTGCCATGGACTTAAATCCAAACTTAATTCAGAATCCTGGTTACTAATTTTTAAATACCAATACAAATGAAAAATATTAAAACAATAATCGCATTTTTATTTACAGCGGTACTATTAGTATCTTGTGAAACTTATGAAGATTACGACTCTGAGGCAACTGTTGTAGGTTTTACTAAAAATTCTAGTAACATTAACAGAGTACCAGAAGGTGGAACTAAAGAAGGTACAGTAACATTGTACGTATCTGATGTTTCTAACGCAGACAGAACTTTTACATTAGTGGATCTTCCTGCTGATGAATTCCCAACGGCAACAGATAACTACGAATACCCAAGTTCAGTTACTATTCCAGCTGGAGTTAGAGAAATTGAAGTTACTGTTACTGCTATTGACAACTCAATTTCACCAGACGACAGAACTTTCTTTATTCTTGCAGTACAAGAAGGTGAAGGTTATATAACTGGAGGTCAAGTAAAAATTGGTCTTAAAAACTAAGAACAAATAGGTTAGTACAAACCTTGAATTATATTAAACACCCTTTGGAGTTTCCAAAGGGTGTTTTTTTTATACAGCTATAACTATATCAATATATTAACTATGCCACACAAGTGTTTTTGAATTTAAAATCACAAGCATCAGTTTGTCAGTTAATTTATCTAATTTTACCATAAGCTAAAAAAATAATACTAAGAACTCAATGAGCGATAAGAACAATACTATTTTCGGTATATATCCAGTTAAAGAAGCTTTATCATCTAATGTTAATTTTGATAAAGTATTTATTCAAAAAGGAATTGAAAGCGATAAAATTGAAGGGCTAATAAAAGATCTTGAAAAGGCGAATGTTACAATAAATATAGTTCCTTTTGAAAAGTTGAATAGATTAACTCGTGGTAATCATCAAGGGATTGTGGCAGTAACATCTCCTGTTGGATTTCACAGTTTAGAAAGTGTTGTGGAGAAAACATTGGAAAGCAATAAAACTCCCCTATTTCTAATCTTAGATCAAATAACTGATGTTAGAAATTTTGGAGCAATTTTACGTACTGCAGAATGTACAGGTGTAGATGCCGTTATAATTCAAAAATCAGGAGGTGCACCAGTTTCTGGGGATACCGTAAAAACTTCCGCTGGAGCAATATTTAAAATACCTATTTGTAAAGTAGATCATATTAAAGATGCAATCTTTTACCTAAAAGGCTCAGGAATTTCCACCATTGCCGCAACTGAAAAAACTGATTCTGAAGTTTATAGCTTGGATTTAAAAAAGCCCTTAGCTATTGTAATGGGTTCTGAAGGAAAAGGAGTTTCTAAATCTGTATTAACACTAGTAGACGAACGCGCTTCCCTCCCACTACTTGGAGAGATTAATTCCTTAAATGTTTCGGTAGCTTGTGGAGCATTTTTATATGAAGTGGTGCGCCAAAGACTATAAGTAATTCTAGCTCCCTTTTAAAACTTGTTTGCATCCCAGATATAATCTATTACCACACAAATTTACATTGTTAAATTGTAAAAAAATTGATGGACTATATAATAGATTTAACCGAATATAGTTTTAATGTTCACTTGATCAGTTTTCGTCACTAATGCTATCCGAATTCTTTTTAAACGTATAAACAATTTTAACCCGTTTGGTAATTTGCTCAACGGGTTTTTCATTTTCTATAGTCTCTTCAATAACTTCTTTAGGCAGTTCAATAAAATTTCCATTTTCATCAAATTGTTTTAAAAATGGATCGTCATCAGGATTATAATCCTCTTTTTCCCATTCGTATTTTTTATTCTGAATGGGATTTGTTTTAAAAATAAAGGAAAAAACAAGACCTACTAAAAAACCTGATAGATGTCCTTCCCAGGAGATTTCAGGATTTACAGGAAATACATACCACAACAATCCACCATATAGAAAGACCACGGCTAGGGCTAAAGCGGTTAGCTGAAATTGTTTAGAGAAGATTCCTTTGAAAAATAGAAAAGCAGCTAACATATAAACAACCCCACTGGCTCCAATATGAAGCGATTCTCTCCCTATTATCCAAGTAGCAATACCTGTCAATAAAAGCCCAAATATTAAAACCTTCCACCGGATATTTCTATAGAAGTAAAACAAAGCTGAGGATAGAACAAACAATGGAATGGAATTGTTAAATAGGTGCTTTAAACTTCCGTGAATAAACGGACTAAATATGATGCCTCTTAGGCCCTCAATATTTCTTGGATATACACCAAATTTATTAAAGTTTACTCCAAAGCGAGATTCAAACCAAAATACAATCCATATCGACATTACAAACAGTAATGGATAACCAAAAACATCGGGCGTAAATTTTAATTGATTAGCGTTTTCCATAATTAAGAAGTAAGTTACAAAAAACAATCCCAAAATAAATTTATGATATAATGTCAGTGAATCCGATAGTATAAAATTGTAATTTTGAAGTCTATGAACGCACCACTTGCAGAACGAATACGCCCCACAACTCTCGAAGGATATTTAAGCCAACAACACTTAGTTGGTCCAAAGGGATCATTAACTTCGCAATTAAGCACAGGAATGATTCCATCGATGCTTTTTTGGGGTCCTCCAGGAACTGGAAAAACTACCTTAGCCAATATTATTGCCAATTATACAGATAGGCCTTTCTATACATTAAGCGCTATAGACAGTGGTGTAGCTGCAGTTCGTGAAGTAATTGAAAAAGCAAAAAAAAACGATAATTTATTTTCTACAAAAAATCCAATTCTTTTTATCGATGAGATTCATCGCTTTAGCAAGTCGCAGCAAGATTCACTGTTAGGCGCCGTAGAAAAAGGATGGATAACACTTATTGGTGCTACAACAGAAAATCCAAGTTTTGAGGTAATTCCTGCATTATTGTCTAGATGTCAGGTTTACATTTTAGAATCTTTTAGCCGTGAAGACATGGAAGCGCTTCTAAAAAGAGCTTTAGAAGAAGATGAAATTCTTTCAAAGAAAGACATAAAAATACAAGAAACTGAAGCTTTAATAAGACTTTCTGGCGGAGATGCACGAAAACTTTTAAACATTTTAGAGCTTGTTGTTCTATCAGAAAACACCGATAAGATTACAATTACCAACGATTTAGTTATGCAAAAGGCACAAAAAAACACCGTGCTTTACGACAAAACTGGCGAGCAGCATTACGATATTATTTCGGCATTTATAAAATCAATTAGAGGAAGCGACCCTAATGCAGCAGTTTATTGGCTGGCGAGAATGATTGAAGGTGGAGAAGACATAAAATTTATAGCTAGAAGGATGGTAATTTTAGCATCCGAAGATATTGGTTTGGCAAACCCAAACGCATTACTCCTTGCAAACAGTACTTTTCAAGCAGTTAATTTAATTGGCTATCCTGAAGCTCGAATTATTTTAAGTCAATGTGCCATCTATCTAGCTACCTCAGCAAAGAGCAATGCATCATATAAAGCTATAGGTGAAGCGCAGAGTTTGGTTAGACAAACTGGCGACTTATCTGTCCCTTTATCCATTAGAAACGCTCCAACAAAGCTTATGAAGCAATTAGGCTATGGCAAGGAATATGAATATGCACACAATTATGAAGGCAATTTTGTGCCTCACGAGTTTTTACCTGAAGAAATAAAAGGCACTACCTTTTATAAACCTGGAAATAATGCAAAAGAAAACTCACTTAAAACGTATTTAAAACATCTTTGGAAGGATAAATACGACTTTTAATTTTGAAGTTTATAAACTTTTAAATAAGCTCCATCGTTAATTTTAAGATCACCAGAAGCATCAAAGGCCGCCTTTCCGGTTACACCTGAAGTATCAGTATATTCTAAATGATTGTTGTTTATAACTAAAGTACCTCTTAAAAGTAGTCCATCGCTAGATTTATTAGATTCTTCATAAAGTGAAAAACCTTTATCAGTTTTACGTAGCAAGAAGGTTTTCCCTAAATAAGAATAATTTGAAAACTTAGCTTCTGGGATGTAAATCTCTTTTGTAGTATTTGTATTCTCCTTTACTGTAGATGATATTACCTCCTCTGCTTGTGTTTTATTAATAGTAACAACTTCTCTATTAACTGCAGATTTTTCACTCAAAAGAACTACATCTTTTTGCTTAACGCGAAGCGAATTAAAATTATTAAACGCTTTTCTTAATGCATCTTGATATGCTTTGTCGTATTGTTTAAACTTAGTTCTCCCTTCATGAGTTCTAAAAACCTCTTCCCCATTACAATCTCTCAACACTACTTGAAGTTTAATGCCAATTATACTTTTTAATTTTTCCACATCAGCAAAAAGACCATCGCAACGATTTGCATTTGGAGCAAGATTTGCCATATATGCATTAAATCCATTTTTTTCTAAATAGAATTCTGTCATAGAATTCAATTTATACAAATCCTTTCCGTTTAAAAAATCGAATTGCTCTGGCACTATTACATAACTGTAATCGCTCAGTGTTTTGTTCTGAGAATTCACTGAAACACTTAAAAATAATGCTGCTAAAAAAAATAATATTCTTGTCATTAATCGTCGATAATAATGTTGAAACCTAGCTGTAAAGATACACTTTTTGCCTTTGCCAAATTACCGTATTTAAGAAGGTTGTCGGCAGCCACATATAAATTTACCGACCCAACATCAGCAGAAACTCCTAAACCTACGTTTGAAAAAGAATAAGAATCTACGGTATAAGTAGCTTTTGCTGAAATAAACTCGTTTAGTCTTCTTTTGTAATAGAGCGTTCCTGCCAACTGTTGCCCTTTAGGTCGAAAAATAGAATAAAATTGAACTCCTACATTCTGTTTGTGTAAAACACCTGTATCCATATTCATGCAATCACAATCGTCTGAAGCAAAAAATCTTCCAAAACCAAAACTCAGGCCTGCATTAATTTTTACAGGTCTAAACTGAGTGTATTTATTGTGAATTGTATCGATTGGAATTTCACGTTCAAATTCATCCTCAATATCGTCATAATAAGGATAAGTAGATTCACCGTCACTTAATGCTGGAAAGATTAAATTAATTCCGTCGAGGGTATAATTTCCGTGGGCACGATAATTCTCTACATCTTTTCTATGAAAAATCGCCCCTACATCCAAGGCGCTAACCGTAAGTACAAAAGCATCGTTAATCTCATATGTAAAGCCCAAATCTACTCCTACCCCAATATTTCCACCAAATAAGGCTCTACCTAAAACTTCTTTAATTACTTCATTAGGACCATCAAGCTCCCGTAAGGAAGCATAACCAGAAGTTTCAACGCTTACATCGGCGTTTTCTACGGTATGCTCATAAATATTTTCCGAATTTTCATCACCAAGTCGGGTAACAAAGGTTCCAGTATTATTTACACTCCGATAACTAAACATACTCGAATAGAGCTTTAATCTAGCACCAACAGTAAGCTTTTCATTAATCTTTTTATTCATTCCAAAATGATAAACCGTCATAAAATCGCCAGTAGTGCTAACTTCACCTAAATCAAATTTATAGTCCAAATAATCACTGTTGCCTTCCCATGCCAATATTGCTAAATCTTTAGGAAAGTAACTTATAAAATCGAATTCTTGATAGATTCCTCCAGAAAAAAATATTTCATTCTTTGCTCTCCATCCAAAGTTTATCAACTCTAATTGCTGAGTAGCAGTAAAGAAATCGGTATTCTTCATTTCGAATATCTTTTTTGTGATTCTATCATTAATATTATCATTGCCATTTTTGAAAATATCATAAACCGAAACTCCTGAAGAACCACCGTTAATGTGAATTTGGGACAACAACGGAATACCATAATGTTTTTTGTGAATTACCTTACTTCCAGGGTTTAACATTAGAGATTGTGGGGTATCATCAAAACCATAGAGTATTTGCTTATTTTGAGAAATAGCCAATACTCCTACTAGGAATAACATTACAGTCAAAAAATTTCGCATAGTATTAATATTCCAAAAAATATGTGGTTTTGGATTTCATATTAAGCGTCCCTTGTAGGTTTTCGTTAGAAGATGGAATAGTTACTGAAACAACAACCTTATTAGCTAATGTAAGTTGCGATATAGCCTCCCCCTCAACAATATGTGTGAATTCAGTAATTACAGGCGTTAAAACTTCTCCTTGCTCTACGGCAGTCCCTGTTTCATAGGTAATATTGTTTTCTTCACTTAAAAACTCAAAGTCAACTTGAAAACTTCGCGGAATAGAATTTGTAAATTTGAAATAAAAATCAGCGCGTTTTAAACTCTCTTGTAAAGTGCTATCGTCCAAAAATTTAATTTCGGTTGTATCCCGCAATGTAAGAATGGGTGTACCATTAATTGTATCATAAAAGTCGCTTGCCTGCAGATTGAAATAGATTAAATCCAATTCCATTATTGGAGATAATGAAATATCTTCAGCTTGATCGAAATCGGTATCTCTAACGCACGCTGTAAAAAAAAGGCATAAAAAAAGACTGGAAATCGATATTACTAGCGTTCTTATCATAAGTTTCTTTAGGTTACTTATGCATAACGCCTTAAAAATTAAATTATTACTAGAGATAGTCCTTAATTTCAGATAGTTCCTTAACGGCAATAAAAGGTTTTTTCACTGCTTCATTTCGATAGTTATAAAACAATGTGTGCATCCCAGCATTTTGAGCTCCTAGGATATCGGCTTCAAAACTATCTCCAATCATTATGCTTTTGTCGGGAGTAACAGAAGCTTTTTCCATGGCGGTATAAAAAACAGTTGGATGAGGCTTTTTTAATCCAACCTCCTCCGATGTAGTTATAGTTAGGAAGTATTTTTTTAAACCGCTATTATCTATTTTTTTACGTTGAACCTCTTCAAAACCATTGGTTATAATATGAAGTCTATATTTTCCTGATAGATAATCTAAGGTTTCAAAGGTATTGCTAAACAAATAATTATCTCCAGGCAACTCATCTATATAACTATTCGCGAGTGAATCTATTAAATCTATAGTATAATCGAATGCTAATACATCAAATGTTTTTGACAATCTACCTCTTCTAAGTTCTTGTTTTGTTACGCGTTCTTCACGAAACATTCTCCAATACTCAAGATTAATTGGTTCGTAAACTTTTAAAAAATCGGAAAGTGGAATGTCTATTTCATGCTTTCTAAAAACGCGTTGGAATGCCAATCCAGAGTTTTTATCGAAATCCCAAAGTGTGTGGTCGAGGTCAAAAAATACATCCGTTATTTTCTTATTGAGCATATTCCTGTAGTTTTTCTGAAAATATTTTTCTCCATACCTTTTGATTATCTAAGGCAGAAAAGTCTTTGTTAGAGAAAGTCATTGTAAAAGTTCCATTAACGTTATCAACCGCTTTGAGCATTGTAGATACTGTTTTATCAATATCTGAAGCGTATTTCTTGTTAAATGCCAATGTAGTCATTGCTGATGGATGAATAATTAATGGAGTCTTAATTTCATAATCCAAATCATAAAAAAGAAAAGGGGTACAAGTCCCTGCTCTAAACCCAACAGTGTCACGAAAAACCATAGTGAAATCTCGTTTTACTTCAAGTTCTACTAAGTATCTATATAAATCAGGAAGATTTACAAGATACTCCGAATTCATTGAACTAGTAAGTGAGCGATTTGTAATTTCTTGCATCCTTCTTTTTTCATCTTTCAACATTTCATAATTACCCAACGCATTGAAGGAGAACATTAATCCTACCTCCTTATAGTCTGAAACATATTTTATAAGCATCTTAAACTTTTGCCGATGCGTGTTCATACTTTCGTTAAAAGACAAAGCGTCTCCTAGCATAAAAAAAACTGTAAGTTTAAAATTACTTCTCGTAGATTTATTCACCATCCACTTAAAAGTATCTAAAGGATCTCGTTTAAACCCTAAAATAACTTGGGTTCGTAAAATGATATCTCTAAATTTTGCTCGAAAAAAACTACCTAAATACCCCACAACTGTTCGGAATAAACCTTTTTGTTTATAGGCAAATGTTTGTGACGCTTCAATTACAGGGTGAATAACAATTTTCTTTTCGGGGAACTCTATTTTTGGAAAAGCCTCCAAAAGTTGTTCTTTAAATTTATATGCCCAGATATCGACAATTGGTTGTTGCAAAAAACCTTCTTTATACGCCAAACTTTCCGAGGCCATGAAACGTCCTAATTCATCTTTTACATGGGGGAGGTATTCTTCATAGCGAGTAATCATATAAAAACTAGCCGAAAAAATATCAAAGGGTAAAGAACTAATGTTCGAGACTGCAAAAAACCCAAAAGTATCATCCCACTTCTTAACCGTAATATCGGTAGCTTCAATCCCCTGTTGTTCTAATAGTCCGTGACTTTGGAAAAAAAGCTCATTCCCCATTGGTTTTTTCCCATATGAAATTTTAGCACCTTGATGTGCAATAAATTCTTCAATACCTGAAGTAAACGCAATATCGATACCTAATATCCGTAAACATATATGCTTGAATATATAGGAAATTCTAGGAGTAACTTTTTGAGTGTAGATTAACAACATAGCGCGTTAAAGCATATTTTCATCGGCAAAGCTAAAATACGCTTTTTCAGTAATTATAAGGTGATCTAGGACCTTAATGTCTAAGCTTTCTCCAGCAACTTTTAGTTTTTTTGTTAATTGTATATCTGCTTGACTTGGTTTTAAAGTGCCCGAAGGATGATTATGAGCCATAATTATTCCTACAGCTCCTATTTGCAGTGCTTCCTTAAAAGCTAAACGAATATCAACCACAGTACCTGTAATTCCACCCTTACTCAATTGAACGCTTTTTATTATTTTGTTTGAATTATTTAAGTAAAGAATCCAAAACTCCTCGTGCGGAAGATCCCCAATTATTGGTTGAACATACTCAAAAACTGATTTACTTGAAGTAATCTTTTTTCTTTCCAATGCTTCACCAGTTCTTCTACGTCTACCCAATTCCATTGCAGCAGTAATTGAAACCGCTTTAGCCTCACCTATACCTTTAAACTCCGTTAAATCGGATATCGAAAGTCTTCCTAGTTCACTTAAATTATTATTTACCGAAGCAAGTATCCGCTGACTTAAAGACACAGCACTTTCGTTTCGGCTACCCGATCCAATTAATATTGCAATAAGCTCTGCATCGCTTAGTGCAATTCTACCTTTCAACAACAACTTCTCACGGGGGCGATCGTCTTCGTTCCAGTTTTTTATAGAAAATGAATGATTTTCCTCCATAATACTGTATTTAACACCTTAAAGATAGCGATGAAAAATGAGAAAGCGAAATCAAAAAACAATCATAACAAATTGACAATCAACACGCAAAGAGCTTAGTCTTAAAAACTAAGTGCTGAAATAAATTTTGATAAGAATTTTCTTAATGACGATTTTAAATATATTTCTCACATTATGATAATTTCGGTCTCACCCAGTAGTTTTTCAGTTGTATTCGCGCTATAATCTACTAAGCTTTAATTATTTAAAACAAGAACGATATATCACTTCTTAACATACATCAATGCACAGTAGAATTATGAACCGTAATTTTGTCTCAAATAATTACGTTTAACATAAAAAAATATATAATGATGAAAACAAACTGGAAATTAGACCCGACTCACTCTGAAATCGAATTCAAAGTAAAACACATGATGATTTCAACTGTAACTGGAAGTTTTAGCGAATTTGATGCTACTGCAGAAACAGAAGATGATTCTTTTAAAAATGCAGAATTCGCTTTTAATGCAAAAGTTGATTCAATTAGCACTAAAAATGAAGATAGAGACACGCATTTAAAGTCGGATGATTTTTTTAATGCTGAGCAATTCCCACAACTTACATTTAAATCTAAGTCATTTGACGGTGAAAAAATGATTGGCGACCTAACCATTAGAGATGTAACAAAAGAAATCACTCTTGACGTAGACTTCAATGGTATAGCTGAAGACCCGTACGGACAAACTAAAGCTGGATTAGAGGCTACAGGAACAATAAACCGTAAGGACTTCAACTTAAGCTGGAGTGCAGTTACTGAAGCCGGTAATATTGTAGTGAGTGATAAAGTAAAATTGATCGCTAACCTTCAGTTTATCAAACAATAATAAAAACACTTTAGTTTTTTTCCTAAAGGTCGGTAGATTAATGCTTCAAAATCGATTATTCGATCTGAAACTTTGTACCGACCTTTATTTATTTAATTTAAAACCTGGAAATAATGAAAACAAAAACAGTAGAACTTATAGCTAGCCCAAGAGAGCCGCATTTTGTTGGCGATGGTTTTCGCGTACATAATTTTATTCCTAGCGGTTTTCGTTTAGACATGCATCGGATGAATCCATTTATAATGTTGGATTATAATTCACCTTATAATTTTCCTCCATCCGACAAACCAAAAGGTGTTGGTGTGCATCCACATAAAGGCTTTGAAACTGTAACTATAGCTTATAAAGGTAAAGTTGCGCATCACGATAGCAGTGGCGGCGGTGGTGTAATTGGGGAAGGAGATGTACAGTGGATGACCGCAGCCAATGGAGTATTACACAAGGAATATCACGAAGAAGAATGGAGTAAAAAAGGCGGTGAATTTCAGATGGTACAACTATGGGTGAATTTACCTGCAAAAGACAAAAAATCTAACCCAAAATACCAAGCGATAAAAAATCAAGATATTGCCCGTTATAATTTACCAAATAACGTAGGAGTAATTGAAGTAATTGCAGGTGAATACAAAGACACAAAAGGTTCTGCTTCTACTTTTACTCCAGTTCATTTATTCAATGCAAAACTGAAAAAAGGAGGAAAAGCAGATTTTAGTTTTCCATCACATTACAACACTGCTTTGCTAGTATTAGAAGGTAATATAGTAGTAAATGGAGAAGAAAAAACACCAACAAATCATTTTGCATTAATGGGAAATGACGGAGAAAACTTCGAAATTGAAGCTACAGATGATGCATTAGTATTAGTTTTAAGTGGAGAACCAATAAACGAACCGATTGCAGCGCAAGGTCCGTTTGTAATGAATACTAGAGAAGAATTGATTCAAGCTTTCAACGATTTTAACCTTGGTAAGTTTGGATATTTAGAAGACTAGTTTAATCTTCATTTTCTAAAAGTAAATATATTAAAAACCTCCAGACCAAAAAAAATGAAAGCAGCTATAATAGAAGAATTAGGAGAAACCCCTAAGTATAAGGATTTTCCAAATCCCAAAATAGAAAATGACGAGCAGTTATTATTAGAAGTAAAAGCGGCAGCTGTAAAAAACCTGGACAAAATCCGAGCTAGCGGCGAACACTACGCTAGTTATAAAGAAATGCCTGCTATAGTTGGAATGGATGGCGTTGGATTTTTACAAGATGGCACTCGAGTTTATGCACAAGGTATAACTGGGATGATTGCTGAAAAAGCCTTAATTAATAAAAACAGCTATACATTAATTCCCGAAAACCTCGACTTTAATACAGCAGCGGCATTACCAAATGCTGTGTTGGGAGGTGCTATGGCGCTAAAAGTTAGAGGAGAAATAAAGCCTGGATATACTGTGCTTATAAATGGCGCTACAGGGGTAACGGGACAATTAGCAGTTCAACTTGCTAAGTACTACGGAGCCAAAACCATCATTTCTACAGGACGAAATCCTGAGAGTTTAGAAAAAACAAAGCGCTTAGGAGCACATAAAATTGTTACCTTACAGCAAGATGATTCAGCCTTTATTGCCGAAATTCAAAATATCCATAAAGAAACTCCTATCGATTTGGTTATTGATTATCTATGGGGAAAGCCAATAGAATTAATAATTACTGCTTTAAAAGGTGGTGGACTTAACAATTTCACACACAAAACGCGAATTGTAACTGTAGGTTCGATGGCGGGAGAAAATATAAATTTAGCTTCAGGTATTTTAAGAAGTTCAGCTATTGAGATTTTAGGGTCAGGATTTGGAAGCCTTTCAAAAACAGATTTAGAAGGTTTTCATAAAGAAGTTCTTCCAGAAATGTTCCAGTTAGCTGCAGATGGCAAGCTAAAAATTGAATTGGTTCAAGGTAATATTAAAGACATAGAGCGTTTATGGGAACAGAAAATAGATTCAGGAAAACGCCTAGTAATTTCAATTAACCAATAGTTCTAAAGTATTAATTATTTGTTATAATTCGCTAATAATCTTGTAAGTGATAAAAACAGAAGCAATAAAATAGCACCTTGATAAATATGAGAGTTTAAGAGACGTCTTGGCTTAAACTTAAATTATAAATTCATTTAAACAAATAAATAAATTATGTCTAATACAGAATTAATTATAGAAGAACGCGCCGCCGATATTGGAAACTTTATGGTAGGACGATTATTACCTTTCAGAAAAAAACGCTCTGTAGGGCCATTTACATTTATAGACCATATGGGACCAGCAACTATGACTAAGGACCAAAACCTTGATGTTGGACCACACCCACACATTGGTTTATCTACATTAACATACCTGTTTGAAGGATCTATTCAACATAAAGACAGTCTAGGTTCAGATATCGAAATTAAGCCTGGAGCTGTTAATTGGATGACTGCAGGTAAAGGTGTGGTTCATTCTGAAAGAACACCTGATTATTTAAGAAATACCGAAAAAACGTTACACGGACTTCAAATTTGGGTAGCCTTACCTAAGCATTTAGAACAATCAGAGCCTACTTTTTTTCATATAAAAGAAGAAGATATTCCTCAATGGAAAGAACATGGCGCAAAGTTTAAATTAATTGCTGGTAAAGCTTTTGACAAAACCTCACCAGTTCCTGTACACAGTGAGTTGTATTTTATTGAAATAAAAAGCACGGATAAGCAGCAGATAACTATTGGAGAGGATCTTTATGGCGAGAGTGCTTTATATATCTTGGAAGGCAGTATCAATGCCGACGGTTACAATTACGAGCCAAAACAAATTTTAGTTGCCAAGGATAGTACATTGTGTTCCTTTGAAATGGAACCGAATACTACAGTTTATATTTTTGGTGGAATTCCTTTTGAGGAAGAACGATATATCCACTGGAACTTTGTGAACTCAGACAAAGATGTTATTGAAAAAGCTAAGAAAGATTGGAAAGAGCAAAATCTAGAAGCCTTTCCAAAAGTGGTGGGAGATGAAGACGATTATGTTCCACTTCCAGAACCACGCAGGTTATGAAAACTGGGAGATTAGAGGCCTTTAGCGACGGCGTATTAGCCATAATAATTACTATTATGGTTTTAGGCATGAGTGCTCCTGAAGGTTATACTTTTGATGCTTTAAAGCCTATACTACCTGGATTTCTTACTTATGTATTAAGCTTTGTATATGTAGGGATTTATTGGAATAATCACCATCATCTGTTACAAGCGGTGAATAGAGTAAACGGGAAAATTTTATGGGCCAACCTTAACTTATTGTTTTGGCTTTCGCTTTTCCCATTTGCCACAGATTGGATGGGTAAAAACCATTTTGAAGCAAATCCTACGGCAATCTACGGTGTAGTATTATTTATGGCTGCTGTAGCATTTAAAATAATGGTATATTGTGTAATCCTTAGCGAAGGTAAAAATTCGAACATAGGTAAGGTTTGTAGCAAGGACAAAAGAATGAATCTGTCACTTTTATTATACTTTACAGGCGTTGTCTTTTCTTTCTTTTTTCCCAATCATTAGTTTAATGATATACTTAGGAGTTGCCTTGATGTGGATAGTGCCCGACCCGAGAATTGAAAGAACTTTAAGGGATTAATACTATGGATATAAAAGAGTATACAAATGGAGAAGTAATCATTTTATGGAAAGCGGAAAAATGCATCCACTCAGGTATATGTGTAAAAACTTTACCAAAAGTCTACAATCCTAAAGAAAGGCCTTGGGTAAAACCAGAAAATGCGACATCAGAAGAGTTAATAAATCAAGTATCTAAATGCCCTTCTGGAGTTTTAAGTATAAAGCAATAAGCTAAGTTGGCAAAATAAAACAATTACTCAAATCGGTTATATTTCAATTTCATTTCAAGGCAGTATTATAAAATGAAAAAGCCATACTCAAATTCAATTTTGTTTGAATTGATGTATAGCTTTTTTTATTAGTGACCGCGGAGGGATTCAAACCCCCAACCCTCAGAGCCGAAATCTGATGCGCTATTCAGTTGCGCCACGCGGCCATTAACAATATTTAAACACGAAATAATTTTTTCTTATAAATTCATATCAATCACAGCCGAAATCTAATGCACCCAGCCCGAACGTGCCTAACGACAGTTCGGCTCGGGCGGGTATTCAGTTGCGCCACGCGGCCAATCCAGTTTTCAAAAATATCTTCTTTTGAAGAATTAATAAAATCTAATTTAAGACAACCTCGATTTTACAACTGTCGATATCGTTTTCCCATCTGCTTTTCCAGCCAGTTTTCCACTAGCAATGCCCATAACTTTTCCCATATCCGCCATAGAAGAAGCTCCAGTTTCTGTGATAATTTCATCTACTATTTTGCTTACTTCTTCAACACTTAGCTGCTTTGGCAAAAATTGCTCGATTACTTTCGCTTGAAGCAATTCTGGCTCAGCAAGATCTTCACGCCCTTGTTCCTTATAAATAGCAGCACTATCTTTTCTTTGTTTTACTTGCTTTTGAAGGATTTTAATTTCTTCTTCTTCAGATATTTCTTGTTTTGAACCTGTTTCAGTTTGAGCTAAAAGCAATGCTGATTTAACAGATCGCAAAGCTTCTAATGATTGAGTGTCCTTTGATTTCATTGCGGCTTTCATAGCCTCCATCACCTTATCTTGTAAACTCATTATAGTGTTTTTTTGTATGCACGAAGATACTTATTTAAGCTGAAATGTATCGGCTTATGGATTCACTTTTTTTAATCTTAAATATCATAAATCAAAAAGGTCCGAAACCAATTAAGATTTCGAACCTCTACTTTAAGTGGGGAGAAATATTCACTTAGTTAATCTACATTATCGTGTAAAAATGAGTTGTTTCTACGCAATTCAATTCCGTCATCTTCGATGTTTACCGAAGTCCTAGAAATTGTTGATTCTTCACTGGTATCATTAAGATCTATACCCATACGCTTATAAGCGGGTTGTCTTTCAATTTCATCAATACGTGAAGGACTGTTCTTAAACTTGTAATTAAACTCCTTCATTTTACGCTTGCGCTCTTCTGTACGATCGCTTAGTATCTTTGAAATAGGAGAGTTTAACGGGTCTTCTATTTCCTTGCTTTCGCTATCATTTGGAGATTGCTCAGTTACTGTTCTTTTTACAAATTCAATTTCGTTTTCCTCAATAGCTTCAGACTTATGGTTTGATGGTTTTGCGTTATTTAAGGTATTTTCAACCTCTTGATAGTCATCTAGACTATATCTTTTAATACCATCATCTGAAACTTCAGTTACAGGCACAACTTCTACGTGATCTTCAACCTCTATTTCTTCGAGATTAAAAATTGTTTTTTCTTCTCTATTATTTGTTTCTGCCGGCTTTCTTTCAACAGGTTTTATAGGAAGATCAAACATTAATATTTGATCGTCGTTGTCTTCACCTTCTGGCTTAGAATGTCTAACTTCTTCCGCAGAATTTTTTGTTGAAGCCTCAACAATAACAAATTCGTTTACATTAATTTTATCTACTTCTACTTGCTCAAACTCTTCAATTCTTTCAGCTTTTACCTCTTCGTATGATACTGGTAAATTCTTTAGAAGCTCTGAAGTATTTATATATCCTTGAAACGATGGTCTTTGTTCAATCTCATCATCGTCAAAAAGCGTGTGTTTAACCACAGGGGCTTCAGCTTTAGGCTGAGAAGTGATAGGAGTCTCTGGCAGTCTTACAGGTCCAGAAGTAGCTTTTGGTGTAAGATTTTGCTCCGCTTTTTGATCATCTCCAAGCGTGTGGATTATTTTTTTTGTTTCGGTGTTTACAATCTCATTTTGTTGTTCAACATTAAATCCTGTGGCGATTACAGTAATAGAAATTGATCCTTCTAAGCTCTCATCTTCACCAACACCCATAATAATATTGGCGCTGTGTCCAGCTTCATTTTGAATGTGATCACTGATTTCACCTATCTCATCGATAGTAATCTCGTCGGACCCAGAAACGATAAGCAACAATACGTTTTTGGCACCTTTGATTTTATTATCGTTAAGTAATGGAGAATCTAATGCTCTTCCTATGCCTTCTTTTGCTCTATTTGCACCAGATGCAGTAGAACTACCCATAATAGCTGTTCCACTATTAGAAAGAACTGTCTTAGCATCTCTAAGGTCAATGTTTTGAGTGTAGTGATGTGTAATAACCTCGGCTATACCACGAGCAGCGGTGGCCAAGACTTCATCAGCTTTAGAGAAACCAGCTTTAAAACCTAAGTTCCCATATACTTCACGAAGTTTATTATTATTAATTACCACTAATGAATCTACATTTTGACGTAGTTTTTCTACTCCAATTTGAGCTTGTTCATTTCTTGTTTTACCTTCAAATTGGAAAGGAATAGTAACTATACCCACAGTAAGTATATCCATATCCTTAGCCATTTTGGCGATAATTGGAGCGGCACCTGTTCCAGTACCTCCACCCATACCAGCAGTAATAAAAATCATCTTGGTATTTGTAGTTAGCATAGTTTTAATTTCTTCCATACTTTCTACAGCAGATTGTTCACCAACCATCGGATTTGCTCCTGCACCTAGACCTTCAGTTAAGGAAACCCCTAATTGAATTTTAATAGGCACTGGGCTATTTTCTAATGCCTGTGCATCTGTATTACAAATCACGAAATCTACTCCCTTTATGCCCTGACTGAACATATGGTTAATTGCATTACTACCTCCACCACCAACGCCAATAACCTTAATCACATTTGATTGGTTTTTTGGCAAGTCGAATGAAATGTTCTCAAATTCTGTGTTGCTGCTCATATTTTTGTTTTTAATTGCAATTTTTATTTTTCTTCTTTTTCCTTTATTATTCTGCGTTATCGAGGAACTCTTTAAATTTTTCGGCCCATTTGTCAAAAATACCTCGACCACGTCTAGTGCCTTTTTTTTCTTCTTCTACTTCTTCTCTTTCAGCTTCTACTTCAGGATGCTGAACGGCTTCTTGTTTGTCAGTCTCTTTAACTTCCTCTTCGGTTGGGAATGTTCTCATCAATGATGATTTCTCCTTACTTTCAAGACTATTCATCACTAACCCTACTGCTGTTGCATACATCGGACTTGTAGTTTCAGGGTCGCTATCTCCAGCTAAATGTTCGTTTGGATATCCAATTCGTGTATCCATACCTGTAGCGTACTCTACAAGCTGTTTTATATGCTGAAGCTGAGCTCCCCCACCTGTTAGCACAATACCAGCAATTAATTTCTTCTTCTGCTCTTCGTGCCCGTAGTTTTTTATTTCAATATAGGCTTGCTCAATAATCTCCATAACTCGAGCGTGAATTATTTTTGAGAGATTTTTTAAGCTAATTTCTTTTGGTTCTCTTCCTCTTAATCCTGGGATTGAAACAATTTCATTGTCTTTATTCTCTCCAGGCCAAGCAGATCCAAATTTTATTTTAAGAAGTTCAGCTTGTTTCTCGATAATCGAACAACCTTCTTTAATATCGTCTGTGATTACATTACCTCCAAAAGGAATTACTGCCGTGTGACGAATAATTCCATCTTTAAATATCGCTAAGTCAGTTGTTCCACCTCCTATATCGATTAATGCTACCCCAGCTTCTTTTTCTTCTTGACTTAATACAGCTCTTGCTGATGCTAAGGGCTCTAGAGTGATTGCTGATAGCTCTAACCCTGCACTTTTTATACAGCGTCCAACATTTCTAATTGAAGAAACCTGCCCTACAACTACGTGAAAGTTTGCTTCTAATCGCGCTCCGTACATCCCGATAGGTTCTTTAATTTCTGCTTGTCCATCAACTTTATAATCCTGTGGTAATACGTGAAGAATTTCTTCCCCAGGAAGCATTACAAGCTTATGAACTTGGTTACATAAAGCATCAATATCTTCATCTTTAATTACCTCCTCACCATCTGGTCTAGTAATGTAATCGCTATGCTGAAGGCTTCTAATATGTTGTCCTGCGATACCAACAACAACATCCTTAATCTTCATTCCTGAAGAAGTTTCTGCATCTTGTACCGCTTGTTGAATGGATTGAATGGTTTGTGTAATGTTATTCACAACACCACGATGAACGCCAAGACTTTTTGCCTTGCCTATCCCCAACACTTCCATTTTACCATAATCATTTTTTCTACCAATCATAGCTACTATCTTGGTAGTTCCTATATCCAATCCTACAGCAATATTATCGTTTTCCATGGCCTTACTTTTTTGTGGCTATCACTTGACTATCAAATTTCAAGTTCACCTTGTTGTACCCGTATAGCGTACTATCTTTTTTTGTTTTTTTATAAAATGCTTTAAAGTTTTGAAACTTCTTTTCAATGTGTACTGGTTTCCCAAAAAATACATTAAAATTTACTTTTCTCAATTCCAGTTCAATTTCTCCATCTGCCCGTTGATGCACCCCAATAACACTCCTTTTCATAAACTCATCTTCCTTTATTTTCAGCAATAAGTCGGTAAGTTCAGAGAACTCACTTTCCGAAGCACCAGTAATTATAGGCACTCTTGCTGAATACACTTCAGATAACGGCATTACCTTTCCGTCTGAATCTAAGTAATAATCTGGTGTAGCAGACACTCTACCAATGGGTTCGCGCTGTTCTATCCTTGCGCATAACTTTCCATCAATGGTTACATACACCTGAGCATCGCGAATCATAGGATTTCCTATCAATCTATACTCCATCTCTCTCAAAGCTAAGGCTTCTTTAGATATGTCCGAAACCTTCTCGTAACTTTGTATCAACAATTTATTAACGTTATCAAAAGTGATAAAAGGGCTGTTATTATCAACAAATACAACGTCTATTTTGCTAATTTTTCTAGCTTCATTTCGCTTTTTTGTAAAGCTAAAAAGGAAGCCAATTAACCCCAGCAAAAGAATAAGTTTTATGTAAATAATACTACGCCTCATCTTTAAACTTTTGGGTTAACTTATTAACTTCAGCACCAATGTCTCCGGCACCCACCAACAATTTCACTCTACAATCCGACTGTGATAAAACTTCAGCTAAATCTGATTTTGAAACCAAGATTTTATGCTGAGAATCAATCTGATTTAATAACCATTCTGAAGTAATTCCTTCAATTGCCTCTTCTCTAGCAGGATAGATATCCAGCAACACCACTTCATCAAATTGCGATAGACTTCTCGCAAAACCTTCTGCAAAATCTCTTGTTCTAGTGAAAAGATGTGGCTGAAAAACAATCTGCTTACGATTATTTGGATACATTTCTTCAACAGCTTGATGCAAAGCGTCTATTTCAGTAGGATGATGTGCATAATCATCAATTAAAACAAGTTTATCAGTTTTAATTTTATACGAGAAACGGCGTTTTACCCCTTTAAAACTCGCAATTGCGTTTTTAAGACAAGAAACAGATGCCCCAGCTAACAATGCCATTCCCATTGCCATAATAGCATTGGTAAGATTGTGATGTCCTGGTAAATTAAATGTAAGATCTTTAATAACCTCATTTGGTGTTTTCAAATCGAATAGATATGCTCCATCCTTTACCCTTACATTTTGGGCTTCATAATCTGCAGTTTCCTGAACCGCAACAGTCATTCCATTTAAAGGCAAGCCTATCTTTATTAGAACGTTTTCTTTCTTATCAACTAGTTCAGCAAAAGTTGTAAATGCATTTTCAATTTCTGAAGCGTCTCCATAAATATCTAAATGGTCAGCATCCATCGAAGTTACGCAAGATATGTCTGGACGAAGCTGAAGGAACGATCGGTCAAATTCATCTGCTTCAACCACTGTAATTTCACTTCCTTTATAAATAAAATTGGAATTGTAATTCTCCGCGATTCCTCCCAAAAATGCTGTTACTGGCATGTTACAAGCAGCCAATAAATGTCCTAAAATTGCAGATGTTGTAGTTTTTCCGTGTGTACCTGCTACAGCTAAACAAAGTGTATTTTTGGACACCTCTCCTAAAAGCTGAGCACGTTTTACAATTTGAAACTCTTCAGAAATAAAATAGTTTAAAATTGTATTGTTCTGAGGAATTGCAGGGGTGTAAACTATTAAAACATTATGCTTTACCTTCACCTCAGATTGAAGTTCTGAAATTTCATCTGTAAAAGTTACTGGTATCCCTTCTGCAACCAATTCGTCTGTTAAGTCAGTTGAAGTTTTATCGTACCCAAAAACAGCTTTGCCTTGCATTTTGAAATACCGTGCAAGAGCACTCATCCCGATGCCGCCAATACCTACGAAATAAAAGGTCGTTATGTTTTTTAGGTTATTCATTAATTGTTGTTCTTCAATAATTTCTCAATCTCTTCAACTATTTCTATTGTGGCATTTGGTTTTGCCAATGCCAATATATTTTTTGAAAGCATTTCCTGCTTTTCTATAGAGGAAAATAAATCTGAAAATTCCTTTTCAAAATTTGTATCCAACTCATTTTCTTTAATCAAAATAGCGGCATTTTTTTCCGAAATTGCCAACGCGTTTTTTGTTTGATGGTCTTCTGCAACATTTGGCGAAGGGATAAATACAACTGGTTTTCCCACCAAGCATAATTCTGAAACCGATAGCGCTCCCGCTCTTGAAATAATAAAATCTGAAGCTGCATAAGCCAAATCCATTCTGTTTAAAAAAGTATGGACTTGTACATTTTCATTTCCTTTATTTTTATAGGTTTCTTCGTAAAATTTCCCACATTGCCAGATAACTTGTAAGTTGATTCTTTCAAAAAACGGCAATGATTTTTCAATTAATTGATTTATTCTTCTAGCACCTAAACTACCTCCTAAAACCAAAAGTGTTTTTTTGTCCCTATTCAGTTTAAAGAAAGTAAGTGCTTCTTCTCTTTTTAAAGAAATATCCAACAAATCTTGTCTTACTGGATTTCCCGTTAACTTTACTTTATCAGAAGGAAAAAATTTCTCCATTCCTTCATAAGCCACACATATTTTCTGAACTTTACTACTTAGCCATTTATTGGTAATTCCTGCGTGACTATTCTGCTCTTGAATTAAACAAGGTATATTTTGCTTTGCAGCCATTCGCAATAGCGGCGCACTTGCATAACCTCCAGTTCCAATTGCAGCATCAGGTTTAAATGTTTTTAAAATAGACTTTGATTTCATTAAACTTGAAACCAGCTTTAACGGGAAAGCTAAATTTTGCAATGAAAGACTGCGTTGCAATCCAGAAATCCAAAGACCTTTTATTTTATATCCTGCTTGTGGGACTTTTTCCATCTCCATTCTGTCCTCTGCTCCCACAAATAAAAATTCAGCGTCAGGGAAACGAGTTTTCAACTCATTTGCTATAGCAATAGCTGGGTAAATATGCCCCCCAGTACCGCCTCCTGATATGATGAATTTTTTGTTTTTCAATTTTTTACTTTCTTCTATATTACACTAACAACACTTGTTGTATTCTAAATGGTTTCACTTAAAACATCAAGTGGATTTTCTTCCTCTTCTTCTTTTGCTGGGACTTCTCTTTTTGCACTCACACTCAAAATCATTCCCAACGCCAAACATGTCATCCAAATAGAGGTTCCACCACTACTGATTAAGGGTAAGTTTTGTCCAGTTACAGGAAACAATTCGACTGCCACAGCCATATTTATCATCGCCCTGAAAATAATAGGAAAACCTACTCCAATGACTAGTAGTTTGGTAAATACCGACGGTGCTTTATGAGCCACTACCACTATTCGAAATAACAAAAACAGATATATAGCCATTAAGGTTAACCCTCCAATCAAACCAAATTCTTCAACTATAACCGCATAAATAAAATCTGATGATGATTGTGGTAAGAAATTCTTCTGAACACTTTTTCCTGGACCTAATCCAGTAATACCTCCAGAGGCAATAGCAATTTTTGCTTTTTCTATTTGATAATCTGCTTCTGTATCTTCTTTATCAGCAAAATTTTCTACCCTACTTATCCAAGTATCTACGCGGTTAGGAAATACTCCAGGAAATGCCTTGGCAGTTAGGACAAACAATGTTAAAAACAGCAACCCTGCACCAAGTATAACACCAAGATATTTTAATGGATATCCTCCTACAAAAACAAGCATAACAACCATTACAAAAAATATTGCAGTGGTAGAAAAGTTAGCAGGTAGAATTAAACCAAGAACGATAAACACTGGTCCCCAAAGGAGTAAAAGTGTTTCTTTAAAAGAAACTTCTTTATCTTTAATACGAGCCAAATACCGCGCAACATATGTCATTAACACTACCCCTGCTAAAGTTGATGTCTGAAAGCTTAGCCCAACAAATGGCAACCTAATCCATCGGCTTGCGTTTGCACCCCCAATAGTTGTACCTTGTGATAGCGTAATTACTAACAGGAATACTATAATAGGCAACCCAATTATAGAGAGCCCTCCAAAGTAATTATAGGGTATTCTATGCACTGCATACAGCACAATAAAACCTAAAATTAAATGTGCTAAATGTCGCAATAGAAAAGGTAATGTATTTCCATCATTGTTATACAAATATGCAAGATTGCTACTTGCACTATAAACAGGCAGGAAAGATATAAGTGCTAGAAGCCCTACTATCCCCCAGATTGCTCTATCTCCTTTTGTATATTGGAAAATATTTATCATTTACCTTTTTCCGCTATTGGTTTATGTTTTTAATTCTTTTTTATGCCTTATTACAAGTTTCTTACAGCATCTTTAAACTGCCTTCCTCGGTCTTCGTAGTTTTCAAATAAATCGAAGCTTGCACATGCAGGAGAAAGTAGAACTGTATTATTTCTTTCGGCTACTTTATACGCAACTTGAACAGCCATTTGCATTGAATCTACTTCAACAATTGTATCTACTATATTGCCAAAAGCACTAATTATTTTTTGATTATCAACACCTAAGCAGATAATCGCTTTTACCTTTTCATTAACTAATGGAAGTAATTCGTTGTAATCATTGCCTTTATCAACACCTCCAACAATCCAAACAGTTGGATTTTCCATACTATCTAAAGCAAAATATGTAGCATTTACATTTGTTGCCTTTGAATCATTAACATACATCACATTATTGATTTTAAGCACATTTTCAAGTCTGTGTTCTACACCGTGAAACCCTTCAAGACTTTCTCTAATTGTTTGTTTACGTATTCTCAATAATGTAGCTACTGTTGATGCAGCCATTGCATTCTTTACATTGTGTTCTCCCTGTATTCCTATTGTTGCGATTGGCATAGTGAATTCTGTATTATTTATTTTAATTATTATATCGTTATCTCTTCTAAATGCTCCTTGTTTCAATTCTTTTTTTAATGAAAAAGGAAGCGGTTGTGATTTTATGGGATTCAGTGAAAGCCATTTTATGATTTCCTCATCGTCGGCATCATAAATGAAAAAATCCTGCGATGTTTGATTCAATATTATTCTGAATTTGGACTCGATATAATTTTCATATTTATAATCGTATCTATCCAAGTGATCAGGACTCAAATTGATTAATGCTGCAATGTGAGGTGAAAATGTTTCAATACCATCTAGCTGAAAACTACTTAGTTCTAATACGAAGTGATCGTATTTAGATTCTGAAACTTGTTCTGCAAAACTCTTTCCTATATTACCCCCAAGAGCAACATTTAACCCACCGTTTTTCAACACTTCATAAGTTAAACTTGCAGTTGTGGTCTTCCCATTACTTCCTGTAATTCCAACAATTGTCGCGCTTGTATATTTAGAGGCAAATTCAATTTCTGAAATCACCTTTACTTTATTTTCGCGCAACTTTCTCACTATTGAAGCAGTTTCAGGAATACCCGGACTTTTCATTACAACATCGGCAGAAAGAATTTTCTCTTCAGAATGACCTCCTTCTTCCCATTCAATCTCATTATTTAAAAGAACTTGTTTGTACTTATCTTTTATTTTTCCAAAGTCTGAAACAAACACTTCAAACTTCTGTTTCTTACCCAATATGGCCGTACCTACTCCACTTTCTCCTGCGCCAAGAATGACCAATTTTCCTTTCATGTTTACTTATATTTTCGTTAAAACGTGAAACTTCACATCTCTATCGAATTTTTAGCGTGACGATGGTTATTATCGCCAAGAATATTCCTACAATCCAAAATCGTGTTACAATTTTGCTTTCATGAAATCCTTTTATTTGATAATGGTGATGCAATGGCGACATTCTAAAAATGCGTCGACCCTCACCATATTTTTTCTTTGTGTATTTAAACCAACCTACCTGCATTACTACAGAAAGATTTTCCATTAGAAAAATTCCGCAGAGGATTGGGATTAACAACTCCTTTCTTACTGCAATTGCTATAACTGCTATAATTCCTCCAATAGTTAAACTACCAGTATCTCCCATAAATACTTGTGCAGGATAGGTGTTATACCATAAAAACCCAATAAGAGCACCAACAAAGGCAGTGATAAATATGGTCATCTCTCCCGTATTTGGGATATACATTATGTTGAGATAGTCGGAGAAAATAACGTTACCCGAAACCCAGGCAAACAATGCTAGTGTCACCCCTATTATCGCTGAAGTTCCCGCAGCAAGTCCATCTATTCCATCGGTTAAATTTGCTCCATTTGAAACTGCAGTAATTATAAAAATCACAATCGGTATAAATATCAACCACACATAGCTTTTGTAGCCCTGTCCTGCCCAACTAATTAAAGTGGCATAATCGAATTCATTTTCTTTTACAAAAGGGATAGTAGTTAACATCGACTTATCCTTTACATAAAACTGGTCTACTGGACCTTTGGCTATAATTTCGGTTTGAGCTCCTGGTGTTGTGGTATTGTGCTGCACTACGATGTCTGGATGAAAGTACATTGTAACCCCTACAAAAAGCCCTAATCCAACCTGACCAATTACCTTGAACCTCCCTGGTAATCCTTCTTTATCATTTTTAAACTTTTTGATATAATCGTCAATAAACCCAATTACTCCCATCCAAAGTGTGGTAACAATCAAGAGGATTACATAAATATTTTCAAGTTTTGCAAATAGTAAAACAGGGATTAATGTTGCTAGAATTATTATTATTCCGCCCATCGTTGGCGTTCCTGCTTTTTCATTTTGACCTTCTAAACCTAGATCGCGGATGGACTCCCCAACTTGTTTTCTTCTTAGATAGCTAATGATCTTTTTTCCATAAACGGTTGCAATAAACAGCGATAAAATAACTGCTAAACTTGCTCGGAAGGTAATGAAGTTAAATAACCCCGCTCCTGGCAAATCGTATGTTTTGTCTAAGTATTCAAAGAGATAATAGAGCATTAGATTATTTATTTAATAGCGTTAAAACTTCTTTTACAATTTTAAAATCATCAAAATCAAAACGTTCACCATTAATCTCCTGGTAAGTTTCATGACCTTTTCCAGCAATTAAAATAATGTCGTTTTCATTAGCCATTTGGCAAGCCGCTTTTATGGCTTCTTTTCTATTTGTTATAGAAATTGTTTTTTTATAATGTTCAGCAGGTACTCCTGCTTCAACCTGTTCAATAATTCTATCTGGATTTTCAGTACGAGGATTATCACTAGTAAAAACCACTTTTGTGCTTAACGTAGCGGCTATTTTCCCCATTACTGGACGCTTGGATGTATCGCGATCGCCGCCACATCCTACAACGGTTATCACTTCTTCATTTCCTGTACGAATACTATTTATTGTTTCTAATACATTCTTTAAAGCATCAGGAGTGTGCGCATAATCTACAATTGCGGTTATCTTCTTTTCTGAAATTAAATATTGAAATCTCCCATCTACACTGTCTAGAGTGCTAATTAATTGAAGAGTTTCAAGCTCTTTTAATCCTAATAACTGGGCCGTGCCATAAATTGCAAGTAGGTTATACACATTAAAGCCTCCTATCAACTTCACCCATAATTCTTGATTGTTGATTTTAATAAGTTGACCAGAAAATTGACTTTCTAAGATTTGCGCTTTAAAGTCTGCAAATGTTTTTAAAGCGTAGGTTTGTTTCTTTGCTTTAGTATTCTGAAGCATAACTGCCCCATTTTTATCGTCAGCATTCACCAAAGCAAAAGCAGTGTTTGGTAAATTATCGAAAAATGACTTTTTTACATCGCGATATTCTGCGAAATCTTTGTGGTAATCTAGATGGTCGTGAGAAAGGTTTGTGTAAACACCACCAGCAAATTTTAAAGCCTCTGTTCGTTTTTGGTGAATACCATGTGAACTCACTTCCATAAAACAGAACTCTACACCTGCATCAACCATTTTACGTAAATAACTATTTATCGTGATTGAATCTGGGGTTGTATGTGAGGTTTTATGCTCGGTATCCCCTACCATTATATTCACGGTAGAAATCAACCCAACTTCCATCCCAGCTTTTTTGAAAAGCTTGTATAAGAGTGTAGAAATTGTTGTTTTCCCATTGGTTCCCGTAATCCCAACCAGTTTTAAGTCTTCTGATGGGTTCCCATAGAAGTTCGCTGCCATAATTGCTAAGGCTTTATGCGAATCGGCCACCTGAACATAGGTAATTCCATTTACAATGTTTTCTGGTAGTGTTTCACATATTATCGCCAAAGCTCCTTGATCTGCAGCTTTTTTTATGAATTGATGCCCGTCAGAAACAGTTCCTTTTATGGCGACAAAAACATCGTTCAACGATACTTTTCTAGAATCAAATTCTAGATTGCTAACAGCCACAGAAGTACTTCCAACGACACTTTCGATGGTTACTTTATATAATATGTCCTTTAAAAGAATCACGATAATTTTAAGGTTATTAATTTGCCCTTTTCTAGGGTTTCTCCTGATTTTATGGATTGACTCGTAACCGAACCGTTACCCACAACTTGCACTCTAAGCCCAAGATTTTCTAGTATAGAAACCGCATCCATCCCCGCCATTCCAGTAACATTTGGAATAGTTTTGTGTGACTTTTGAAGCTTAGCATAATATTTTTCGAAATCTTGTTCAATTTCTGGATCTGGTGTTTCTATATTTTTTACATCATCTATGTTTCTAGATTCAGTAAATATTTTTTGAGCAATTCTTTTAAAAACAGGCCCAGAAACATCAGCTCCGTAAAATCCCTTTTTAATACTCGGCTTGTGAATTATCACTATACACGAGTACTTCGGGTTTTCAACAGGGAAAAATCCTGCGAATGATGAAATATACCGAGGATTGCTATTCCAGTCTTTGTGCCAATATTCCGTACGTGCAGTTCCGGTTTTACCCGCCATTGAAAAATCTGGAGAGTACAATGATCTACCAGTACCACGCTCGACGGTATTTTTCATAATCTCCTTAATTTGATTCAAGGTCTTATCTGAACAAATTTTAGGATTAATGATTTTTGTATCGTAAGTAGTTACTTTTTCATTCCATGCACGAACCTCTTTGATAAAACGTGGTTTTACCATAACTCCATTATTAGCGATAGCATTATAAAAAGTTAAGGTCTGCAAAGGAGTTATTTCAAGATTATACCCATAGGCTATAGAAGGAAGCGCGTTTCTACTCCATTTCTTATCCCCTGGTTCCGGAATCATAGGCTCACCTTCCCCTTTAATAGCCACACCTGTTTTTTCATTTAGGTGCCAGCTCTTTAAGCGGTTTATAAATTTGTTTGGGTTCTTTGAATACCCTTCATCAATAATTGTAGCCAATCCTATATTGGAAGAAACCTCAAGAGTTCTAGCTGCAGAAATTTCACCATACCCGCCTCTTTTAGAGTCGTGAACAGGCTTGCCGTAAAATACTTTTCTACCATTTCCGGTGTCGACTACAGTGCTTGTATCAACAACTTTGTCTTCCAAAGCTGCCATCAATGCCATTACTTTAAAAGTTGAGCCCGGTTCGTGAGATTCGCCAATAGCGTAGTTCAGTTTTTCGTAATAAGTACCATTAGATGCCACACCCAAGTTTGAGACAGCTTTAATCTCTCCAGTAGCCACCTCCATCACTATTACTGTTCCGTGTTCAGCCTGATAGTGCTCTAATTGCTTTAACAAAGCGTGATGTGCAATGTCTTGAATATTCACATTAATAGTAGATACAATATCGTAGCCGTCTTGTGGTTCTATTTCGTTTTCGTCAAAAATTGGCTTCCACTGACCTTTGGAGATTTTTTGTTTTAGTCTATGACCTTCTTTTCCTGTAAGTAAATCGTTGAATGCTCCTTCAAGACCAACAGCATAATAACCTGGGCGATTATAAGCTTCATTACCTACAGTACGCTGGGCTATTTTTCCTATTGGGTGTTCACGAACCGTACGTTGCTCTACTATAATCCCACCTCTATTTGGTCCTTTATTAAAAAGAGGTAGATTTCTCACCTTAATATAATCAGAGTACCCAAGGTTTTTTACTACAGATACGTACCTGTTTTTATTAGCTTTAGCCTTTCTAAACTTGTTTTGATAATAAGAAACTGGTTTCCCAAACATTTTACTAAGACCTTCAGAAAGCGGCTTAATATTTTCATTAAAATCCTTATCTTCTGGAGCTAAAGCGTCAAAACGTATATCGTATTTGGGAACTGAAGTAGCTAACAAACTACCATCATCAGCATACACATTTCCTCTATTAGCAGGTATTATAAAATTTTTGGTAGTATTTTGTTTAGCGAGTTCACGATACTCATCTCCATCAACAAATTGAATATTTATTAACTTTATGCTTATGGCAAAAGCAAACAACAACATACACCCTGCAACGATGTATAGTCTGTTTAATATGTTTCTTTCGTCAAATGCCATTTTTTCTTTATCAGTATTCTTTTTTAATGTTTTATAGTATTCTTACTCCTCTTCACTAACAATTCTTATACGTTTAGGAGGAGTTGTTGAAGGCTGCAAGCCTTGATCTTCCATTGCAGCAATTATTTTACTTTCCATTCTAGTTTGCATCAACTGCATTCGCACATCTACATACTCGCTTTTCAACTCTTTTACCTGTGCATTTAAACCTGATATTTCGTGCACTTTTTTGTCTGCGTTATGTGAAGATGCAATCATTATCAGAGCTAAAAGAGAAAGAAATATGATGAAGCGCCAATTCTTTAACGCCTCGTCACTTACCAAGAATTTCCCTTTTACTATGTTATAAAAGCTTTCCTTCAAAACTTACGATTAGAGATTTATTAATTATCGAAATACCCGCTTCTACTTCCTTTTAACCCAAAATTTATTGAACCACGTCTTCTTACAACTTCTCAGCAATACGAAGTTTTGCACTTCTAGCTCGATTGTTCATTTTTATCTCCTCCTTGGTAGGAACGATAAATTTTCCAACGGCTTTAAATGGAACTTCAAAATTTCCAAACACATCTTTTTCAGGCTCACCCTCAAACAATCCATTACGGATATACCTTTTAACCAACCTATCTTCCAAAGAATGGTAACTTATTAAGCTTATACGCCCACCGGGCTTTAAAACCTCGTTGGTCTGTAATAAAAACTCCTTAAGAGCTTCTAATTCTTGATTCACTTCTATTCTAATAGCTTGATAAATCTGTGCTAGAATTTTATTTTCTTTATGTGCTGGCAAAAACCTACTCAGCACTTTTTTAAGCTGCTCGCTTGTTTTAATTTTTTCTTCTTCCCTAGCCGCAACTATCACTCTTGCCATTGCTGGTGCACTTCTTAACTCACCATAGTTTGCAAGCACATCTCGCAATTGCTCCTCCTCATATTTATTAACAACTGTATAAGCCGAGAAATTTGTTTCGCGATTCATTCGCATATCCAAATCCGCTTCAAAACGAGTTGAAAAACCTCTTTCTGCAACATCAAACTGATGTGAAGAAACCCCAAAGTCTCCAAGTATTCCATCTACTGTTCGAAATCCGTGAAACCGTAAAAACTTCTTTAGAAATCGAAAATTCTGATTTATCAACAAAAACCGCTCATCATCAATCGCATTAACCAAAGCATCTTTATCTTGATCAAATCCAATCAGCTTTCCCTCTGGCCCTAACATGCTTAATATTTCACGAGAATGTCCGCCACCACCGAAAGTAACATCAACATAAACTCCGTCTGGCTTAATATTTAAACCATCCACAGTTTCCTTCAATAAGACTGGATTATGATAGTCCATTTTCTTCTTCAAAATTTTTACCCATTACTTCTTCGGCTAAATCAGCAAAATCTTCTGGCGAAACAGAAATAGATTCCTCGTACTTGTCTTTATCCCAAATTTCTAATTTCTCTATCGCTGAAGAAACAACCAATTCTTTATCTATTCCCGCAAAAGACATCAAATCCCTCGGTATTAACAATCTACCGGCAGCATCAAGCTCTACCACCTTAACTCCTGCTGTAAACATTCTAATAAAATCGTTGTTTTTCCTTGTAAACCGGTTAAGCTTACTCATCTTCTTCATCATCTCCTCCCATTCTTTCATAGGATATAATTCCAAACACGGTTGAAAAACCGCTCTTTTAATCACAAACCCTTCTTGCACCACCGAAGCCAACTGCTTTTTAAGCGGCGCAGGCACCATGACACGTCCTTTTGCGTCTGCCTTACATTCGTATGAGCCTATTATATTGAGCATTACGGAAAATTCCTGTTTGTGATTTGTAGATTCAAATATATATATATTTTACCACTTTTTACCACATTATACCACATTGTTAATAAATTTTACCACATTGAAGTCATTGCTTCACCAACATTTGAAAACAAAGGCTAATTTTAAGTAGAGTGTATGAAAAATTTTTGTTTACTTTTGTTTCTAATAAATTGCACCAACCAAGTATGACTAACAACTTAAAGAAAGAAGGAAAATTTTCATATTTAGAAATAGGTGAAGGGACGCCAATCATAATACTTCATGGCCTTATGGGTGGATTAAGCAATTTTGATGGAGTTGCAAATTTCTTTCCTCCGAAGGGTTACAAAGTTCTTATTCCCGAATTACCCATTTACAAAATGACCTTATTGCGAACAAATGTGAAAACTTTCGCCAAGTATGTTGGTGATTTTATAGACCATTTAGGTTACGGTGAAGTTATTTTACTTGGAAACTCCTTAGGCGGGCACATAGGCTTGCTTTGCACCAAATTATATCCTGAAAAAGTTAAGGCCTTAGTTATCACTGGAAGTTCCGGTTTATACGAAAGTGCCATGGGAGAAAGTTACCCAAAACGCGGGGATTACGAGTACATAAAGAAAAAAGCTGAAAACGTATTTTACGATCCAGCGGTAGCAACAAAAGAAATTGTTGACGATGTATTTGAAACCGTAAACGACAGAAATAAGTTAATTAGAACTCTTGCCATTGCCAAAAGTGCCATTAGACACAATATGGCAAAGGATTTACCGAAAATGCATACTCCCACCTGTATTATTTGGGGAAGAAATGACAATGTTACACCTCCTGAGGTTGCTATTGAATTTGACGAACTTCTTCCAGATTCGGAACTTTTTTGGATAGATAAATGTGGGCACGCTGCTATGATGGAACACCCTGATGAGTTTAATGAAATACTTTACGCTTGGTTACAAAAACGTAAATTTTAATTGTTCCTAGTTTTATAAAAACTTATTTCTCTATTAAATCCTAAATAAAAATAAATGCACATTAAATCGGCAGAATTTGTAATGAGCAATAGCGATGTGGACAAATGTCCAAAAGATCGCTTGCCTGAATATGCATTTATTGGGCGAAGTAATGTTGGTAAGTCTTCTCTTATCAATATGTTGATGCTTCGTAAAAATTTAGCAAAAACCTCTGGACGACCAGGAAAGACTCAGCTTATCAACCACTTTTTAGTTAATAAAAATTGGTATTTAGTCGATTTACCTGGATACGGGTATGCGCGAGTTTCGAAAAGCAGCAAAAAAACATTTCAAAAATTTATTACTGATTATTTTGCTAAAAGAGAGCAAATGATTCTCGCATTTGTACTTGTAGACTGCCGTCACGAACCTCAACCTATCGATTTAGAGTTTATGACTTGGCTAGGCGAGAATGGTATTCCTTTCAATATTATCTTTACAAAAGCAGACAAATTAAAACCAATGGCATTGGAACGCAACCTAAAAGCATATACAGACAAAATGCTGGAAACTTGGGTAGAAATGCCAAAGTACTTTGTGACCTCAGCCAGTAGTTCAGTAGGAAGAGATGAGCTTTTAAATTATATAGATGAATTAAATTCAAATATAAATCGCACTGAATTTTAATCATCTTTACTTCAGGTAAAACTTCTCGTTAAAAAAGATTCTCACAGTTTATTCAGCTTTTAATTGGAATAACCTCCACATCTCCATAACTTCGTTTATATTGGAACAGATTTTTGCTTTAATCTGAATCATTACCACAAATAAACCTAAGATTATGAAGAACTTACCCGGCCTTACCACAATTCTTTTTCTTCTATTTTCTTTTAATAGCTGCGCTACATTTTCATCGGTAGGATTAGATAATCACTATATCATGGATGGAAATTTTGATTTAACATCAACAGACAATTCTACGATAAAAATTAACCACAACACTTGGAATGCACTTCTCAAAAAACACGTACAAAACAACGGATTAGTCGATTACAAAGGGTTTATAAAGGATGAAGCTAAATTAAACGACTACTTAAAAATGCTTTCTCTTAATCAACCTAATAGCACTTGGAGTAAGCCTAAAATATTAGCCTATTACATTAACCTGTACAACGCTGCCACTGTTAAACTTATAATTGAAAATTATCCTGTAAAAAGCATTAAAGACATAAGTCGTCCTTGGTCTAAAAACAGAGTTTTAATAGGGAATGAAATGATTTCCCTAAACAATATTGAACATGGAATTCTGCGAAAGATGAACGAGCCTAGAATTCATTTCGCGTTAAATTGTGCTTCTATCTCCTGCCCTAAACTTCTAAATGAAGCTTTTACTGCAGATAAAATAGAACAGCAGCTAGAACGAGTTACAAATGAATTCATCAACAGTAAAGAAAATAACATTTCGATTTCTGAAGCTATGATTTCATCTATATTTAAATGGTACAAAAAGGATTTCTTAGTTAACGAGAAGAAAGATTTAATTGGTTTTATAAACCAATATTCGAAAGTCAAAATAAATTCAAATACGACAATTTCATATTTGGATTACAACTGGAATTTGAATGAAACAATCTGAAATAACTAATAAGCCATTTTATTCCGAGTTGGTATAATCACTTCAAATAGTTCAGGTTTACGAAGCTATTATTAGCAATCATCAGAAAACTATCCTAGTGGCTTTTTCATCCATAATATTCGACATTTAGTAATTTGTATATTCGCATAAATAAATCAGCATAATGCTTTCCATTATAATCCCAGTATTAAATGAAGATCAAATCATCGAAAAGTTACTTTTTCATTTAAAGGAAAATAGTTCAGGTGAAAATGATATTGAAGTAATAATAGTAGATGGTGGAAGCACGGATAATATTAGGGATTTAATTAAAGACTTCAGCAAACAAACCTCGACCCCTGAGAAGTCTCAAAACGTAAAAAAAAGAATTTCCTTTCAGCTTTTTACTTCAGAAAAAGGACGGGCTAAACAAATGAATTATGGGGCAAAACAAGCTTCTTCCGAATCCCTTTACTTTCTCCACGCCGATTCTTTCCCGCCAAAAAATTATGATACGTTTATTTTATCTGAAATAAACAAAGGCAATATTGCTGGATGTTTTAGAATGAAGTTTGACAGTAATCATTGGTGGTTAAAACTTGCTGGATGGTTAACGAGATTTAAATGGAAGGGATGCAGAGGCGGAGATCAAAGCCTTTTTATTTCTAAAAAACTTTTTAATGAAATCGGTGGATTTGATGAGAGCTATATTATTTACGAAGACAATGTTTTAATTAACGAACTATACAAAAGAAAGTCTTTCATTGTTATTCCACATTCCCTAACAACCTCTGCTAGACGTTATAAAGAATTTGGAATTTGGCGTTTGCAATATCATTTTTGGGCAATTCATTTAAAGAAATGGTTAGGTGCAAATGCAGATGGATTATATGCATACTATTCAAAAAATATTTCCAAGACACAATAACACACCATTAGGTAAATATCAGAAATACTGCAGTTTAGTTTAATATCGCTTTATTTTTTTCGATATTGTAGTAAATTTTAAAGATAAACTATATGAATATTTTTGAGGCAATTAGAAAAGATCACGATATACAACGCGAACTTTGTCGCTTGGTTACTTCAACCTCTGGCGATTCAAAAGAGAGAAAGCAAAAGTGGCAAGAGTTAAAACACGAATTGCAAATTCACGCAGATGCTGAAGAACGGACTTTTTACGCACCGTTAATTCACAATGATATGATGCAAGAGCACGCACGTCATGGAATTGCTGAGCACCACGAAATGGATGAACTTATTGAAAAAATTGACGATACCGATATGGATTCACCTGCATGGCTAGTTTACGCCAAACAACTATGTGAAAAAGTTGAACATCATCTAGAAGATGAAGAACACAGCTTCTTTCAATTAGCAGGAAAAGTGTTTACCGAATCTCAAAAAACAGATATCGCAAAAGATTATTTAAAGCAAATGAAAGAGAACAGGTAAATTCAATAATTTGATGTTCTAGAACTCCCGCTAACATAAATCAAACCTAACAAGTTTTAAAAACCTGTTAGGTTATTTTGTTTTACATTCCAGATATCACCTTATCCTTAGGAAGTTTTACAGAATAAGAAAATTTCAACTTCTTAGTTTCTCCAGCTTTTAAGTTTAAACTCCAAGTAAGCTCTCCTCTATCGGTATTCACATCTGCATTAGAAGTATCAACAAGCTTGATTTCTATATCTTTTTCAGTTGATAGCGGGAACTGTTCTTTTACATCAATTTTCACCGATTCACTACGAGTGTTTTTAACAGAAATCTCATAAGTATAAACTCGTTTTTGAGAATTGCCAAAGAAAGAAGTACTCCCTTCCTCATTCACTCTTTCACGCTTTGTAACAATACGTTCGTCTCTCCCTAAACTTAAGGTTAATTTTTCTTCAGTTGAATTGGGATTAATATATGAGCTACCAGCAAAATTATTATCGATAATCAAATTCGCACTACCTGGCAAAAGGTTAAGCTTACTCCAATTTGAAATTTTTGCAATTAAGAAAGCTGTTTCGTCCAATCGAGGTGCAGTAAGATAGGAGTATTCTGCAGGCAAGTCATATTTCTTTAATCTAACTGCCTGTGGTTTTTGATTCGAATAAATATCATAAGGTGTATTTATTACAAATGAAGTTGACAGTTGACTCTCCTCAACTACTGCCATCTCATTTCTAGTGGCTCCATCTTCCATTACTTCCACTTGTACTCCGGCAATTTTACCTTGTAGTCTCTGAGGGAGCGGAGCAGCAGGTTGATAAAAACCTACCCACCACGGATTTAATTGTGGCGCATTGTTATTGCGTTTCGGATTTCCACTTGAAAAAGCCAATTTCACTTGCTTCCAATCAATTCCTGTAGCTTGTGAAACATTAGCGTTGTATACTAACTGTACAGGCTCATTTAGGTTATCTACTCTTACTTCATAAAAAGGTGTCCAAGACACATTATTCGTAAAATAATGGATGTCAAAATTTGTTTTCACAGCTCTATTAGAATTCAATCGAACAACTAATTGCCCTGCATTTTGTCCATTACCACCAGCTTCTTGTAACTGATTATTTAACTTATTAACTATCTTTTGTTGTTCTGCTTCTTTACTTTTCAAGTCCAAAATATTTGCAGAAAGGGTTTTATATTCTTCTCTGTAATATTTTATCATTGTAGCCATACTCGTCGGGGACACTCCATTTTGCCCACCAAACTTTCTATTTTCTTCCAATAATGCTAAAGTGCTTTCCTCACCTTTTCGGGAAGTTATTATTTCGTCTAAAGTGTTTTTAGCTTTGTCGTATTTACGCTTTACCTCTAAATATTGAGCGCTTTGATTTTCCCCTTTTACCAAATAATCTCTTTCAAAAGATACCGAAAGAATTGTTATTTGGCTATTATCACTTGTAATACGAATACTATTGGGATCAACATTTTGTGCAATCTGACTAATTACAAGTTCAGAACTTCCATTAGGCACAAAAAATTGACTAATTGTATGATGCATACTTGCTCCACGCCCATATATTGTTACATCTTCTAAAGAAGCTGTAGTTACTAATGTGTTTTGTGCAAACCCTATTTGTGTTGTTATCGTCAAAACAAGAAATACTATTGGAAGTGGAAAAAGTTGTATAAGAGTTTTCATAAGCAATTTGTTTTTTATCGATATATCCAATATTTGTGCCGAGCTCGAATAACCTTAAAATTATTCCTAATTATTTGGAGTAGTATTTTTTCACCACAGTTTCGGCCGACTTGTTTTGAGGGGTAAATTGACTATCATTATTACCACCTACTTTATCGTGTGCGATAAACCATTTCCAAAGAAAACCTCCTGCAAACCAATTTTCATCCCAAATAGATTGGTATAGTCCTTCTAATAAATTAGATTGAGCTTGTAAATTCACCGAATTCATAGACCTATCACTTTTCCAAGGTTCTTTTCCACTATAATCTACACTTCGATACCCATATTCTGTAAAAAGAATTTTTTTACCTTTTTCCTCTGAAAGGGCTTTCAACTCAATTTGCCATTTCTCAAAACCCGATTTTATTTCAGCAATAGTTGGAGTCTGACTATTAGAAACAGGGAAATACGCATCAACCCCAATATAGTCTAAAACATCCCAAAAAGGAACTCTTTTATATTCGTCCCAATTGGCTGCATAAGTAAGTTTTCCACTATAAACTACGCGAACTTCTGTAACTAATTCACGCCAGTAATCGGGCCTGTGAATTATAAAATTTTCCAATTCGGTACCAATACAGAATATTTCAACATCTTTCCGTTCAGCTAATCGAGCATAATCTAATATGAAGTTTTTATAGGAGCTTTCTAAACTCAACCAATCTTCTTCAGAGTTCATCTTAATTCCACCCGTGAATTCTCCCCGCCAAACCCATATTTGGGGCTTTATCATTACCTTAATACCATTCTTCTGAAGTGTATTTACATATTGCTCAACACCAATTATAGTTTCTCCAAACCATTGCCTTTCTGAATTATATATTAACTCTGGATGTTCAACATTTTTGATAAATCCAAAAGGCATAATTGCAGCGTAATTAGCATTGATACTTAATAAAGGTTCGATATTTTTTTGTTTAACCGAATCGCTAGAAGACACCAAGCTTACTCCATTAATTTTTGTTATATTTTCTATTTTCGACTCTTCGTGTTTTGCTAAATCTTTCTTTTGCACACAACTAACAAACTGTGTAAAAAGCATAATGTAAATTAAAAAAGTGTATCGTTTTATCATAGTATCTTCTGTAGCCTATGAAATTAAGTTAATAATTCAAAAACTAAAAAATAAATCTACACTTTTAAATATGCTCTAATTGTAATTGTGTAGTTTTATAAATAATCGAATAAGATTATAATCAAACTATGGAGCACGTTGTTATTATAGGTAATGGAATAGCAGGAATCACTGCTGCTAGGCATATTCGAAAGCTTTCAGACAAAAAGATAACTATACTATCTGCAGAAACAGAGTATTTCTTTTCTCGCACGGCATTGATGTATGTGTATATGGGGCATATGCGATGGCAAGACATAGAGCCTTACGAAAGTTGGTTTTGGGAAAAAAATCGATTAGAACTCAAAAAAGCCTATGTAGAAAGAGTAGATACAGACAACAAAACTTTATTCTTTAAAGAAGGTGGTTCTATTAGTTACGACAAATTAATTATAGCTAGTGGATCTGTTACAAATACCTTTGGTTGGGAGGGTTTAGATTTAAATGGTGTTCAAGGTTTAGTAAACAAGCAAGACTTAGAAACTTTAGAAAAAAATGCTCCCAATAATAAGGCATGTCCTCACGCAGTGATAATTGGCGGTGGATTAATTGGTGTTGAATTGGCCGAAATGCTTCGCACTAGGGATATAAAAGTTACAATGCTGGTTCGAGAGGAAGGCTTTTGGGCAAATGTGCTTCCATTGCCAGAAGCAGAAATGATTTCACAACATATAATCTCACATGGTGTAAACCTAAAACACCTCAGCAATCTCGAAAAAATTATTGGTGATGCAGATGGAAATGTTAAGGCTGTAATCACAAAAGAAGGGGAAGAAATCCCTTGTTCTATTGTGGGAATAACCACTGGAGTAAAACCTAATATTTCGTTTTTGAAAAATTCAAAAATTGAAACTGACAGGGGGATTTTAGTCAACAGAAAATTAGAAACAAACATTAAAGATGTTTACGCTATAGGAGATTGTGCTCAACAACGAGAACCCATTGGTCTTCGACCTGCAATTGAAGCGGTTTGGTATACAGGTAGAATGATGGGAGAAGCTCTTGCTCAAACTATTTGTGGTAATCATTTTGAATACAACCCGGGAAATTGGTTTAACAGTGCTAAATTTTTCGACATAGAGTATCAAACTTACGGATGGGTATTTTCAGAAGAAAGACGAAAGGATTACGAGGAGCAGTTTCACTGGAAATGCAGAAGCAATTTACGAGCTGTAACTGTATCTTATCATAAAGAAACTCGAGAATTTTTAGGAATAAATACTTTTGGAATTAGAATGCGACACGAAGTTTTTGATAGGTGGTTAAATGAAAAACGCGGTGTTGAATATGTTATAAAAAATCTTAGCCAGGCTAATTTTGATCCCGAATTTTTCAGTAGATATGAAAAAGAAATTGCGAATGAATTTTCATCAATTACCCAATTAGCTACATCTGAATAAAATTATGAGTACAGTTCAAAGAAATATGTCCCTTACAGGAGAACCGCCAAAAACCATAAACGGTCAACAAAAAATCGCATCTGCTATTGGGTTGATTGGCTTATTGATTTTGGCATTAGCTCTTTTTAATGTGGATTTTCCCAAAAAATCGGTTTGGCTAACAGCTTCCCTAACTGCAATTGGAGGAGGAACTATTTGGTTTTCTATTGCGGCGTATAGCAATAAGCACGAAGGCATAAAAAACGACGGTATATATTTTAAGTCGTTAACCTCAAAAGGTTTTTGGGGATGGATTTTAGGGATTTCCCTAACTTTATTCTATGTATTACTCTATTGGTTTCCACAATATCTAGGATATGTGCAGGGTGGAGATAACAAAGGTGTTGTTGCTCTTTTTGATCCATTAAGCAAATTTTTAAATGGTGGACCTGCAAGCCAATGGTTTCTATATGGCACACTTTATACCTTGGCAATTTTAGCCTTCGGAATAAAATTTATTTTAAAATACAGACATAATAAATACGAAAAGTTAAGAACATACTCTGTAATGTTTTTTCAGTTAGGGTTTGCCTTTATTATACCTGAATTAATGCAACGCCTAAATAGCGAAACCTTTTCATTACCGTATTACGACTTAAAGAATATTTGGCCTCTAAACCACTATAACTTCGAACAATATAGAGTTGATGATTTTATTTCTGCAGGTAATATCGGAATTGGACTATTAATATTTGGTATTGCTTCCATATTTATAATCACTCCTATCCTAACGTATAAATACGGAAAGCGTTGGTATTGTTCATGGGTTTGTGGTTGTGGTGGTCTTGCTGAAACCGCTGGAGATCCTTTCCGTCATTTAAGTGATAAAACGCAGGTGGCTTGGAAAGTTGAAAGATGGGTAATTCACAGTGTATTAGTTTTTGTAGTATTAATGACCACAGCAGTTGTGCACTCTTATTTAGGTGACGATACTTCCAAATATTGGCTTACAAAAGATGTTTTCCTCATAAGTGTCGGTGTATTTTTAACCTTGGTTTTTACAGGGGTTTGGGTTTTTAAAAGAGAAGAAATTCAAAAAGACGCTCGCATTGGGTCTATAGCATACTTTGTAATTATCATCACCTTGATAGCCCTGCATTTCACGACTGGAAAAACTTTATTCCTTTTTGATGCTGAAACGCTGCGTTCAACTTATGGATTTCTTATTGGTGCTGTTTTTAGCGGGGTAATTGGCGTTGGCTTCTACCCTATTTTTGGCAGTCGAGTTTGGTGTCGCTTTGGTTGTCCTATGGCAGCGATATTAGGATTTCAACAACGTTTATTTTCAAGATTTAGAATTACTACCAATGGAGGCCAATGTATTAGTTGCGGAAATTGTTCTACATATTGCGAAATGGGAATAGACGTTCGTGCTTATGCCCAAAAAGGAGAAAACATTGTTCGCTCTAGCTGTGTAGGCTGTGGAATATGTTCGGCTGTTTGCCCTCGTGGTGTTTTAAAACTTGAAAACGGGCCATTAGAAAAAAGAATTAATCCTAATGAAATACTACTAGGAAATGATTTAGACCTAATGAACTATGTAAACAAATAATCCATATTTAGTCTTAGATTCCTACTAGGTTTGTATCCACATTCAAGTGATTGTCAGATATTTTTCTGAAATTCGCAATTTTAAAATTCTAAAGCATTTAATGTCCAACAACATCAAAGTAATTATTCCGGCCTTCAATGAAGAAGACGCTATTGCTAAAGTAATTGCGGAAATTCCAGAAATTGTTTCAGAAGTAGTTGTTGTAAATAATAATTCTACAGACAATACTGCAAAAGTTGCTGAGGACTCAGGCGCCACAGTATTACTAGAACCAAAAGCGGGATATGGTTATGCATGCTTAAAAGGAATGGAATATATTGCTAATCTAGAAAAAGCTAAACAACCAGATATTATCGTTTTTCTAGATGGTGACTATAGCGATTACCCTTCAGAATTAACTAGAATTGTAGCACCTATTATCGAAGATGATGTAGATTTTGTTGTAGGCGCTAGAGTAAAAGAACTTATGGAAAATGGTTCTATGACCTTACCTCAACGCTTCGGAAATGCTCTTGCAACCAGGCTTATGAAGCTTTTCTTCAATTCAACTTTTACAGATTTAGGGCCCTTTAGAGCTATTAAATACGATAAGTTACTAGCTTTGCAAATGGAGGATAAAACCTACGGATGGACAGTTGAAATGCAACTTAAAGCATTGAAAAAGAAGTACACTTATGTTGAAATCCCTGTTAAATATAGAAATCGAATAGGTGTCTCAAAAGTTTCAGGTACGGTAAAAGGTGCTATATTTGCAGGCGTAAAAATTCTAACCTGGATTTTTAAATACAGTTTCAAAAAATGATTCTTGAATCAATAATCATTGCAATATATTCCATTGCCCTTCTCCTCATTTTCATGTACGCGTTGGCGCAACTTAACTTGCTATTCAATTATCTTAACGCAAGAAAAAAACATAAAGAATCTCCTACGTTCAATTTTTCAAACGCCGAGGAAATCCCTTTTGTAACCATTCAGCTTCCAGTTTATAATGAGCTGTATGTTATGAAACGCCTACTAGACAATATTGCTCTTATAGACTATCCTCCCGACAAATTAGAGATTCAAGTTTTAGACGATAGTACAGATGAATCTTTTGAAACAACCGCCAAACACATTCTCGAACTAAAAAAAACAGGTCTCAATATTCAGCATATTTCTCGCGAAAAAAGAGTTGGATTTAAAGCTGGAGCGTTGAAAGAAGGTTTAAATATTGCAAAAGGTGAGTATATAGCCATATTTGATGCAGATTTTCTTCCACAAAAAGATTGGTTAAAAAAGACAATCCCTTACTTTAAAGATCCTGAAATTGGCGTGGTTCAAACTCGCTGGGGACATATAAATCGAGATTATTCTATTCTTACCCGTGTTCAGGCTTTTGCTTTAGATGCACACTTTACTCTTGAGCAGGTAGGCAGAAACAGTAAAGGTCACTTTATCAACTTTAATGGTACCGCGGGTGTTTGGCGAAAAGAATGTATTCTTGATGCGGGAAATTGGGAAGGGGACACACTAACTGAAGATTTAGACCTTAGCTACCGCGCACAACTAAAAAAATGGAAATTTAAATATCTGGAAGAAGTAGAAACACCTGCCGAGCTTCCCGTAGTAATTAGTGCTGCACGTTCGCAACAATTCAGGTGGAATAAAGGAGGGGCTGAAAACTTCCAAAAAATGGCTAAGCGAGTTTTAAAGAGTGATAACATTTCAAATAAAACAAAAGTTCACAGTTTATTGCATTTGCTAAATAGCACTATGTTTTTAAACATTTTGATAGTTGCTATCTTAAGCATTCCGATGCTTTACATTAAGAATGAGTACGAGCATCTAAAGGTATATTTCTATGTAATGAGCTTTTTTGTAATAAGTACCATTATATTTTTTGTGTGTTACTGGTTTACTTTTAAAAGCATTTATGGCGGTGGATTTAAGCGATTTTTGAAGTACACAGCGATGTTTTTTACTTTTTTCTCAATAGCCATGGGCTTTTCCGTACATAATTCTATCGCTGTTTTAGAAGGACATTTCGGTAAAAAAAGTGACTTTATTCGAACACCAAAATTCAATATTAGCAATTTGAAAGAGGGATGGAAGGGAAATAAATATATTGCTAAAAATATATCTCCAAATGTAATTATTGAAGGTGTATTAATGATCTATTTCGCCTTTGGAATGTACAGTGCTTTTATTGTAGGAGACCAGGGCGGCGACTTCGGACTTTTCCCTTTTCACCTAATGCTATTTCTAGGATTCGGATTTGTATTTTTTAAATCATTAACATCGAAGGCATAAGGTATAAACGTATATCGGAAAGAAATTGGACTTAAAACTTTCACTATCACGAAAAGTCCTAAGTCCTACATCTTATCTTTTATTGAATTTTTTCTACATACCCCTTAACCTCCTGAAAATCCAAACCGCCATAATTCCCACTACTCATTAAGAGTAAGCTTGTGTTCTCGTAATCCTGAGAGAAAAGATAAGTCTTGAAATCCGCCGGATTTGTGAAAACGACTAAATCTTTACGATCGAAAGCCCCTTCAATCTGTTCCCTTTTTATTGCCTCCAACTTTTTTATCATTACAGCGTGAGGTGAATAGAAAACTACCGCACTATCTGCTGCATCTAGCGCTCCTTTATATTCCTTTAAAAACTCTGGATTAAGACTACTATAGGTGTGTAATTCTAAACAAGCAATCAATTTTCTATCTGGGTATTGATTTTTTACTGCTTGAGTTGTAGCCTTTACCTTGCTAGGGGAATGCGCATAATCTTTGTAAGCAACAGCAGTAGCTGTTTCAGCTATCTTTTCTAAACGCTTGCTTGCGCCTTTAAATGTCGCAATGGCTTCGTAAAAGCCTTTTGCATCTATTCCCATTAATTGACAAACGCCTCTTGCGCCTGCTAAGTTGTTTAAATTGTGCTTTCCAAAGATTTCAACAGCCAACGAGCCTTCTGATGTATTTAGAATTGTTGTTCCGCCTTGAACCTTATAATCAGGTGTTTTATAAGGATATTTCTTAATTGTATTAGTTGTCGCTTCAACTACGCGTTTTACCTCGGCATCTTCTTCACTGTAAACTATAGCGCCGTCTGCTGTGATTTCATTTAAAAATATTTCAAACTGCTCTACATAGTTTTCGTAAGTTGGAAATACATTGATGTGGTCCCAAGCAATTCCACTTAACAGGGCTATATTCGGTTTGTAAAGGTGAAACTTTGGTCTTCGATCTATAGGTGAAGAGAGATATTCATCTCCTTCTATTACCATAAATTCATTATCATGAGTGATTTTAACCATAGTGTCAAACCCCTCTAATTGCGCTCCAACCATATAATCAACATCTTTTCCGTGGTAATTCATCACGTGTAAAATCATAGAAGTAATCGTGGTTTTACCGTGAGAGCCACCAATTACAACACGTGTTTTATTCTTAGATTGTTCGTATAAAAACTCCGGATAACTGAAGATTTTTAATCCGAGTTCCTTTGCCTTTAAAAGCTCAGGGTTATCTGCTTTAGCGTGCATTCCGAGGATTACAGCGTCTATATCTGAAGTTATCTTTTCTGGAAACCAACCTACATTTTCTGGCAACAATCCTTTCGCTTTCAATCTACTTTTTGAAGGTTCGAAAATTTCATCATCACTTCCAGTTACGTTTTCTCCTTTTTGATTTAATGCCAATGCTAAATTGTGCATTGCACTACCGCCAATGGCTATAAAGTGTATTCTCATACTTAAGTTGAATAATTTATGAGTTTAAAGTTTAAGTGTAAAGATACTTTTTCTAATTCTGAATTCTTAATTCACAATTCAGAATTATAGTGCGAGAATGATTGATTTCTCTTTAAGAGCCTCCTTAAAATCTACTTGTACTAGCAATGCTTTATTTATCCAAGTAAGTGCAATTTCCTTTTCCCGTAGGTTTTTATAAATCTGAGCCAATCGATAGTAAGCCCATTTCTTAGATATATCATCTTTTATTGAATGATTAGCTAAAAACTCACTTAAAGAATCTATTCCAATTTGTGAATCAAGATTATACTGCGCCGAAATCTCTCCTATTCGGTAATTTAAATGATTGTGTTTATGTTTTCGTATAGAGGTAGATGCAATTTCTATAGCTTTTTGGGGATAATCATTTTTTTCATATAGATTTATAAGTTTTTCATAGGTATGAGGTGATCCTCCTACTTCAATTGCCATTTTATAATTGTATTCTGCATCCTCAATCTTTTTATTAAATTCAGCAATATGCCCCAAAGCTAGGTAGCCATCCACTTTTGAAATCGCTTCTAACTCACTTGCATAAGAAATGGCTTTTTTCTCACTTCCACCAAAGAAAACTGGCAATTGTATATAAAGTTCTATCAACGCCCAACGCGCTTCTATATGTTGCCGGTTTAATTCAATAGCACGTTCAAGATGATATTTTATTTCTGATAGATATGTTACCGCCCGAAGCCGACTAACAGTCATTGCTTTCATTCCTAAAGCACCACCGTATTTAAAATGATAATTAGCGTTGGATTCATCATCTGCTACCAAATTTTTATAATAAGAAAGTGCTGTATCCCACTCCTTACTATAACCAGCTATATCTCCTAAGTATTCTCGAGTTTTTATATGACCAGGATGTAATTTTAGATATTCTTCAAAAATAGGCTTTGCCTTGATGAAATTTTCTTGTTTGAAATATTCTTCAGCCTGTTTGTAATTGGTTTGGGCGTTTATAAATACAGGAAATAATATAAAGAAAATGAAAAACAGTAAAAACATCCGTCCCCTTACTGCCCCTCCCCTCACATTTAAGAATTTATAACTTTTATTATAATTTAAAATTTGCAATTTATACTTTCTTCTTAGAGTTCGGAATTTGGAATTTGGGATTTAGGATTTGTTATTTTTTAGAAGGTGGATATTTCCTCAAAATTTTCTGAATAACCGATAAGTAGTAGGCTTCCTTTTCCTCTGGCTTTGACCTCTCTTTCATTTCACCCTCTGCAACAGCTTGCCACACTAAGTCATCTTTAACAACATCAATAAAGTCAATTGTAAGTCTTTGGTTTACTACTTTTCCGCCAATAGGAATTCCACCACTTACGCCTACACCAACATTACGTCCGCTACCGCCAACGCCAATACCGATAGTATTTCGTGAATTCGAAATGTTTTCACGCGCATAAAAATTAATGTACAATTGAGGCGTTTCACTTTTCACGAATCCTCGTTGATGCATAAGACTATCCGTAATCTGAATAATACGTTTATCATCCAATTCATTTAGACCTGAGTCTATTGTAGGGAAGTAATTATAGGAAGTGTATTTTGTGAAGTCTGCCTGCTTATCATAATCTACCGCTACAGAAGCTCCACAAGAAGTTAAAACTGTTGTGACTAAAAGTATCCAGAAGTATTTCATTGCGTTTTCTTTTCAATAAAAATACGCAAAAAAGAAAGTTTGTGATTCGCTAGCTTGTTCTTTAACAGTTTGTTTCAATGCTAAATTGAATTAATATTAAAAATAGCCGATCATTTTCTTACTTCGGCTCCGCTCGCCAAACTAGAATTGCTGAGTTATAATTAGATTTCTAAAAAATATTAGGTAAGCTTGGTGGCTGGAATTAATTAAGCATTTTCCATAGTTTATCCTTCAACTCAGTAAGCCCTTGTTGTGCAACTGCTGAGATAAATAAATATGGAATTCCCTTAAACTCTTTATCCAGAACCTTTTTCATTTCAGCTTTAAGTTCGTCGTCTAGCATATCGCTTTTGCTAATTGCCAAAAGACGTTCTTTATCTAAAAGTTGTGGATTGTAACGGCGTAATTCATCAACAAGAATATCGTACTGCTCTTTAATATCCGGCGCATCGGCTGGAATTAAAAACAGCAAAGTAGAGTTTCTCTCAATATGACGTAAAAATCGATGCCCAATACCTTTTCCTTCTGCTGCACCTTCAATAATACCTGGAATATCTGCAACTACAAATGTTTGGAAGTCGCGGTATTCTACAATACCTAGGTTTGGTTTTAAGGTTGTAAACTCGTAGTTGGCAATTTTCGGCTTAGCAGCAGTAATTACTGAGAGTAAAGTTGACTTTCCTGCATTAGGAAAACCTACTAAACCTACATCAGCAAGAATTTTTAGCTCAATAATGATATCTACCTCTTCTCCTTCTTCACCTGGTTGAGCGTATCTTGGAGTTTGATTTGTAGACGATTTAAAGTGTGCATTTCCAAGACCGCCACGACCGCCTTTTGCTACAACTTTTTCTTCGCCATCTTCAAGGAGTTCGAAGAGAATTTCTTCAGTTTCCTTATCGCGAACAACTGTTCCTATCGGAACTTCAATATACACATCTGCACCATCGGCACCTGTACTGGTTTGCTTACTACCAGCTTGCCCGTGTTCTGCTCTAAAGTGTCGTTTAAATTTAAGATGATATAGCGTCCAAAGGTTTTTATTGGCTTTTACAATTACGTGTCCACCACGACCACCATCCCCTCCATCGGGGCCTCCTTTAGGAATATACTTTTCCCGTCGCATGTGTTTACTGCCTTGCCCTCCCTTTCCGGAAGTAACATGAACTTTAACGTAATCTACAAAATTGCCTTCAGTCACTTTATTTTTCTGTTTGTTGTTTGTTCTTTATTATTGGACAATCCAATATATAAACTACAAAGTATCAATTACTTTACTTAATCTTTCAGTTATTTCTTCAATACTTCCTTCACCATTAACACCGTAATACATTCCTCTCTTCTCGTAATAATCTTTTAAGATAGCGGTTTCATTGTAGTAAACCTTAATGCGATTACGGATAATACTTTCATCAGCATCATCTGCACGACCACTAGTTTTTCCTCTTTCTAAAAGACGTTGAACTAAAACCTCATCATCAACTTCCAAAGCTACCATTGCATTTATTTGAGAATCTTTATCATCCATTAGATGTCCTAAAGCCTCTGCTTGAGCTTCAGTTCTTGGGAAACCGTCAAATATAAAGCCGTTAGAACCGCAGTTTTTATCAACTTCATTACTTAACATATCAATGGTAATTTCATCTGGCACTAACTTTCCTTTAGACATGAACGACTTGGCTAAATCACCAAGTTCTGTTTTGTTTTTAATATTGTATCTAAATACATCTCCAGTTGAAATATGAACTAGATTATACTTTTCTTTTAGAAAATTAGCTTGAGTACCTTTTCCTGCTCCTGGAGGGCCAAATAAAATAATATTGGTCATGGGTGTTTTTTAATGGTTGTAAAAAATGAAGTTGCAAATTTACGAAATTTCAGGCAGTTGCGGTTATGACCATAAAGAAATATAATTACATCAAGTTTCCATCTTAGAGGCAAAAACAACAAAAAAACAGTGTAAACACCTAATTACAAATTGATTAAATAAAATAAAAATAAAAAAACTATCCTAATGCAGCTAGCATTAAAAGACGATTTTAGTGAATTTTTTAGAAAATTAAGCGTAAAATTAAAGCGAAATCCTCTTATTTATGAAGTTGGAAACATACTTTTTAAGCTAACACTCTGACAATGTTGACTGTGGTTGATGTAGTTTTAAAATTTTTGACAGCTCAATAATAGGTTGTTAAAAGTTATCGTCTTCAGTTTATACCTAAAAAAACCTAGCAACTTGACTAAAACTAGTCAGATATATTTTTAATGTACGCTGAAGGTGTGCTACCGGTAATTTCTTTAAATGCGGTAGTAAAACTACTTTGTGAGACAAATCCGCTTTCCTCTGCCAAATAGCTTATTTTGTAAGATCGATATTTTGCATCGGAATTAAGCTTATCTACTATATATTGAATCCTTAACGAATTGATATACGCATTGAAACTTTTATTCTTAGATGCATTTATTATAGAAGACAAGTAACGCGTGTTGGTGCCCAATTGTTTGGCTAAGCTTGCGATACGCAACTGTTTATCTAAATAAAGTTTAGAGTTTTCAAATTTTCGAAGTTTTTCTAAAATTTCTTCCTCCGTTTTATCCGAGATTACAGTGCCTTTTGAATTATCAATATCAACACTTTTATCAGCCCTAATTCTGGTGTAGTATTTATTCCCGAAATAGATTAATAACAATAAACAAAGTAATCCGATGGAAACATATAACTGTCTATTTCTTACAATTATTTTATATGCAGCCTCTGTTTGCTTTTTACGATACAATCCTTCTATTAAGGCAACCTTTGCTTTACGAGTACTTTGTTGAGTTTTGAAAAAATGATTTTGAAGTCTTTTTTCATAAAACAATAAGCTATCTTCATTTCCTTTATTACTCCAGTATTTAATCGCTTCGTTTAATAAAACAGGCTCAAGTTCAACATCAAATAAATTAACAACCACTTTTGGGTTTTCTACACTATCTGTATGAATCAGGTTTAAATACGTTCTTGAAGCCTGACTTAAAGGCTTAACATTAAAATCTTGAATTACTTTATTAAAATAGAGGCTAGAAGAGTCATTTTGGTGCGGGTAATACAATTTTGCAATTTGAAACTGAATAAAAGGCTTTCTTTCATCCTTTTCATCCATTTTATCAAGTATCTCTTTTAAACCTGATATTTTATTTTCTGTTTGTTGGGCTTTTAAATACTTAACTTTAAGTAACGCTAAATCAACCGCATATTTTTTCTTTATGTTAGAATTCAGGTTGTTGTAACTTTTTAATGCTTTCTCATAAACAGTGTTACCTTCTCCCTCTAAGTTAAGATCTTTATAAAGAGTAGCTAGCTCACGCCAATATTCAAATTGTAAATCCGTACTTGGGGAATTAGCGATACTGCTTTCGATTTTTTGTGAAATTGCAACTGCTTCTTCATACTCACCAAGCAACCTATTTATTTGTAATTTCTTGATTTCAATAGCAACAGATTCTTCCTTATTGGTGTTTTTAAGTAAGTAATCGTAGAGTTTAAGTGATTTATAAGGATCGTTAAATCGACTTTCGATTGCTTCAATAAATAACTTTTCTTCTTCCGAATTTTGTGCTTTAAGAAGCTGAGCGCCTAAAACCACAAATAATACGCTAAAAAAAAGATTAAGTTTCATAAAACCTCATTGTTCTGAAGTACAAAACTACATCATTTTACTAACCTTATAGATTCGTATTTTAATAAAAAAAACTCCTCAACTATTTAATAATTGAGGAGTAGTACAAACAAAAGAAAGAAATCACCAATAATCCTAAATTACTTTTTTATGAACTTCAACTGCTTTAAAGTTCCATTATTCAAAGTAACCTTAGCAATATATAAACCACTAGTTAAACTAGAAACATTTATGGAGCCCTGAGTATCTTTCATAGGTTCATTCATTAAAAGATTCCCTGAAATATTGTAAATCTGAATAGATTCTATTGAGACTCCTGCCTTAACATTTAACATTTCGGATGTTGGATTAGGATATAATGAAAACTGTGTTACCTCATTGTTTTCAACACCCAAAATAGATTCAAATGGAAGTCTGTAAAAGTCCGTCTGCATTTGGTAATTGCCTGTTTCGTACTGAACAGTCATTTTATTAAATGCACCATTTCCATCGGTAAGAAAGTTAGACCCGATAACGTTTCCTATACCTGTATCACCTCTAAATTCTACTAGCTTATCTTCATTGCTCTTTGAAACCACTAAATTGTTGAAATTAGAACCATCTGTGGCCATTTGCTTATAGATGTACATGAAGTATAACTCACTATCATCTACAAATAAATTAGGAATAAGAGCAAACCTCGTTAATATAGGTTGGAAAAGAACTACATCTTCAGGTAAAAGAAATCTATGCCTTTTAAAAAGCGAACCATCTCTCTCATACTCATTTACAACTCCAAAAATATTTCCATTTTCTTCATCTGGTTCGCCTAATCCAACTAGATAGTTATAAGAATACCCTTTTTGAATTCTATTGAAATCAGCAGAAATTTGATCACCATTGTGATTTGCATCCAAAATCAACTCGAAAGACCAGCTTTCTATATTAAAAAAACCAAGGTTAGTAGCCATGCCATCAGCTCCCATCAAAAAGCCTAACTGATTGTCATGACCATCAACACTATTAATCTCCATAAAACTGTCAATAACGTATTCATTAAGCTCGTGAATCATTTCACCATCTTCGTTTGCAACCATATATGTATTCCACTCATTATCCGCAATCATATCGTAATAAGTTATACCATAAACCACCTCTAACTTACTATCCGAATTAAAAATATCACTCGAAATATCATAGGTTTGGTCTCTATAGAACACTCCAAATTGACCCATTGGGATTACAAATTGTCCTGCATTTGGATACCTTGTTTCGATGTCTAAATACATTGTTTTCACCTCTTCTAAATTAAAATCTAATAACTTAATAACTAGATTATTATCTGGAAATACCTCTAAGGTTGCATTATCCATAAACAAATGCTTATAATGTGCCAAAGCAACATATTCTACACCGTCAATAGTTATAAAGTTGAAAGGAGAACCCATTAAAAAGTTTATCAATTCTGAATTATAAACATAGCTATTATCTAACTCCCAAGTAGCAGCATTAAAAGCTTTAATAGTTACATCACTATCATCGGCCATATAAGTAAATACCTTATGATTACCAGCAGCATCAATTTTAGTTTCAGCTGAATATCCGTCAAGCTGTTGCAATATTTCACCTTCGTTATTTACTACCCAAACTTCCCAAACTTGATCGTCTGGACCTGGATCTACACCTTCAAAATAATGAAGGAAAATCATAAATTCGTTATTGCTATCAGCGTTAAAAAAGTTTGATGAATAATGATTTACCACCTCTATTTGATTTGCCGATTCTGGCACTTCAATAGTAAAATCATCAACTATTTCGATATCATCATTATAAGTTTTTACCGTGTAGTTATTCCCAATTCGTTCTGAGGAATAAAGTATTTCACCGCCGTTCTCAACTTTGTTAATCACCCCCCATCTAAGCACATCTATTTGTGCATAAGGCTCGAATTCTGAAGTTGTGCGATTTGAACTATTTGCAACGGCTCCACCCTGCGAATCATTTTTAAAAGGAGAAGTTACAATTTCTGGCCTATTAAATTCCGTTAGGTTATAATGCTTAAAAGCTCGAGTTTCTTTTTTGCGCATTTCAATAGTGTGACCATTGGAAGTTGAAGATTGTGGAATTTGCGCAATTGCTGCTACTGAAATTAACATCAGCAATACAAGTGTAGTTTTAAATTTCATTAGAAATAATTTTATGTGAAGTAAAATTTGAAGAGAACAAAACAACTAAAAAGATACCTCAACAAAAAATTGAAAACCACTGAATTTAACGAAAATTACGTAAATTCATCAAAACAAAAACAAATTCAAAAAACTAATAACCAACACTTTATATTCACATTAAAAGATTTTAGACAAATTAGAAGAATTCTTTGAAAACTGCACAAGAATACACGATTGAAAAAGGTAACACACGTTGAATGTTTAGAATTTTAAAGGTTAGCATCGTTATTTATTTTTAATCCAATTCCACAGTTGCCAAGCTGAAATCATCATTGCAATTACCAAAAGCCCATATAGAATGTAATCTAAAAACTTTAAACTTTTATCTGTTTCAAGAGGCTGCTCTTCGACAAACTGAAATACATTTTCAAATTGTCTATCCTCGAGTTTCTCAATTTCTTTAGCTGAGCTACTATATTTTTTTCGATATAATTCATATTTGTTTTTGTCGCCTAAAGCCAAATAATTCTCTTTCAAAAGAAGGTATAATTCTGATTTAATTTTTGGATTTTGTGTAGTATCGATAATATTTAGAATTTGCACCACACTATCTTTTGCTGCAACAACATTTCCTTCTCGAGTAGATACTTTAGCAAGACCAATATTAGCCTTATGCATATATTCTTCTAGGTCGTTTTGAACAGCAATAAAATAAGCCTTTTGAAAATTTGTTTTCGCTAGTTTTAAATCGTTGAGTTCTAACAAGCAATTTCCTTTCTCTAGAAATACTAAAGCCAGATTGTTAAGCGAAACAGAGTTTTCTGGAATTGTTTGATAAGAAGCTATGGATAAATTGTAATTTTTGATAGCGTATTCACAATCTATCTCATCTTTATACCCATTCCCTTTTATTGCGTAGATATTACCACGAGAAACCGCCATTGCTTCTTTAGACAGATTAGAGCTTTCTATAAGCTCTTCTGCTCTATCCAAATATTCTCTAGAAATAGCATTTAAATGAGATAATTGATATTGTTCTGCCAATAATCCTAAAGCCCATATTTTATATTGAGTATTACCCGAACTTTCTGCCAATTCCCAAGTTTTTGAAGCATATTTCAAAGATTTTCCATTTTGATTGAGAGCTGTATAACCGTTAACCATAGTCACCAGAGCATAAATCTTTGTTTCCAATAGTTCTGCTTTTTGGTAAACCATTGTACTTAAAGCCACAGCTTTTTGAGCATCTTGATAAACACTTAAATTTGCCTCTTCAAGTTCTTTAGCAAATTCTTTTTGGGATTGGGCACTACATAATTGTGGCACAAATAAGCAAGAAAAAAGCCATATTATGGTTAAAATAAAAAGTGATTTATAAGAATGCATGCCTATTTGCAATTTAGGGAATTGGGGATTTACAAATATAATCTATACATTTTTGTATAACGATTAGTATCACCCTCGATTTTGAAGCTTTTGCCACTCCGTTTTTGTCAAGGTATAGAAATTGTGAAGCACTTCTTCATAGGAAAATTCATTTCGTTTAATAAGTCCCGATTTTGCCAAGATAAAATTTGAAGCAGAATGATTTACGTCTGCGATTCCTACAATCTCATCAAAACCTAAATTTTGAAATCCGTGATTTAATGAGGCTATAGCCGCTTCTGAAGCATATCCTTGGCCCCAATATTTTTTCAGAAATCGATATCCTAAATCATAGTAATTAGTCTTGTCGTTTACCACATCGGTAATTAACCTAAATCCACTCCACCCGATAAAAGCTCCACTTTCTTTTTCAACTACTGCCCATCTGCCTATTCCGTTGTCACGGTATTGCTGTTGTATATTATTAATTATTTTTGTTGCTTCCTCCATGGTAGAAATCGGTTTATTTCCTAGAAAAACATGAACATCTGGATCTGAATCCATAGCGAACATCGCCTGAACATCGGAATCCATTATATCGCGCATAAGTAAGCGCTCGGTTACTAGGTGGATTTTCATAATAAATAGTCTTTAAAAGAAAAAAAGCTTGCAGATTTATAATGAATCTACAAGCTTTTTTTATCGGTTATAAAAATAAATTTACTTTCTCATTTCTAATACTAACTTTTCAGTAGCATCTTTAATGAAAAGCTCTAACTCATCTCTCTCAACTCCTTCGTAAGCCTTAACACCTTCCTTCAACTTATTTTTTCTTTCTTTACGATATTCGCTTAATGACTTTGAAATCACACATCCACTAACACAAGGAGTGTAATTAAATTTATAAACGCCTGCAAATTCATTAGAGTTAATCATTACAACTTTAAATTCTACCGAGGCTCCATATTTTTTATATGTAAAGGCATTCTCTACTTTTTCCCTATCATTTTTATCATAATATTTATTGGTTTCATATAAAATTTGTGGGTTTAATTTTACCAATTCAATAATTAAATCAGTATCAGACTTCTCCTTTAATTTTTGATAGTCGATGTTATTTTCATCATTGGCTATAATTTGATTAAATAGTTGTCTATCCCTAACTATAAATCCACTTGCCAGTAACTGATTTTCAATTGCATTGTATATATAATCATTGTTTTCACCTTCAGTAACTGTCATTGAAGATTCATTGACTCTTAATACAACTTTTGGCTTTTTATTCTCAGTCAAAAATTGTTTTAAAGACTCTGTTTTAACAATATCATCTGATTTTTGAGTAAACTTTAGTGTTTTAGTTGTTGAGCAACTAGTTACAAATAAACTTGTAACGAATAAAAGAGTGTAAATTTTTTTCATATTATATAGATTTAAATTAAAGTTATTCTTTTAACATCAAACAAAGCATTTGTATAAATTTTAATTCGTAATACTATTTTAAAAAATAGAATTACTCGAAAAATAAATATCAAAAATATTTTAAATGTAGGATTTTTTTAATTGGGGAGAAAAGTCAAATATAGCTTAAAATTCCAAATTAAGAAATTCATTTATTAACTTAATGTATTAAACACCTTTTAGAATTTTAATTAAATAATCCAAAAATTTCACATTTAAAAATCGAAATAATTATTATAAATTAATTTAAAATAGATAAATTTAGCTTTTATCGTTTTTTAATTTATGTAGTATTTTTTGTTCCAAAAGAACAATTTCTATGAATTTTAAGTAATGTAAAAATTGAAAACGAGTTGTGATTTCTCAAAATACATGATGGGAATTAAAATTAGTTACAGATAAAAAACTAACCTCTATCTCCTATAAACTAAACCTAAACCTTCAATTTCCATTAAGCCTGCTTTCCACCTTTAAAGCGCAACTGTCTAAAACTTATCTTATCGAAAGTTAGTCCACCTACAATTAGAAAGAGTCCGATGATAGTTGGAAACCTAATAGGTTCTTCCAACACAAAATAAATTACTACTAAGGATAAAAAGGGTACTAAGTAAACAAGATTACTCACTTTGGCTGCAGTGATAGATTTTTTAAGTGCGATAGACCATATTACGAAAGTAATCCCCATTTCAAATAAGCCGACATATACCGCACCTCCAAATGATTTGATATCTACAAATACTATTTCCGAAGTGAGCAACAAGGCGATGAGGATATAAATAAATCCGAAGAAAAAGTTTAGGAACAACTTACTTAGCTCATCGCGTTCGTCTTTAATATTAAAAATCCAAAACAAAGCCCAAATAACTGCAGAAGCTAGGCCGAAGAGCACGCCTTGCCCATTGGTAAACGACAAGTTAATTAAATTACCACCAGTAGCGATAATAAGCACACCTATAAAACTTATACCAATTGCAATTAAGTTTTTTAAACCTATTTTTTGTTTGAGTAAAGGCACAGCTAATAAGCTTAGCATAATAGGCCATGTGTAATTAAGTGCTTGTGCCTCTTGGGCAGGCAAAAGCTCATAAGCTTTAAACAAAACGATATAATACAAAAACGGATTTATAGCACCGTAAAAGGCCGATCTTAAAAATGCTTTTGAAGGGAGTTTGGCGAGGTTACCAAATTTCTTGGTTACAAGCATAAGGATACTCAGGGTTAATAATGCTGTGGCCGATGACCAAAATAACAACTGTAAAAAGCTATAGCTCTGTAGCGCTATTTTCATACTAGTTGCAACCGTACTCCACAACAGCACCGCTATACCTGCATAAATATATGCCTGTTTCTGATTTTTCATTTAAAACCTTATTTGGATGTTTAAAAGTATGATTTTTTTTAGTCGTGACCGACTAAGATTTGAAATAGCTCCGTTAAAGAATATAAGACGCAGAACTTGTTCCAAATAAATTAATAGTTAAATCATATTCATTTAATAGATTTTTTTAGTTTTTTAGCCCTCCAAGCGAGCTGTTATTCAATGAAAATGATAAAATCGCGGTTTTGATTCGTACTATAATTTTTTTAGATAAATGGAAGGTTCATCTGAATAATCGTCAAAATCAAAACAACATCTTATACGGACGTTCAATTTTCTCCTGCAATTCTTGAATACTCATCAATCTAACTTTTCTTAAAAATTCTTTTCCTTCAAAAAACACTAATAATGTGGGAGCCGAAAAAACTCCCAACTCTCCAGAAATACCAGGGGATTTATCTATTTCTACGTGAATGAATTTTACTGCGGGGAAATCTTCAGAAAACAACTCTTCTACTTTTGGCCTTAGCGCATGGCAAACTCCACAATTAGGCGCAGAAAAGTAAACCGCAACTGCAGCTTCAGTTTCTACCAAATTATTTAATGTTTCTACATCCATATTTTATGAATTTATTGTTTTCAATTAGAATTACAGACTTTAAGGGTAAGTTCCATTACCAAGTCTTACTCGTTAGATTGCATTTAGTCTTAAGTCCTAAAGCAAAGCAATCTTATGTCTGAGCGACGATAGATTGTCTTTAAATCAAAATCTTAATTTTTAAGAATTTTCATTGTTAGCCTTGTTCATTCTCACAAAGTTATAAACTCCTTTTCCTTCCGCTATCAATTTTTCATTTTGAAACGCTTTCATTCTAGCTACAAGAATTCTATTTCCAAATCTTATTATTTTACCTTCTACCATAATAGCTTCGGGTTCTGCACCTCTAAGATAATCCACTCTTAAATCGATAGTAGAAATTTTATCTTGTAGTGAAGTAAAGTGCATAGCACCAATTACACCGCCCACAGAATCCATAACGGTAGCAATAACGCCTCCGTGCCATCTGTTATTTCTAAAATCGCCTACCAATTCTTTTCTAAATGGAACGCTAATTCTCACAAAATTCTTTTCGAGCAAGTCTATTTTCAATCCCAAAAACTTATGCATTGGGATACTTTTTTCAAAGGTGGCTTTAATAAGTTCTGTATTATCGAGGAGCATATTTTTTAATTATTTTCTAAAATCAACTTTTACAAATCACGTGATTTTATAAAGGCTGACATTATATTCTTAATTCCTTCAAATGTAAAAATAAACCTGCAGAACAGATGCCAAATAAATACAAATGAATTTTATGAATTATTATTATTGATATCAATCAATGTAGAATCTAAATAATCAATTAGCAAATCTATAATGCAAAGTCTAGTCAAAGTATCGAAATAACTATCTTTGCAAATTATAAAAAACCAATAATCAATATGAACTACTTCTCCACCAACTTCACCCTCGGCATTCTTGGCGGCGGACAATTGGGAAAAATGATGTTATACGAAACCCGAAAGTGGGACATTCGCACACACGTTCTCGACCCAAGCATTGAAGCTCCCTCCAAAATTGCGACAGATTACTTTCAACAAGGTGATTTAATGGACTTTGAAACCGTTTATAACTTCGGAAAAAAAGTAGATGTACTTACTTTTGAAATTGAAGGTGTAAATGTGGAAGCCTTGGAAAAGCTGGAAAACGAAGGTGTGAAAGTTTATCCTAGTGCTGCAACCTTGCGAAATATTCAGGATAAAGGAGTGCAGAAGCAGTTTTATAAGGAACATAAAATCCCTACTTCTCCTTTCAAAATTTACAAGGATAAAAATGAGCTAAATGAAGCCATTGTAAGAAAGGAGCTGCATTTCCCATTTGTATGGAAAAGTTGTACTGGCGGTTATGATGGAAAAGGCGTAAGCGTTATCAGAAATGCTGAAGATATTATCCCACTATCCTCCGATACTTGTATAGCTGAAAAGCTAATTCCATTTAAAAATGAACTTGCTGTAATTGTTGCAAGAAATCCTTCAGGGGAAGTAAAAACGTATCCAGTTGTTGAAATGGAGTTTCATCCAGAAGCCAATCAAGTAGAATACGTGATATGTCCCGCGAGAATAGACGAAGCTGTTGCCAATAAAGCAAGAGCTTTAGCTGAAAAAGTATCGGATTCGTTTAAACACGTCGGACTTTTGGCAGTAGAAATGTTCCAAACCGAAGACGATGAAGTTTTAGTAAACGAAGTAGCGCCAAGACCACACAATAGCGGTCATTACAGTATTGAAGCTAGCTACACCAACCAATTTGAACAACAGATTAGAGCTATTTTAGACTTACCTTTAGGTAATACCGAAAGTAAGGTAGGTGGAATTATGGTTAATTTAGTTGGTTCAGAAGGACATACGGGTCAGGTTGTCTATAAAAACATAGAAAAAATACTAGCGATGGAAGGAGTAACGCCTCACATTTACGGTAAAAAAGAAACGCGTCCATTTAGAAAGATGGGCCACGTAACCATAGTAAATAAAGATCTTGACAAAGCACGAAAAATAGCGGAAGAAGTTAAGAAAACAATTGAGGTTGTTAGTGAGTAAATTATAGATCTCTCATGCACTCCAGCAAATAAATAATATTAATTAAAAATCACTTTGTCCCCTCGAGCGCAGTCGAGAGGTCAATACTAAGCAAGATTCGTCTTAACAAGTAGGTCTCGACTGCGCTCGACCTGACACAGAACTAAAAAACATGAGCAAAGTAGCAATAATAATGGGAAGTAATAGCGATCTGCCAGTGATGCAGGACGCTGTAGATATTTTAGAAGAATTCAACATTGAAGTGGAAGTAGATATAGTATCTGCTCACCGCACACCAGAAAAGCTTTTTGATTACGGTAAAAACGCTCATACCCGCGGAATTTCGGTAATTATTGCTGGTGCTGGAGGCGCTGCCCATCTACCTGGAATGATTGCTTCACTTTCACCCTTACCAGTTATCGGTGTTCCGGTGAAATCTAGTAACTCAATCGATGGTTGGGATAGCGTATTGTCTATTTTACAAATGCCAGGCGGTGTTCCTGTAGCTACAGTTGCACTTAATGGCGCTAAAAATGCAGGTATTTTAGCCGCACAAATCATAGGATCGTCAGATAAATCGGTTTTGGATAAAATTCTAGCCTACAAAGAAAGCCTTAAAGTAAAAGTAGAAGAAGGCGCGAAAGAAGTTCGTAGTGGTAAGTGATGAATGGTGAGTGGTGAGTGGTGAGTGGCTAAAATTAATTAATCGATTTTGACTCACCTTTTTTGAGTCGAAAAATCTAACGTCTAAAATCTAAAAACTTTCAATGAATCCTTTATTACAATCTTATAACACAGCCCCATTTTCAAAGATTGAAAACAAGCATTTTCTTCCTGCAATTACAAAGTTAATTGAAGAAACAAAAGCTGAAATTGATGCTATAACTTCAAATTCTGACGCTCCTACTTTTGAAAACACAATTGAAGCATTAGAATTTAGTGGTGAAAAGTTAGACCGAGCTACAAGTATTTTCTTCAACCTAAACAGTGCAGAAACAAACGATGAAATTCAGAAATTAGCCCAGGAAATCTCCCCTATGCTAACCGAATTCGGCAATGATATGTTGTTGAATGAAGCCCTTTTTGAAAGAGTAAAAGCTGTATATAATCAAAAGGACACATTAGACCTTAATGAAGAACAACAAATGTTGCTCGATAAAAAGTACAAAGGTTTTTCAAGAAATGGAGCCAATCTTTCAGAAGAAAAGAAAAAAAAACTTAGAAAAATAGACACCGAACTTTCTAAGTTAAAACTCACTTTTGGAGAAAATGTACTAGCAGAAACTAACAAGTTTGAACTTCATATTACCGATGAAAAGGATTTAAGTGGTTTACCTGAAGGGGTAATTGAAGCTGCTTCTCAAACTGCAGAAGAAAAAGGAAAAGAAGGTTGGGTTTTCACTTTGGACTACCCTAGCTATGTTCCATTTTTAACCTATGCCGACAATCGTGAATTGCGTAAAAAAATGGCAATTGCATTTGGTGCAAAAGGGTTTAATAATGACGAATTTGACAATCAGAAAAATGTACTTCAGATTGCTCAATTACGTTATAAAAGGGCAAATTTATTGGGGTATAAAAGTCACGCACAATTTGTTCTTGAAGAGCGAATGGCAGAAACTCCTGAAAAAGTAAAGTCTTTTTTAAACGAATTACTGGAAAAAGCAAAACCTGCAGCTAAAAAAGAATTTGATGAATTAACCGCTTTCGCAAAAGAACTAGATGGAATAGATCATCTCGAAAAATGGGATGGCGCTTATTATTCAGAAAAGTTGAAACAAAAACTTTTCAACCTTGACGACGAAAAGCTAAAACCATACTTCGAATTAAAAAATGTAATAAACGGAGTTTTTACCGTTACACAAAAGCTGTATGGACTACACTTTAAAGAAGTTCAAAATATAGACAAATATCATCCAGAGGTAAAAACTTACGAGGTAAAAGATGACGAAGGAGAATTAGTTGCACTATTTTATGCAGACTTCCATCCACGTGCAGGCAAGCGCAATGGAGCTTGGATGACTTCGTATAAACCTCAGCAAACAAAAAACGGTACAAACGATAGGCCTCATGTTTCTAACGTTTGTAATTTCACCAAGCCTACTGCCAGTAAACCTTCACTTCTTACATTTAACGAAGTAACCACCCTCTTCCACGAGTTTGGTCACGCCTTACACGGCATGCTTGCAAACACCCAATACCCTAGCCTATCAGGAACTAGTGTTTATTGGGATTTTGTGGAATTACCAAGTCAGATTTTAGAGAATTGGTGCTACGAAAAAGAGACTTTAGAACTCTTTGCTACACATTACAAAACCGGAGAGGTAATTCCGATGGAGTATGTGGAGAAAATAAAAGAATCAGCTACTTTCCTTGAAGGGATGGCAACACTTCGCCAATTGAGTTTCGGAATGTTAGACATGGCTTGGCACAGCCAAGACCCAAGTGGAATTAACGAAGTAAAAGCCTTTGAGTTTGCTGCATTTGAAGACACTCAGTTATATCCGGATGTAAAAGAAAATTGTATGAGCACTTCGTTCTCACATATTTTTCAAGGCGGTTATTCGGCAGGATATTACAGTTATAAATGGGCGGAAGTGTTAGATGCAGATGCATTTGCATATTTCCAACAAGAAGGGATTTTTAGTAAAAAAGTAGCTGATAAGTTTAAAAACTTCGTGCTTTCACAAGGAGGAACTATGGATCCAATGGAATTATACATTAAATTCCGCGGACAGAAACCAGACCCAGAAGCGTTATTAAAGCGTGCTGGATTGTTGAAGTAAAAACTAAAGCGAAATTAATTAACGACGAACCCAAGTTTGATAGGTGAAAGCATATTTATGCTTTTCATCTATCTCATGACGGGTTTCCGATTCCAATTTCCATTCGTCGGTAGAAAATTCAGGGAAAAATGTATCGGCATTAGCAAAAGTTCCGTGAACACGAGTTAGCTCAATTTTGTCAGCAAGGGACAATCCTATTTTATAAATTTCACCGCCACCAATAATAAAGGGTTGAGAGTCATTTTTTGCGATTTCTAATGCTTCTTCCAAACTTTGCACACTCACTGCACCCAACTTCTCATAATTTTTATCACGTGTAATTACAACATTAGTTCTATTGGGAAGCGGCTTGTCTAAAGATTCAAATGTTTTACGCCCCATAATTACGTGATGACCACTGGTAAGCTTCTTAAAACGTTTAAAATCGTCAGGCAGGTGCCAAATCATTCCATTTTTTGCTCCTAATTCGTTGTTTTCGGCCGAGGCAGCAATCATTGTTATCATTGTACGTCTGGAGGTAAAAGGTTGTCTGCTTCGTTTTTTTTTGTGAAATCGTCAGTTTTTGGCAATTGCAATTCGCTATCAATTTGCTTTTGAAGTTCTGCAATTTTCTCTGCTTGTCTTGCTTTTAACTTTTCAAGTTGTCTGTCTTCCCATTCCTTATCCATAAATTTATTCATCACAAAAACATTGAAAAGATGAATCAAAAAGATAAAAGTCCAAATTAGAATAGCCCATATAAACCAATCTTTTATCAATGTTTCATTACCATAACCCAATACAGGATTTATAATAATAAGGACAATGGAACCCACTAGAAACAAAATAAAGTGACGCATTAAGTTTTTTTTCTGCTTAATTCGCCTACGTGCATATTCATATTGCTCACGCTGCTCAGCGTCTATTCTGTCGGTTTTTTTAGTTTTTGAGAACATAGTTAGTTACTTTCGTTACACAATCACGATAACTTTCTGTAAAAATACCTAAATTTCGCAGTAATGGCATAATTCATATGAAAGAAATAAGAAAACACTTTCCCTGCCTTAACACCACAGTGTATCTCGATACCGCTGCAAATGGTTTAATTCCGAAACCTGTGATAGACTGGAGACGAATTCAGGATGATGACCTGCTAAACAATCCTGTAGCTTTTCGCGCGAAACATCAAGAAATTATTGAAGACACAAAATTTGAAATTTCACGATTCTTTAGAGCTTCGCTCAATTCAATTGCTTTAATCCCAAATTTCTCATTTGGGATAAATAGTGTTTTGGAAGGCCTTCCTAAAAATCAGAAAATACTATTATTAAATAATGATTACCCTTCAGTAAATTGGCCTGTTGAAAGTAGAGAGTTCAATGTGTGTTATGCTGAAATAGATGAAAATCTTGAAAAAAACATTGAAACATCCATTGAAAAGCACAAACCTGAAGTGTTTATTTTCAGTATTGTACAGTGGCTAAGTGGAATTAAAATAGACTTTAACTTCTTAAAACAACTAAAAGATAAATACCCTAACTTACTGTTAATAGCTGATGGCACGCAGTATCTAGGTACAGAAGTTTTCAATTTTGAAGATAGTCCTATTGATGTATTAGCCACAAGTTGTTATAAGTGGCTTACATCTGGATTCGGAAATGGAATATTATTTATTAAAGAAACTGCTCAACACCGAATATCGCCTAAAACTATAGGATTTAACTCTGCAGCTACGTTTGAAAGTTCAGCCTCAGACACGGCTTTTATAAAACATTTTGAACCTGGCCATCAAGACACTCTAAATTATGGAAGTATAACACAAGCCATTAAGTTTCAAGAACAATTTGGCCGAGATGTGTTGTATCAACAGATAAAATTAATTTCGGAGCTAGCCAAAGAAAGCTTTACCGAACTTGGATTACTCTCAAACAAAACACTAGGTCGTCGAAACCACTCTTCTATTTTCAACTTACAATGCGATAAGGATGTTTTTAAAAGACTAAGAGAAAACAATATTGCGTGTTCTTTACGAGGAAACGGTATAAGAGTAGGGTTTCATTATTACAACACTAAAGAGGATTTAGAACATTTACTTCAAGTTCTTAAGCAAGGCTAGATCAACTTTTCATTATAAAAAAACATAAGTTTCTATTAAGTAGTGGAAAACACTGTGCAACTACTTTCCCATTAAGAAGGAAAGCAGTACTTTTGCACCCTCAAAATAAATTACTTAAAAAATTATCATGAATAAGACATTCGACGTACTAATAGAAATTCCAAAAGGAAGCCGTAACAAATATGAATACGACTTTGAGTTAAAGAAAATTCGTTTCGACCGTATGCTTTTTAGCAGTATGATGTATCCTGCCGATTATGGTTTTATTCCAGAGACATACGCAAAAGATGGTGATCCTTTGGACGTACTAGTGTTAGGTCATGAGCCTACATTCCCAATGTGTGTGATGGAAGTTAAGGCTATTGGAGTTTTCCATATGGCTGATGAAAAAGGACAAGATGAAAAAATTATCTGTGTACCTGTATCAGACCCAATCTGGAGCCAGTTAAACGATTTAGAAGACCTTAATCCTCACTTGAAAAAAGAAATTGAGCATTTCTTTAAAGTATATAAGGATCTTGAAAAGAAACGTGTAGATGTAGGTGGATGGGGCGATGCTGCTGAAGCAAAAGAAATTTACGAGCAGTGCATTAAGCGTTACGAAGAGACTCCTGAAGTACACGGAAAATTCAGTATCTAAGAGACTCTCTTAAGCAAACAATACATTTCATATTAAGGACGTAAAACTCAAGACTATAAGGTCTTTTGTTTTTACGTCCTTTTCCTTTTTAGGCACATTTTCAAGAAACTTCAATTTCTACTTTACTCTTAATTTCATTAATATAATTTTAGAATTACCTTAAAAAAATGATTTTTTCTAAATTCGCTCCAAAGTCAAAATATGAAGTCACTAAAAAAGCATTTTTTTGCTTTGCTATTCATTCTTTCCCCTTGCTTATTTAGTCAATCCATAAGCTTGAAGGAATGCGAAAACATGATTGAAAATGGAGTTAAAATGATGTTTGAAAAACAACATATTCAATCTCTTGAATTGTTGATACAAGCAGCTTCAATTGCAGATGAAAACCAATGGCATAAGCAAAAATTTAGAGCTCTTTTAAATACTGGATCCAATTATTACTTGATGTCTGATTTTGGTGAAGCTTTAGAGTATTATCTTGGAGCATATGAGGTTGCTACAATGCATTTGGAGCCAAAAGACAAACTTACAGTCCTTAACAATATAGGCATCCTATACTTTCAAGATGAAAATCTCACTAAGGCTAAAGAATATTTCAGTAAGGCATATGAACTTAGTTTTAATCAAAAAAACAACAGTAAACGCGGATACTATGCTATCAATCTTGCCTTAGTCTTAAATAAAATGAATCAACCTGATGAAGCTAGGAACTTAATTCAAGAGGCTATACCATTAGTGAAAAACCAGCCTGAAATTGAAGTTATGGCTAAAATGGCAGAGGCTGAAAATTATTTCATTCAAAAAGAATATAACAGATCTAAGGAACTTGCTCAAGCGCTTTTACCACTACTAAAAGGTGAGGCTCAAGCAGATAATAAAGTATTTCTATTATTACTTCTTTCAAAAATACATCAAAACAACAAGGACTATTACGCTGCTCTTAAATATGCAAAATTGGCAAGGATTGACTCGAAAGTCTTAGAAAACAGAGAAGATGTATATGATGCTCTATCTAAAGCTTATAGTTCTATAAATGATTATGACAAGGCACTAATCTATAAAGACAGTATGATTTTTGCCCTTGATACTATTCAAAAAATCAGAAATAACGCACTTTATGAAAACAATAAAATAAAATTTGAATTACAAAATTACACACATGAATTAAACGAGAGTCGTTTGCTTTTACAAAAGGAACGACGATTTTTTTATACAATTACATCAGGTGTCGTTTTACTTTTAATATTAATTATTTGGCTATTTAGAAATTACCTAACAAGGCAAAAACAAAAAAAGAAAATTATTGCCTTAGAATTAGAACATGAAAAAAACAAAAGATTAGTAGCAGAAAAGCAAATGCGCGAGCAAGACGCGATTTTAAAATTAGAGCAAGAGAAACTAAAAAATGAAATAGACGCAAAAAACAGAAAACTTACTTCAAAGGCCCTGTATCTTTCAAGTAGAAATGAGCTAATCAAAGAAATTATACAAACATTATCAGAAAATCCTCAAGTAAAAAGCAAACCAAATTTATTAATACAAATTAAAGAGCTCAGCAAACATTTAAAAAATGACCCACAACTCGAAAGCTTCTTCAGGCATTTTGAAGATGTAAATCCTGGATTTTCTGCTCGTCTATTAAAGCTAAATCCAAAAATAACTCAACAAGATGTTCGCTTTATTATTTATTTACGAATGAATTTAAGTAATAATGAAATTGCATCATTACTAAATATAACATCACAATCTTGTAGAAAGCGTAAAGAGAGAATAAGAAAAAAATTAAACCTCCCTAACGACACCACATTAGCTTCTTACATAGCCAACATTTGAGGCTATGTCACAGTTTATTACCGCTATTGTCACAAAATGTCACGCTTAGTTTTACGTGGTAAATATGTATAAACCTATATTTACGCTATAACTAAAACTCCAAATTTTATGAAAAAAATCTTCATTCTTATTACACTATTATTCTTAACATTTTCGCAAGTTGCAAACTCTCAAATAAGTTTTTCAGCAAATGAAGAGTACGGTCAAATATATGATGTGATATTTGACCCAATAGTGGAAGGCACAATTTACGCTAGAACAGTCGGCAATCACATTTTAAAATCAGAGGATAACGCTACAAGTTGGGATATACTTTATAGCGACCCAATGGATAAACATTGCACCTTAAGTAACTTAAAACTCCTTAATAACGGACAAAATTTAAGCTTCATTGTAAAAGCTGAGGGTACAGATTACAATAAAGTGATTGTTATTAAAAATACCGATGGAACAATAGAAAAAGTATACAATGTTCCAAATCCTCAAGAATCGGATGTGCTAATTGCAAGTTATGATATCTATGAAGCCGATAATGATATTTCAATTATTCATACAACCTATACTGAGAATTTCGGATTTAAAAATGAAGTATTTAGAACTATAGATGGTGGTGCAAGCTGGCAAAGCATCTATTATAGTGGAGATAACAGGGAAGTTGCTATAAATAACATTGCAATATCTCCAGATAATCCTAACAAAATATTTTTAATGCGTGGTGTTTCTACGGGTAGTGATATAGGAGGATTGTTTATAAGTGAAGATGGTGGGGTGAACTGGGAAGAAAAAATCCCTGGAAACACTTATAGTGCAATCGAATTTAATCCAAATGACCCTAATGATATTTTACTAGGAACTTTTTATGGATATGGCACACACACAGAAAATTTATATCGATCGCTTGACGGTGGTGATACTTGGAATATACTTCCTATAACTTATAATAGTATGTCCAATAACAACATAAACTATATTAAGTTTAATCCACAAAACACTGACAATATTCTTGTTTTAGAAGAAAACGAAATAATCATAAGTAATGACAATGGAATCACATGGCATAATGAAGTATTCACAGAAATTGATCCAGAAAACTATTACTTTGGTTTAACAGCCTCATTTAATCCTTTTGAAACAAATGAGATAATTATTTCTGCAAACTTCTATCCATTTCGATCAACAGATGGAGGATACACACTTGAAAAGCTTACTAATCAATTTGTAAATAGCACCGGACGTATTGACTCTTATTTTAAAGGCGGAGAAAACCATCTTTATTATGGCATACGAAATGGTTTTATACATAGAAATGTAGATTCAAATATTGAAAACGGTTATAGAATGCGTCCTTTAAATAACACTTTTGGATCAACCACTTTCCCTTATTCAGACAAAGAAGTAGCAGGTCGAATTTTCAATAGTAGCAGAGCTGGAATGAATTCATATTTAGAAATGAGTACAGATCATGGTGAAAATTATGAAACTATATTAACTAGTATGATGTTTCTAAATATTTATACCCTTGCTACAGACCCAAATAATACAAGTTTAATTTGGTTTTCATTTGGAGAAAATATTTTTACTATAGATGTATCAGACTCTACTTCACCAATTATTAACGAAATTAGTATGCCAAATACTGATTTAAGTTATGGCATTATAATAGACCCTGATGATAGCCAGCAAGTATTAATCACTAAAGGAGTAAACACTTATAAAACAATTGATGGAGGTAGCAATTGGGAAGAAAGCTCAAATGGACTAGAAGCACTCATTCCAGGTCAGGATATGATTTTAGATGCTTCAGTTAATCCATTAAATTCAGAAGAATATCTTTTAGCCACTACTAAAGGAATTTACTTATCTAGTGATAAAGGAGATACTTGGATTCAAATTTTTGATGAGTTTGTAGAAAAAGTTTATTTTTCAGACAAAACATCGGGTCAAATAGTAGCACTCAACTATTATTCTGATGGTTTTCTATACCCTGAATCATCATCAAGAATTATCTACTCAACTGATAATGGTCTAAACTGGGAGATAATTTCATCAGAAGCTTTAGAATATCTTAATACAAACTCCTCTACTATTCAATTCTTTGAAGAAAGTGCAAATATATATTTCGGTACATTTGACCTAGGTTTGGTTGAATACACAATTGACCTCTCTGTCTTGGGAAATCAAAACAATCAAATAAAATCACAAGACATAATAATATTCCCTAATCCTACGACTCATACATTTACCGTTGAAAGTGTTGAGCAGAAAATAAAGGATATTGCTGTTTACACTTCAACAGGAAAGCAAGTTTTAAAAAGCACTAATAGTATAGATAAAATAGATGTTTCAAATCTAACACATGGATTGTACTTAGTTAAAATAACAACTAACAATGGAGCTTACTTCAAGCGCCTATTAAAAAAATAATATAATTTAAAAAGCATTTAATATGGAATCATATTTAAATTTTAAAAAGATCATTTTATATAGCTTTCTCTTATATGGAGCTGTTTCAATGGCTCAGTTCTCACAAAAAGACAAAGTAGTAAGTCAAAATAGAGAAAGTCGCGCAGAATTTGGCACATCAGTAGCTATCAAAGATAATTTTGCAATTGTTGGCGCCTCTAGAGAATCTTATGCAGAAGGTGCAGCCTATATTTATACCAAAGACAGTCAAGGAAATTGGAGTTTTACTCAAAGGATAGCAGCCAATGACCCAAATGAAGGCGCAGAATATGGAGGTGGAGTAAAAATTTCAGATGACTTTTTAGTCGTAGCTGCCGGTAGAGCCGATATAGAATCTACAGTAAGAGCTGGAGCACTTTATATTTATGACTTTCAAAATAATAATTGGGAATTTAACACAAAATTGGTTGCATCAGATTTGAGCGGAGACGCTAAGTTAGGAATGAATCCAACTTCAATTGATGTTCAGAATGAAACAATTATTGCAGGCGCACCAGGTGAAGACTCTTGGACTGGTTCAGTTTATGTGTTTAATAGAATTAATGGAAACTGGTCTGAAACTCAAAAAATAATGAGTCCTACCCCTATGGTTAATGACGCTTTTGGAATTGGAGTATCTATATCAGGTGATTATCTACTAATAGGAGCTCAGGGAGTTAACAACAGTGAAGGTTCTGCTTATTTATATATTAAAAACAACGATGGAGTTTGGGAATATGACCAAACTATTACAGCATCAGATAGTTCAAATGACAGTTATTTTGGCAGTTCCGTTAGTGTTAGTGAAAACATTATGGTTATAGGGTCATATGGTGTTAATTCAGAAAAAGGTGCTGCATATGTGTATGAGAAAAATAATCAAGGGATTTGGGAAGAGGTTCAAATATTAATCAGCAACCCTTCTAATGACTATGTTCAATTTGGATGGGATACAGCTATTCTACAAGATTATATTATTATCGCAGCTCCTCATATTTATGGTAACGAAAAAGGTGAAGTTTACTTTTATAATAAAGAAAATACAGGGTTATGGGTAGAAAACCAAATAATTCAAGGAAATGATACAGAAAGTGAAGACTTTTATGGGTGGAGCATCGCATCAAACGGCAGTGACCTAATAATTGGTTCACCTAGAGAGGATCATGATATTAATGGAAGCAACCCTATAGACGATGCTGGTTCAGCATACATTTTTGAAAACCCAAATATACTAGGTGGGTTAACAAATCTTGAAAATTATAAAAACAGCATTCGCTATTACCCAAACCCTATTCTAAATGTTTTAAAAATCAATAGTAGTACTAAGTTAATATCTAGTATCAAGTTATTTACAATAAATGGTTCGTTATTAATTGAGAAAAATGAAATTAACAACAATCTATTTAACATTGATTTCAGCAATTACAGCAATGGTTTTTATCTAATTAATGTTCTATTTGAAGATGGTACTTCTACTTATGAAAAATTAATTAAAACAAATTATTAAGCAAACAATACATTTCATATTAAGGACGTAAAACTCAAGACTATAAGGTCTTTTGTTTTTACGTCCTTTTCCTTTTTAGGCACATTTTCAAGAAACTTCAATTTCAACTTTCCATCACTTCCAGCAATTATACAAATACATAACTTTAACAGTATCAGTGAAAAAACCATAATTTTTCCATTTTATTTTTGATTTTTATACCACAAAAATAGCTGTTTTATATCCCAATCCATTTTCCTATTTTTGAGAGTAACATAATAACAACCAACCTTAAACTAAATTTTTTATGGAATCATTGATGATTTATGCGCCTATAGTTATGGCGTTATTAGGCCTTTTATTTATGGCCGTAAAACGTTCTTGGGTAATGAAACAAAACCCTGGAGATGGTAAAATGAAAGAAATAAGCGACCACATTTACGAGGGTGCTTTAGCTTTCTTAAATGCCGAATATAGATTACTCGCTGTCTTTGTTATAATAGTAAGTATCGCTTTGGCAGTTGTTTCATTCGTTGTTCCTACTACAGATATATTAATTGTTGTAGCCTTTATTTTTGGAGCTGTGTTTTCTGCTTTAGCCGGGAATATGGGAATGAAAATAGCCACAAAAACAAACGTTCGTACTACCCAAGCAGCTAAAACAAGTTTACCTAATGCGCTTAAAATATCTTTCGGCGGTGGTACAGTAATGGGACTTGGAGTTGCAGGTCTAGCGGTATTAGGACTTACCGCATTTTTCATCTTCTTCTTCCATTACTTTATGGGAGGTGTTTGGACGAACACTATGGATATGACAATTGTTCTTGAAACATTAGCTGGATTCTCTCTAGGAGCTGAATCTATCGCATTGTTTGCAAGAGTTGGTGGTGGTATTTACACAAAAGCTGCCGATGTTGGCGCCGACCTTGTTGGTAAAGTAGAAGCTGGAATCCCAGAAGATGATCCACGTAACCCAGCCACAATTGCTGATAACGTAGGTGATAACGTAGGTGACGTTGCAGGTATGGGTGCCGATTTATTTGGTAGCTATGTAGCAACAGTTCTTGCTGCTATGGTTTTAGGAAACTACGTAATAAAAGATATGGGTGGAGCTATCACCGATGCATTTGGTGGTATAGGACCAATTTTACTTCCAATGGCAATTGCAGGAGTTGGAATTATCATATCGGTTATAGGTACTATGCTAGTGAAAATAAAAAGCAATGACGCTAAGGAAGCTCAAGTTATGGGTGCCTTAAATATTGGAAACTGGGTTTCTATTATTCTTGTTGCTGTTTCGTGCTATGTTCTAGTGTTATGGATGCTTCCTGAAACTATGAATATGAGTTTCTTCGGAGAAGGACTTCAAGAAATTTCTTCAATGAGAGTATTTTATGCCACACTAGTTGGTTTAGTTGTAGGAGCAGTGATTTCATCCATTACTGAATATTACACAGGATTGGGAAAGAAACCTATTCTAAAAATAGTACAACAATCCTCAACTGGTGCAGGAACTAATATTATTGCAGGTTTAGCAACGGGAATGATTTCAACATTTCCTTCTGTAATACTTTTCGCAGGAGCAATTTGGGCTTCTTATGCATTTGCTGGTTTTTACGGAGTTGCCCTAGCTGCTTCGGCAATGATGGCTACTACCGCAATGCAGTTAGCAATTGATGCTTTTGGTCCTATTAGTGACAACGCAGGAGGTATTGCCGAAATGAGCGAGCAAGACCCTATTGTTAGAGAGCGTACCGATATTCTAGACTCAGTAGGAAATACCACTGCTGCAACCGGAAAAGGGTTTGCAATTGCTTCGGCAGCACTTACATCTTTAGCGCTATTTGCAGCCTATGTAACTTTTACAGGAATTGATGGTATTAACATCTTTAAAGCACCTGTGCTAGCGATGCTTTTTGTGGGAGGTATGATTCCAGTTGTTTTTTCGGCTTTAGCAATGAATGCAGTTGGAAAAGCAGCAATGCAAATGGTAAATGAAGTAAGACGTCAGTTTAGAGAAATTCCAGGAATTATGGAAGGTACTGGAAAACCTGAATACGACAAATGTGTGGCTATTTCAACCAAGGCTTCTTTAAGAGAAATGCTATTACCTGGTATTATGACTATTGGTTTCCCTATTGCAATTGCTTTTATTCCGATGATCTTTGGAATGAACAATATGGCGATTGCAGAAATGCTTGGTGGATATATGGCTGGAGTAACCGTAAGCGGTGTACTTTGGGCAATCTTCCAAAACAACGCTGGTGGAGCTTGGGACAATGCTAAAAAATCTTTTGAAGCAGGCGTTATGATTGACGGTAAAATGACTTACAAAGGTAGTGACGCCCATAAAGCTGCTGTAACTGGTGATACTGTAGGTGATCCATTCAAAGATACTTCAGGACCTTCTATGAATATTTTAATAAAACTAACTTGTTTAATCGGACTGGTTATCGCACCAATTCTAGGAAACCACGACAACAATGTTATTACCGCTGAAACATCGACAGAAGAGGTTTACATTATAGATGCTGAAGGCAACAAAACTGTATTAACCGATAAGCAAATAAAGTATATTGAAACAGGAAAAACCATCACTGAAGGTGACAACTTAAGAAACAAAACTGAAACGATGGTTGAGTGGTTGAAAAACGACAACAACGACCAGGTTACAGCAAATGTTACAATTACAAGAACTGTTGACGGGATAGAAAGCATAGAAACTAAAACTTTTACAGGTACTGAAGAAGAAGTTCGTTCACAATTAAAAGATGTAGATGGAATGAAAATAAAAGTGAAAGACAAAGAGTAAACCGTAACATATCATAATTAAAACGGATAATATTTTTAAAGCCTGCTAAGTTTATACGTCTTGCAGGCTTTTTTTACTCAAGCAATATTAATTTTATATTTCTGAAATCTATTTTCGGAATCCCTGATTAACTTTTATTACTTTAGTACTTATATGAATTACGAGGACATTATAACTTTAGCCATTGGGTTTGGATTAGGAATGCTTGTTGGTCTTCAACGCCAAAAAAGCGATCACGAAATGGCAGGGGTTAGAACATTTACACTCATTTCGCTAATGGGTGTTGTTTCAGCCTTTTTAGCTCGAGATTTTAACAATCCATTTATTCTTCCTGTTTTAGGAATCTGTCTTACAGCCTTATTAGTAACAGCCAATGTTATTAAGCTAAAAAAGTCTAATGAAACAGATATAGGGCAAACCACAGAGGTAGCAGCGCTACTTATGTTTGCTGTTGGAGCTTATTTAGTAATGGGTGATCGGGTAATTGCCGTTATCGTGGGCGGTTCTATAGCTATTCTACTTTACTTAAAAGAACACCTACATGGTTTTATAGAAAAACTAGAAGAAAAAGACCTTGCCGCTATAATGACTTTTGCGGGAATTTCCCTCGTAATCCTCCCTCTCCTACCCGATAAAACTTTTGGCCCTCTAGATGTTTTAAACCCAAGAAATATCTGGTTAATGGTAACCTTAATTGTAGGGATAAGTGTAATAGGCTATTTCATCTATAAATTTGTTGGTAAGAAAGTCGGCATAATCTCTAATGGAATCTTAGGAGGACTAATTAGCAGCACAGCCACAACTGTTAGTTACGCGCGAAAAACTAAAGAGACAAAATCCATTAACAAACTAGCAGCATTTGTTATTTCAGCAGCCTCTGCAGTTGCGATGGTAAGAGTATTAGTAGAAGTTGGTGTAGTTGTCCCAGAAAAATTTTCAGAACTTTTCCTACCACTTATTGCTGTATTCGTTGTTATGGCTATTATTTGTGTAGGTCTGTTTTATATCATCAGTAAAAACGGTGGAGATGATAAAATGCCTGAACCTGAAAATCCAGCACAGTTTAAAAGTGCCTTGATTTTTGGATTGCTATATGGTGCTATTCTTTTAGCTGTGGCATTCACTAAACAAGAATTTGGAAATGATGCGCTCTATGTGGTGGCTATAATTAGTGGACTTACTGATGTTGACGCGATAACATTATCTTTATCTCAAATGATGAAATCTGGAGGATTAAACACCTCTACTGGTTGGCGTTTAATATTGTTAGCTTCACTTTCTAACTTAGCTTTTAAAGGAGTTATGGCAGCAGTTTTAGGCACACGTCAATTGGCAAAATGGATAGGAATTTCCTTTGGAATCACAATTGCTTTTGGTTTAACCATAATGTGGTTATGGCCTGATACTTGGCATTTTTAAAAAAGACTATGTTTAAAAAAGACCCAATTCAGATTGTTACCTTTCGCAGTTATGGCACTGCTAACCACCTTTATGCCAAGGGTCGATCTATTCAAGATGAGGATATAGACCTAAACCAAACAGGTTTATTCAACTTATTAAGAAATAGTTGGAAGCGATTTATTACCGACAAAGTAACGAATGCCAAACTCACACTCACACTCCCTGACAATAGAACAATTTCAACTGTAACGGACAGCCAAGGTTATTTCTTAATTGATGAAACCATAGAAAATCTACTTCCCTTAACAGATGAAGAAGGTTGGATGCAATTTTCAATTTCTTTTACCGAAAATAAAAGCGGAAGAAAAATACAACAAGACAACAAGTTTAAAGGTGAAATTCTTATTCCAAAAAACACAGCGAAATACGGAGTAATTAGTGATATTGATGACACCATTCTTCACACTGGACTTACCTCTCGATTAAAATGGGCTGTAATAAAAAACACATTTTTTAAAAGTGCTGATAAGCGAATTCCGTTAAAAGGTGCCGCAGATTTTTACCAAAAATTACACGACGGAAAATCTGGAAATGATTGTAACCCTATTTTTTACGTAAGTCATAGTCCTTGGAATTTATACAATTATTTAGAAGTTTTTCTAGAGGTCAACAACTTCCATAAAGGGCCTATTCTACTGCGAGATTTTGTAAATCCTTTCGCTAAAAAATACAAAGCTGAGAAACCTCAAAAGCAAACTGAAATTATTAATATCTTAAAAACTTACCCCAAATTGCCATTTATATTAATAGGTGATAGCGGACAACACGACCCTGATATCTACCAAGAAATCACCGAGTCATATCCTGGGCGAATTTTAGCTATCTATTTAAGAGATGTAAATCGAAGGAAGAAAATGGAACGTGTAAAAAACCTTTATAAAAATTACACAAGAGTGCCTGTACTTTTAGTGGACGACACCGAAGCCGCAATTAATCACGCAAAAGATCAAGGGTTTATATAAATCTTAATTTTAAAATAAGCCGTGTAGTTCAGCATCGATTTTATTAATCACCTCTCCAAGATGTTCCTGATTATCTACAAAGTCTAAATCATCAACATCTAATATAATAAGATTTCCCTTATCATAACCGTGAATCCAAGCTTCATAGCGCTCGTTTAACCGGCTTAAATAATCTATGCTAATTGAATTTTCATAATCACGACCGCGTTTGTGAATTTGTTTCACAAGGTTTGGAATACTACTACGCAGATATATCAATAAATCTGGCCCTTCGGTAACACTCTCCATAAGTTCAAAAAGCGATCTGTAATTTTCGTAATCACGATTAGTCATTAAGCCCATCGCGTGAAGGTTGGGTGCAAAAATATATGCATCCTCATAAATAGTTCTATCTTGAATTACACTCTTTCCCTTTTCACGAATATCTAATATTTGGCGAAAACGACTATTCAAAAAGTAGATTTGAAGATTAAAAGACCAACGCTCCATCTGATTGTAAAAATCATCTAAATACGGATTGTCTTCCACATCTTCATAATGGGGTTGCCACTTGTAATGTTTTGACAATAACCTTGTAAGCGTAGTTTTACCTGAACCTATATTTCCTGCAATTGCAACGTGCATATTATTTAATTCTTTGGGATAGTTAGTGAAAAGATGTGCAAATATTTGCCGTCATAAATATAAAGCAAATCATTAGTAAGCTGCAAGTCTTTAATATTCATTTCTGCCACATCTAACTTTACGGTTTCTCGTGGTTTATCACCATTCCTTTTTGCAAAATCGGGAATGTAATAAAGCGTATTCTCCTTTAGTGCAATCAAGTTTTCATTTTGTTGAACGATTTTTTCATATTCTTCTGAAGGAGCTTCATTGAGAATACTTCCGTATATATTAAAAGCGCGTAATTTCTTTTCGGTTAAAGTGAAACAATAATTAAAATTACTCGCCTGAGACACTAGTTTTCCAGGAAAAGGTTGTGATACCACAGTTTGCATTTTAGAACCGTAATTGTACAGCTCAAGTTGCTGCGTATCTACATTAAAAACCCACAAACTATTGCTACCTGCATTTGTAGCAGTACTAACATTCAAAAATTGCGGCAAATTATTAAAACTAATTCTTTGAATTTCACTTAACTTATTATCGAGTAAAACCACTGTATTGGTGTCTTGAAAAAACACAACAACTTTTAAAGGGTTTATAATATCAACTGATGTAATTCTCCCCAACTGAAGATCGTTGAACTTAAAATTCCCATCAGCTCCCCTCTTGTTTAGAACACGATCTTTAATAAAATAGGTATTCTTGTAGTTGTCTACTCCAATAAACCTATCAGCACCTAACGGAGTCTTACTCTCTAAGTTTAAACTTTGAGCAATACTAAATTGACCAATTAGTAAAAAGAATATTAGAAGTGGTTTCATAAAGTTGGCAAGTTACAAAATGTGGTGATACCCTAAAACGTAAAATTATGTAACACATTATACATTCACTCGTCTTAGTATTAGTGAACTATAGTTTGTTGTATTTAAATATATTATTTTTAAGCAATTTACTTCATGTTCATTAACTTTAAACTTACCCTTAATTACAATTTTATGATACGATATATTTTAATTTTTCTCCTTTTATTTTCGGTTTCTTTAAACGCACAAAGTATAAGTGGGCAAGCTTTTTACGAATCTAAAACAACTGTAGACTTAGATGAAATGGGAGCTGGCAGACGCGAAATGACTGAGGAAATGAAAAAAATGGTTTCTCAGATGATGAAAAGCGCATTAGAGAAAACCTACATCCTCACTTTTACAAAAGACGAATCTATTTATAAAGAAGAAGAAAAACTTGATGCAACACCAATTAACCCAGGCTTCAGAATGATGATGAATAGCTTTACTCCTGGAAGTCAATACAAAAACCTAAAAACAGGACAAATTGTAGAGGAAAATGAATTCTTTGGAAAACAATTTTTAGTGACAGACTCTATAAAATCGTTGGATTGGCAGATGACGAAGGATACTAAGCAAATAGGACAGTACACCGTATTTAAAGCTATTGCCATGAAAAAAGTTGACCCAACCGATTTTAGTATGGCTCGTCCAAAACGCGACAGAAAAGGTAAAGATGAAAAGGAAAATACTGAAGTTGAAAAAGATTCTACAAATTTTGACGACCCAATGGATATGATTGAAATTCCTGAAGAAATCGAGGTTACTGCTTGGTTTACACCACAAATCCCTGTAAGTAATGGCCCTGGAGAGTTTGGAGGATTACCTGGCTTAATTATGGAGTTGAACGTTTATAGAACCACATTGCTATGTTCAAAAGTTGTAATAAACCCAAAATCTGCCGAAAAAATTGAAGCTCCTAAAAAAGGAAAGAAAGTAACTCGTGAAGAATACATCAAAATTGTACAGGAAAAAACTGAAGAGTTGCGTGAAAATTTCCAAAACAGAGGTGGAAGACGTGGCGGTGGATTCTAGGAGAAAACGTAATTGAAATCGAAATCGAAATTGAAAATCTGTTTCACGCGGAGAGCGCAAAATTTTTCGCAGAGCACTTATAGAGATAACGATTTCTCTGCGTTCTAAGCGATAAACACTGCGGCCTCTGCGAGAAAAAACAAGCAAAATTGAACTTTAGAATTATTAAAATTACTGTCGAAAACAGTATAAAACCAACCAATGAACAAAATCTTCACCTTCATTTTAATAATGCTCTCCATTTCACTTTCAGCGCAAAGCATCAAAGTAAAAGGAACCATTAAAGATAGCCTTGGCAATCCCTTGGAATTTGCAAATGTAATTGCTAGTGTTAAAACTACAGGTGAAACAGAGTCCTATGGAATTACAAATCATCAAGGTCGCTACCAACTCGATCTTCCAAAAGGAAATACTTACACTTTAACCGCAAGCTTTTTAGGATATGAAACCAAAAAACAAACAGTTTCCGTTCCTTCTGAATCAGAAAACATCGATTTAAATTTTATTTTAAATCCGCAGGAAAATCAGTTGGACGATGTAGAAATTGTTTACGAAATGCCTGTAACTGTAAAAGGCGATACCATCGTTTACAACGCAGATAGTTTCACAAATGGCAATGAACGCAAGCTCGGAGATGTCATGAAAAAACTTCCCGGTGTGGAGGTTAATGATGATGGCGAAATTCAGGTAGAAGGAAAAACTGTTACCAAAGTAATGGTTGAAGGAAAAGATTTTTTTGACGGCGATAGTAAACTAGCTACCAAAAACATTCCGGCCGATGCTGTAGACAAAGTAGAAGTACTTCGAAATTACAATGAAGTGGACCAAATGCGTGGACTTGGGAACGATCGAGATAATGTTGCGATTAACATAAAATTAAAAGAAGGAAAGAAAAACTTTTGGTTTGGAGAAGTCACTGCAGGTGCAGGAATTGCTGATGAATACGGTGAAGATAGCGGCCGTTATTTGGTTCATCCAAAATTATTTTACTACAGTCCCAAATACAGTATTAACCTAATTACCGATTTTAATAATATTGGAGAAGTTCCTTTTACCTTTCGCGACTACTTCAATTTTACTGGCGGTTTTAAAAATTTCAACCGAGGAGGTGGAACTAGTTTTAGAATTAGCGATAGCGACTTAGGTTTTGCTGTTTCTCAAAACGACAGAGCTAAAGCTATAGACGCCAAGTTTGTAGCTGGAAATTTCAGTTATGCTGTAAATGATAAATTAGACATCAGTGGTTTCGGGATTCTAAGTGACAATAAAACGAATATTGTAAATAATAGCATCAGCCAGTACATTCTTACTGGAATTACCGAAAATACAAATACCAATAACGATCAACGCAATCAATTGGCTATGCTAAAACTGAGTAGTGTTTATAAACCTAATACAAATTTTCAGATGGATTATGACGCCTTGGTAAAAACTTCAAAACAAACGCAAGACGACGCAACGCTTTCAATAGTTGGCGGTAACCAAAATGATATTTCTGAAGCAAAAGAAAACAAGCCTTTCTCAATAAATCAAAACGCGAATGCTTATTTCACTTTAAATGATAAAAACATATTTGCTGCAGAAGTTCAACATTTATATCAAAATGAAGATCCATTTTATCAAGCAGTTCAGGATTCAATTCCATTTCGAGGGGTATTTACTACTATTAATCCACTAGACCCTTTTAATAGTGATGCCGATACATTCAATCCTTTGGAACAATCGGAACGCTACAACATTAACCAAAACAAAACTGTAAAAAGTCATAAGCTCGATGCAAAAATTGATTATTACTATGTTTTGAACAATGTCAGCAACCTCAACTTCACCCTTGGAACCACTTATAGCAATCAGAAATTTAACTCAGATATTTTTCAAATTTTAGATAATGGAAATCAAAATAATTTCACTGAAAACGATTTTAATAACGATGTAAACTATACTTTCTCAGATGTATTTTTCGGACTTCATTATAAATTAAAATCGGGGAAGTTTATTTTCACACCTGGGATTACATTTCATAATTACAACTTGAAAAACGAGCAATTAGGAACAACCTCAACTCAAAATGACTGGATGGTATTACCAGATGTAAATGTTGTTTTAGAACTTAAGAAAAGTGAGAATATACGTTTTAACTATGCGATCACTTCAGAATATAGCGATGTGAATAATTACGCACAAGCCTACGTTTTTAACAATTACAATAGACTTTTCCGCGGAAATAGAGAGCTAGAAAACTCATTATCGCATAGTTATAATTTAACATATTTTAGCTTCAATCTTTTTAATTACACAAATATTGGTGGGAATTTAAGCTATACTCGACGTATTGATGCTATAAAAACCAGCACTCAACTAGCAGGAATTAATCAAGTAAGTAGCCCAGTTAATTTTGATAGTAATTTTCCAGATGAAACTTTTTCAGCCGTTGGTAGGTTTAGCAAAAGAGTAAAGAAAATTCAATTTAAATTGGATGCTGCATTATTCTTAACCAAAACAAACAACACCATCAACAATGGAATTCAAGAAAGTCAGAGTTTTACTCAAAATTACAACATAAGTGCGTTGAGTAATTTTAAGAGTTTTCCAAATTTTGAAGTTGGTTATCGTTTCATTAAAAACGATTATGACAATGGAGGAATTGAACAAACATTCTTCACCAACAAACCTTATGCAAATGTAAACCTCCGATTTTTAAAAGACTTCAACTTTTTTGCGGAATGGGATTACTACAATTACACCAACGATGCCAAAACTATTGAAAACAGTTATTCGTTTTTTAATGCTAATTTATATTACAAACACGGTGAAAGCCCTTGGGAGTTTTCTGTACAAGCAACAAATATTTTAGACACAAAATCTATTAATAATGATAGCTTTAATGATCAATTCAATACAACTTCGCAGTATTTTGTAATGCCTAGAATTGTTATGCTTGTAATTAAATACGATTTGTAATAATTAATTTTCAGTTAAACTAAAGGTTACAATTATTAACTGACACCCAATTTTTATATCTTTCCTGTAAAAATTATTTCTATGCGAAACATTCTCCTCGGTATTATCATTGCTTTTGTTATAATATTTAGTGTGCGATATTGTGATGACCGAAAGGACAATCGCGAAACCCTGCAAGCTAATACTGCACTTATTGAGAAGGAATTAAAAAATGTGGCAAACTTATTGTAACCGAAGGAAGTTACGCTCAAGTTTTTAGTTATAATGCTAGTAGAGATTTAATGTACGGCCTATTCGACGCTCGTAAAAAAGCATTGATTGTAGTAAATGCTAAAGCTAGCATAGCCTACGATTTAAGCAAAATAACATCTGAAGTTAACGAAGCGACAAAAACTGTTACTATCACGAGTATTCCCGAGCCTGAGTTATCAATAAATCCAAATATCGAATACTATGATGTAACTCAAGATTATTTAAATCAATTTACAGCTTCGGATTACAACAAAATAAAACAACGTGTAGAGAAATCGCTACGTAAGAAAATTGAAGCTTCAGAATTGCGAACAAATGCTGAAAACAGATTAATTTCTGAACTTTCGAAAATTTACATTCTTACCAATTCAATGGGGTGGACTTTGAAATACAATCAAACAGTAGTTGAAGAGGAAGAGGACCTACAACGAATCAAACTCTGACGAAATCCAATAAGAAATCGAAATTGAAATCGAAACCTGTCCGAAGGAGGATTGAAACTGGCCACAGGAGATTGAGATCAAAATTGAATAACGATTATTAACTCCCTTACGCGCCATTGTATATCCCTGATTAGTGTTGACCGTTATTTATTAATTTAGATTATCAAAAATAGTCATCAATTTTCTTTCTTGAGGCCTCAAGAAAGAAAATTGATTTATGAACTTCTCAGGGCTCATTCTGTCGTTATTGTTATGTAATCTTTTACTGTTGTAATTCTTGACCGCTTTTGCCGTCATTCTTTTTAACTGGATAAATGTCTGTGGCTTCCAATGATCAAGATATTCCTCTTTTATGGTTCTATTGATACGTTCAGCATAGGCATTGTCATGGGCTGAGAGTGCCATACTTATTTGGCTTCCATTTTCCCTTAAAAGATCAATATATCCCTTGTAGGTATACTGACTCCCCCGATCACTGTGGTGTACCAGAGGGGCGTCGTTTTCTTTCAATGCCATATTCAATGCATCCATATTTGCCTGTGCCCTCATATTATCAGAGACTTTTTATCCTACGATCTTCTTGGTATAGACATCTATTATAAAAACTGCATAATAATGCTTGTTGCCAATAGGTATGTAAGTAATATCAGACTGCCATACCATTGATGGTCGGTCAACCTCCATCC